>CAZRTM010000034.1:0-24477 GCA_964602995.1 uncultured Ardenticatenaceae bacterium
CGAGCCACCTGCCTACATGAGAGCGGCGGGCACGGTCAGGAGACCGGCCCGAGCCGAATACATTGCTGTGGCCGGTCTCCCGACCGAGCCACCTGCCTACATGAGAGCGGCGGGCACGGTCAGGAGACCGGCCCGAGCAGTATACGCAACATGAAAAAGGAGACCGGCCCGAGCGATAGTTCCGTTGTGAATCCAGGGGGCTATGGATAATTTGTAGCAGATACGCTACATTATGGATATTTAGAACGGGAGGGTAATGGTATGCAAAAGCAGCTCCCTATAATTACGTTATTTCTGCTCTATCTCCTTGTATTTTCCTGGGCAGGGAGTGAGCGCGCTGAAGCCTTAGAACCGGCGTTGCAGCCTGACGAGGCCATCCGGTCGGAGGAGCTAACATTTCACGGGTTCGATTTCGCAAACGGCGGCGGCGACAACGTTGTCGTCGGAGGGGATGGGATCACCCTGGCCCAGGGTACAGCCACAGCTACTTATACATCACCGCCTCTTGACGCGCCGCTGGCCTTTAATGCCCTGGTTCCGCAGTGGCGCACGCCCCAATCGGAAACGGCCCTGCAAGAGGGGCAGGCCGGTCTCCCCGTAGAAGATGAGCATGAGCTGCTACGCTTCCAGTTCCGCACGGCCAAAGAGGGGCGCTGGAGCGAATGGCTGGACATCCATGAAAATCACGATCTGCTGCAGCCGGGCGACACCTTCTACATTGGCGACATGCTCGTCGTTCCCGCCGAGGACGTGACGCATGACCAGTTCCAGTATCGCATCCATCTGCAGCGCGACGCCGGACAGCCAACGCCCCATCTAGAGGAGCTGCGCATTACCTTCATTGACGCCACGGCCGGCCCGACGACAGAGGAGCTGGTTGCGCAACAGGAGGCCCAGCCTGAGCTGCAGCAGGCTACCAACGCTTATCCAAAACCTCCTGTCATTCCCCGCATTGCGTGGTGTAATGATCCCGCCTGTAACTACTCTGATGGGCTGCGGTACGAGCCGGTGACACACCTCATCTTGCACCATACGGTGACCACCAGCAGCGGTGATTCGGCGGCGACGGTGCGCGCCATCTGGAAATTCCACACCTTCACTCGCGGTTGGGGTGACATCGGCTACAACTACCTGGTCGATATCAACGGGGTCATCTTCGAAGGGCATTTGGGCGGCGATGATGTCGTGGGTACCCATTCCGGCGACGCCAACGCGGGCAGTATGGCCCTTTCTCTCATCGGCAACTTCGTCGATGTCACACCGCCACAGGCGATGATGAATGCTGCCGCCGACCTCTTCGCCTGGAAAGCGGACCAGAAGAAGATTGACATTTTTGACGCTGGCAAGTTGCCCTACATGGACTGGGGCCTGCCTAAACTGATGGGTCACCGCGACGTTTACGGCACCACCCAATGCCCGGGCGATCAGGCGCACGTGCTTCTGCCCGCCCTGCGCGACGCCATCGCCCAGCGCATCAATTTCACACCACCGCACCTATACTATGACGAGCTGGACCCGCAAAGTGGCTTCACCAGAAGCCCCGTAGGGTGGCAGCGCGGGCCGGCCGGCTGTGGCTGGGGCGTTAACTCCTATTACGCCATGACCACGACCGATACCAACGTCGCGCCCTATTGGGCCGACTGGCGTCCGCAGGTCAACGTGCCCGGCCAGTATGAGCTATGGATCTTTGCTCCCCGCTGCCGCACCGGGGCCAGAGACACCAACGGCGCTCGCTATCGCATCATCGATCCCTTGGGCACTTCCTATGTCACGGTCAATCAGGAGGCCGCTCTTGGCCTCTGGAGGTATCTCGGCAAATATACGTTCTCCGGCAACAGCACCAGCATTCACATCGATAATATTACGAGCACCGACAGTGGCTTTGGGCTGTGGGCCGACGCCATCCGCCTGCGGTACCTGGATCCGGGCGCGCTCAACCGCGCTCCCGTCGATGAGAGCTGGCAGACGTCGCGCACGGTCAATTTCCAGTGGACTGTCACCAATCAAAGCTCCGCCGCCAGCCAACGTTTGCAGGTGGCTCTCGACGATGACTTCACAAACCTTGTGCTGAACCAGCCGTTGGGCGCAGATGCCGGCAGTTACACGCACAACTTTGCTGAGGATTACAAGGAGCTTTTCTGGCGCGTGCTAGTCACCAACACCCAGGGCCAGACAGAGGCGTCCAGGCCCACCAGCTTCGGCATCGATACGCAACCGCCACTCTCTCGCGTGCACGCCATTTTCCGCCTTCCAGACGGACGCCTGCTCGTCGGCTGGCAGGGTGAGGATGCAGGCTCGGGCATCGTTCGCTACAATATCGACTATCGAGCTGAAGGCAGCGGCACATGGCAGCGCTGGCGCGAGAATACGACGCTTAACGGCGACTTTTTCACGCTGCCCGACGCGGGCCAGACATACTGGTTCCGCAGCCAGGCCATTGATGCTGCGAATCAAGTGGAACTGCTGCACAGTGGAAGCGGCGACCGCAATACGCTACAGGCGATTCCGCTGAATTACGAGTTGCCTTTGCCGTTGTTACTTAACGACTAA
Organism: uncultured Ardenticatenaceae bacterium; assembly: GCA_964602995.1. Taxonomy (GTDB): domain Bacteria; phylum Chloroflexota; class Anaerolineae; order Promineifilales; family Promineifilaceae; genus JAAYYY01. Next base: position 2,551 of record CAZRTM010000034.1, read on the forward strand.
TTCGCATTACGTTCCTGAAGAGAAGACAGGAGAGTTGGTGACGATGACGCAGGTTGAAAAGGTTGACGTTCTGATTGTTGGCTCTGGGCCGTCGGGCATGTCTACGGCCCTGCATCTGGTACAGAACGACCCCGGTTGGGCAGAACGCATCGTCGTCGTGGACAAGGCGGTGCATCCGCGCGAGAAGCTCTGTGGCGGCGGTGTGACTCACCTGGGCGCCGACGTGCTGGCGCGGCTGGGGTTGCGTTTCGAGCCACAACACTTTTCGGTGCGCGAAGTGCGCCTCACTTACGAAGAGCTCAGCTACTCCTTCAAGGCCAACCCTGCTTTCCGCATCACGCGCCGCGATGAATTCGACCACTGGCTTGTGCAGAAGGGCGAGGAGCGTGGCATCTGCGTGCGCCAGGGTGAAGCGGTCAAGGACATCAGCGTGGAAGATGAGCACGTGGTGGTAGAGACGGAGAAGGCCATTTTTCACGCTCAGATCGTCGTCGCCGCCGACGGCTCGCGCAGCTTTGTGCGTACCCGCCTCAAATGGGATGACGACTCTCGCGTGGCGCGCCTGCTGGAAGTGTTGACTCCCGAGAATGCCCAGACCCAGCGCGAATTTCAGAACGGCGTGGCCATCTTCGACTTTACGCCCATGCAAAAAGACCTGCAGGGTTACTATTGGGACTTCCCCAGCTACGTTCAGGGCGAACCGTACATGAACCGTGGCGTCTTCGATAGCCGGGCGCGCCCTGAGAAAGCGAAAGCCGACCTCAAGGATGTCCTGGGCAGCTCAATGTCGCAAAGGCAACGTGAGCTGAGCGATTATAAACTGAAAGGCCATCCCATTCGCTGGTTCGATAAGGAAGGCCGCTTTTCCACTCCCCGCGTGCTGCTCGTTGGCGATGCTGCCGGAGCAGATCCGCTGCTTGGCGAAGGGATCTCCTTTGCCCTCGGTTACGGAGAAGTAGCCGCCGCGGCCATTGAAGACGCGTTCGCCCGCCAGGATTTCAGCCTGGAAACGTATCGCGACCGCCTGCTGGAGCACCGCCTCTTCCGCCACCTGGCCTGGCGCACACGCCTGGCCCGCAAAGCTTACTTGCTGAACTATCCCTGGCTGGCCCGCCTCGGCTGGCGCATTGCCCGCTTCGCCATCCGCTTCACCCGCTGGCGCAATCGCGAGTACCGCCCCGGTGTCTCGCACGTGTTGAATAGATCGGCGTTTAGTGGACGGTGAGTGGTATTCGGTATTCCGTAATCAGTATTCCGTAATCAGTAAACAGTATTCAGTAACTGTGCACCGATTACCGACCCACCGACTACCGATTACCGGTCCACCGATTACGGATTACTGACCACTGCCTACTGATCCCTCCGCTTCCGCGGGTGCCCGTATAGCCACCAGTACTTCTCTTTAGGATAGGCCCGCTTCCACTCCTGAGGCCAGACGAACTCGCCGGGGAGCCACTTCTGGCGTAGTTGGCGGTCTAGCATGGCCACGCGCTGCGCCACTTCTGGTTGAAGCTGATAGGGCGATGCGCGTAGCTGATCGAGCAGCGCCTCAATCATGGCCCGCGCCTCTACCGCTGTTTCATAATAGGCTATGCCGCTGTCGCGCTTTGTCTCGCGCAGATACTCGTTCCACTGGCGCAATCGTGCTTCCAGCTCTTCGTGGGCGTGATGCTCAAAGCGCACCACTTTTTCATCCAGTGCGGAGCGATAACTGTTAATCGCTTTGTGCAGCCGGTCTTGCTCATCTTTGTCCAGCATATCCCGCAGTTGCAAAAGCCGGTGCTCGCGCATCAGGTAGCCGCCCAGGGTCAGGCGCGGCAAATCTCCACCGCTCATGGGCCAGAACAGCACATCGCTGCGCAAATAGTCATCCATTTCCCCGGCCATTGCTTCCAGAACTTCCAAATCACGTTGTAGTTTTTGCATGCCTTCCATTGTCCAATGTGTCCTTCACTTCACTTCATTAACGTTTCACTGTTTGGTGGGAACGGTTTTTCAAAGCGTTCCAAAGCGTTCTCCTACGTGATGCGGAAATTGCGAACTTCAATAAATTGCTATGTAAGACGTTCCTTTGTTAACTGCTGTAGGGTTGAGTCCGTCTGTTTCCATTGTAACAGTTTATCTGCGACTCAGGAAATAGGGCGGGGCTACGAGCGACCTGCCATGTGGAGCGCCTGGCCCCAGGCGGGCACAGACCCCGTGTCTGTCTCTTCTGTTATAATGCTCTCGTATTGTTTACTGGAAAGATAGGTATCACACAAGATGACTAAAATCAGACGTTCTGTAATACTCAAGCTGGCGGCTGCGGCTTATGAAATGGACCTGAATGTGCTCACCGGCACTCTGCATCAGAACGAGCAGGGCCAGTGGCTCATCGGAGAGCACGACCTCATCCGCTGGCTGGCGACACACGAAGGGGAGGAGCTGGTGCTGGTTTTAGGCTCGCTCGACGACGAAAGCCCGGTGACCACGCGCACCTGCCGCACCTGCGGACGCGATTTCACCGATCTGGAATGTCCTTACTGCCGTGAGAATCGCATCCGTTTGCGGGGGAGGTAGGGGTGGTTGGGTGGTTTGTTGGTTGGATGGTTGGGTGGGGGCGACTTCTTTTGAAACGAATGCGCTTGCTGGCGCTGCTTGCTCTTCTCACGATTGGGGTGTTCTCACCCGCCACGGCGCAAGAGGAGGCGCAAACGCTGGAATGGCTGACGGTGGAGTTGTGGCCTGATTATGACCAGCCTGCGGTGCTGGTCCTGCTTACCGGGGCGTTGTCTGAGGAGGCGGCGCTGCCGGCTACGGTTACTATACCGCTGCCGTCAGAAGCCAACGTTAACGCCGTCGCACGTATTTCCGCGGACAATGTGATGGTCGATGACGTCGACTTTTCCCAGGCCGGCGATTCCCTCACTTTGCAGACGCCAGACCGCCGCTTCAGGGTTGAATATTACATGCCCTACGCCAGCAGCGAGTTGTCCCACCGTTTCAGCTTTCAGTGGCAAGCTGACCTGAACGTGGAACAGGTGGTCGTCACCGTGCAACAGCCGCGCCTGGCGCCATCCATCGACATCTCGCCACAACCAGACGTGGCCGGCGAGGGCAACGACGGTCTGCAATATTACAGCCTGCCCATCGTCGCCGTTCCTGCCAACCAGCCATTTACTGTTGACGTTCAGTATACTCTGGAACGGGCTGGCCTATCGGTTGACACGGCCGCGCAGGAAAGAGGGCCAGACTGGCTCCTACTGGCCGCCGTGGCCGCCGCCATTCTTCTTCTGGTTCTGGCGGCTATTCTGCTCTGGCCTCGCCTCAGCGCCGCCAGGCAGGCGACGCCCCGTAAGCCAGCGCCGCGCAAACCGGCGCCCGAACGCTTGCAGCAATCTCCCGCCCGCTATTGCCACAACTGCGGCCAGCCAGCCCGGCCTGGTGACCGTTTTTGTCGCCAGTGTGGGACGGAGTTGAGGGGGGTGGAGGATTAGAGATTGGAGATTGGAGATTGGAGATTGGATTTTTGCCGCAGATGTCCCGATGCGGGGCGGACGCGGATGCCCCGCGCCGGGGAACGCAGATTTTTTGTAGATGGGGTTTCTATACCTCTCCGGTGCTAAAGCAGTTGTGACAAATAAAAAAGCCCGGTCAGAATTATTCTGGCCGGGCTTTTTCAGTTTAATCTATGGGTCGTGCTTTTTATTCGCCGGAGTCAGTGTCGGGGGCGGCGTCTGTGTTGGCATCTTCCGCTCCGTCACTGGCGTCCTCGACGTCTGCGGGTGTATCCGGCTCGTCGTTGGGCGGTTCTGGGCGCACTGCGCCTTCGGGATAGTCCACTTCGGCAGTGCTCTCGAACTCGGTGGCGCTCAGCACGTAGGACATTACGTCAGCCATATCCTGCTGTGTCATGCGCTCGCCGAAGTTGCCGGGCATTGTGCTTGGTTCATTACACGGACCACTGGGACACTCAGGAGCGATGAAGGCGTCCGGCTTCAGGATAGATTCGTAGACGTAATCAGCAGCCGTGTAACCGTCGATGCGCTCGGCGCCAGTCTGGTCGATGTCGCCCAGCCAGGGGCCAATATTAGCGCTACCTTCGTTGTCAAGGGCGCCGTGGCAGCTGGCGCAGGCATAGGTGGTGTTGTATAGCGTCGCGCCATTGTCGGGGTTGCCCTCGGGCAGCTCAGAGACATGGAGCGGCCAAACGGGGCCTTCTTCTCCCACCTGCTCGCCACAAAGCTCTTCATTTTCCCAGTTGAGAATGAACAACGCTACGTCATGAACTTCACTTTTGCGCAGCGGGCCGCCGAAATCCTCACCCCAGGTGGGCATACCGGACCAGGGGCGGCCGGCGGCGATGGTGCTTTGCACCAGACTGAATTTACTGCCACCCCAGTCCAGCGCCTCCATACGTGGGCTTGTGGCGCCACATAGCAGGTCGGCGTTGTTCAGCGGGCGGCCAATGCAGCCGGTCTGCTCGCCGGTCGATGCATCAAAGCACGTTTCGGCGCGGCCTTCAACACCGTGGCAGGTGGCGCAGTTGTTCATATAGATTTCTGCACCGTTTTCGATGGAGCGCCCGTCAAACGCGTGCGAGAAGGCCTCCAGCCGCGCCGGCTCACGAAGCGCCACGAAGCCCAGGATGACCATCGTCAGCATGAACGCGATGGTTCCAATGATTATCTTGACTTGCATGGTTAATCTTCCTCGTAGTTCGACAGCTCGTGACGATATGCCGTGCGCTCGAAGTCATAGAGCATAGTGCCGGAATCTTCTGGATTCGGTACTTCAAATGACAGCACCAGTCGTCGCATGTTGTGCTGGTAATCGTCGATAGTCAATACTGCTTCCGGATTGGGCATTGCTGAATTAGTAAAGCTGTTGGCATACGTCGTTTGGCCGCCACGTTCCTGAATCCGGCATGTTTCATAGGGAGAATCGGTTCCGGGCAGGGCGCAGCTACGCCGTCTCATCGCTGCCTGGAACTCTTGTAGCGCTTTGGTCAGGTGCGGGTTGCCCTCGATTACCTGTCCCGGCTGGTATGTGCCCGGTTCCAGGGCCTCGTAAGGCACTCCCTTCAACACACTATGCCCTTCTTGTGGCAACAGCTCCTGGCTGACCTCTTGCTCAGGTGAGCTTTGCACCAGATACTCGGGTGAGCCCATCCAGTTCGACACCCACATGAAGGCGATGAAGAGCATGGCAACTGTCAGGCCAACGCGGCGATGGGCATAACGGCGGCTCTTGCCCACTTCAAAGTAGGGCATGACAAAGAAAGCCGTCGCCAGACCGGGAATGAAGATGAAGGCAATGAACACCTTGTCGGCCAGCTTCAGCCAGCCCTGAGACCAGGCCAGATACCAGGGCGCCACCACGTGTAGCGGTGTTACCAACGGGTTGGCCTGCCGTTCCAACGGCGCGTTGTAGAACCAGATGGCGCCAGCAACCAGGAACAGGGTGGTCAGCGCTGTCCACATCAGCTCGCTGGTGGCGATGTCGGGCAGGAAGTAGGTGCGCTCATCTCGCGGCACGCGCTTGCCGGTGTCTTCGCCAATCGCCTCGCGGCCGGGGGGCAGCGAGTGGCCGTGAATGACGACCTTGTAGTAGTGAACGAAGAAGAAGATGGCCAGCAAGAGTGGCAGCAAGAGGACGTGCAACAGATAGAAGCGCAACAGACCACCTGCGCCAATCACCGGAGCGCCGCGCAAGAGCAGGTTGATATTGGTGCCGATGACCTCAGGCCCTGGTGTTGCCTCCGCGGCGCTAACGGCCACGGTCACAGCCCAATAGGCCAACTGGTCCCAGGGCAGCAGGTAGCCGCTAAAGCTGAGAACCAGCGTCAGCACCAGCAAGATCATGCCGGTGAACCACGTGAACTGGCGTGGATGTTTATAACTTCCTGTAATAAACGTCCGTAACATGTGCAATGCCACGACCACGACCATCACCTCTGCACCAAAGCGATGCAGGTTGCGCATCAACTGGCCCAGGGGAACGTTGCCCAGAATGTTCCAGATATCGGAATAGGCAGCGTCTGGTGAGGGTGTGTAGAAAACCATCAGGAAGATACCCGTGATTGTTTCCCACACGAACATGAACGTGGAAAGCCAGCCCAGGCGGAAGGTGGGGTAAATGTGTGTTACTTCTGTGTGGTAAAAGCTGGGCCGGATGTGAAGCCAGAAGCCATCGGCGTGCGGGCGAAGCCGGGGATTGGGACGCCGCGGCTCATCACCACGCAACATGCCCCGCACGTCATTGACGTTGAGACCGGAGGTAAAGCGCTCGACGGCTTCATCGACTTTGGCGATGGTGGCTTGCTTCAGCCCCATCTCTCGTACTTGATCGACAAATGTTGCCATAATATTTTCTCCCTCTCCCTAGGGACAGCTATCGCGTAGCTCGCAGATCAGCGGTTGGCTGGCGCCGTCCACGCGGGAACCGGTGTCCACACGAATTGAGACTGTGCCTTCCGGCAACGGTAGCGGTTTGAAGACGCCATTGCTGTCTGGCTCTGCGACGGCCAGTACTTCATTGTTGGCATCCAGCGCTGCGATTAAAAAGCGGTCCAGGGAACGTGGCGCCGGATCTTCAATGCGCCGTCCATCCAGGCGATACTTCGAGCCATGGCACGGGCACTCAAAACGGTCGTTGGCCGGTATCCAACTATAAATACATCCTAAATGGGTACAAACTTTGTAAATTGCCGCGACGCCAACGATTGGCTCGGCTTCGTCATTGACCAGATACATACGTTCCTGCCCCTGGTCAGTTGTCGTATCCAGATTAACAAGCCAAAACCGGCCGTCGGGGAAATCGCGCGGCGCTGCGTTTTTCTCTGGGACTTGATCTGCAGGAACAGTGAACGTTCCGCCGAACTCGCCTTCTTGGAAGCGGGGGAGGGCAAACCAGATGATAAGCCCTGTTATCTCGGCGGTGAATAGAGCCATCGACGCGCCCCAGATGTAGTAAAGGAATTCACGGCGCGTCATGCCTCCATTGCTGACTGCTGCTTCTGCCATAATGTCTTCTCCTGCGTTTAACCCGTCTTGTGGGGTGGAGTGTGAAGATTAAAGTGTGATATCTGTCACCGTTTGTGTGTGCTTTTTATCACAAAATATGAGCGAACGGATTATAGCAGACTCTAAGGTGAGATCAAGAAAAGGGAACCGGCGATTCAATGGCTCTGGAAATGTCACCCGCTGCCGGCCCCCGCACCTGTTTCTGCTGTAATCAGACCGTGATATTAAAGTGTCGTCTGGCCTCTGCCCTGGAAGACGGCCAGGCCTTCCTCTTCCAGCAGGGGTCCATCTACGGCAACGGGGCGCGCACCGCGCGCAAATACCTCGCGGCACGAGAGGTCCAGCCTGTTTTCGTCGTCGCCCAGCACGTCATAAAGCCGCTTGCTGCTCACAGAAAAGACCACGCGCGGAATGCCGCACTTGAAGATGGCCCCGGCGCACATGGCGCACGGCTCGGCGCTGGTATAGAGCGTGCACTCGCGCAGCCGCTCTGTGCCAAAGCGACGACACGCTTCCCGCACAAGGTTGGTCTCCGCGTGCCCGGTGCAGTCGGTCGCTGTGTTGGTCGTATTTTGAGTTTCCAGAAGGATCTCGCCGTTGGAATCGACGAGCAGGGAAGCGAAGGGCTCGTCGCCCCGTTCTCCTGCCTGCGCTGCCAGGGCAATGGCCCGGCGCAGAAAATCCAGATCTTGTTGGCTCATGTGTAACTCCGCAATGTTATTTTCTCAAATCGTATCACAATGGGCGCTCTTATGCAGGGTGATATGACAAGGGGCAAGGCATCTCTTGTGTAGTAGGTATTCAGGAATCGTCAGGCGAGAGAAAAACGTGAAATGGGCGCTGAGGGACTCGAACCCCCGACCTCTTCGGTGTAAACGAAGCGCTCTAACCAACTGAGCTAAGCGCCCGGGGAGACGTTTGAATTATAACTTCCCCGGTGGAAAATGCCAGTAGAAAATTGTTAGACAGCCAGCGCCTCCCGCAGGCCTGTTCAGGGGCGCCTGGCCAGCGTACCCACAGCCTGCGGGAGATTAGGCTTAGGTCTAGGCCCAGGCCTAGGTCCAGGCTCTAAATGCGCGGCAGCATGATATCTTTCTGTGCCTGATACTTGCCCTTGCGGTCGGCGTAAGAAACCTCGCACACCTCATCCGATTCCAGGAACAGCACCTGAGCAATTCCCTCGTTGGCATAGACGCGAGCAGGCAGCGGCGTGGTGTTTGAAATTTCCAGCGTGACATATCCTTCCCACTCTGGCTCAAACGGCGTCACGTTCACAATCAGACCGCAGCGGGCATACGTCGATTTGCCCAGGCAAATGGTGATCACGCTGCGCGGAATGCGGAAATATTCCACCGTGCGCGCCAGCACAAATGAATTTGGGGGAATGACGCACACGTCGCCCTTGTAATCAATAAAGGACTCAGGAGTAAAGTTCTTGGGATCTACAATGGCCGAATGGACGTTGGTGAAAATCTTAAATTCATCTGTGACACGAATATCATAGCCGTAGGATGATAGCCCGTAGGAAATCACGCCCTCGCGCACCTGCTGGTCCACAAACGGCTCAATCATCTTATGTTCTATGGCCATGCGCCGAATCCAGGAATCCGGTTTCACGCTCATCGAATGCTGTCTCCTCTATTTAGTCGCTAACACATCGGGCGGCATTGTATCATGCCTGTAGCAAGGCAGGCTAAGAAAAGGGTGTAATGGCGCTCGCCTCGCGCCATTTACCAGGGAACAGGCTCGCGGTCGCGGAAGAAGCCGCCGTTCGGCCCCCCTGGCGGCAGCGTCGCCAGCCACACGACGGTGTCCGCTCCCTGTTGCACCGAACGGCTGGCCTGCTCGCCGCCCATGTCGGTGCGCACCCAACCAGGATCCACACTGTTCACCAAAATGTCGCGCCCTGCCACGTCCGCTGCCAGCACCCGCGTCAGGGCATTGAGCGCGGCTTTTGACGCGCGGTAACCGATGGCGCGGCCGCCCATACGCTGCAAGGAGCCCAGGCTGCTGGACACGTTGACAATGCGCCCATAGTCATGGCGCTCCATCAGCGGCAGGAACATCTGGCACAGCCGCAGCGGGCCATAGAAGTTAATTTCAAACGTTTGCCGCACCAGGCCCAGGTCCACTTCAGTGACCCGTAGCCCTCTGTCGGCATAAATGCCCGCATTGTTCACCAGAACGTCCAGCCGCCCCTTATGGTCGGCGATATATTTTGCCAGCCGGCGCACACTGTTCAGGTCGGTTACGTCCAGCCGCTGAAAGTGAACGTCCAGACCATCCGCTTGCAGCGCTTCGGCCGCCGTCTGGCCACGGCGCACGTCGCGCGCGGTCAGAATCACTTCAATATCATCGCGCTGCGCCAGCTGGCGGCAAATCTCCAGGCCAATGCCGCGGTTACCGCCGCTGACCACAGCCACTTTCTTCTGCAATCGGTACCTCCGTCGTTAAGAAGTTGAAATACGGTCGTAAAGCAACAGGGTCTCCGTCGCTGTTTTTTCCCAGGAAAATTTGGCTGCCTGTTGTAATCCTTTTTGCTTCATTTCGGCCGCGAAATCGTCCTGAATCAGCAGTGAGATAATGGCCCCTGCCATTTGCCGCTCGTCGTCAGGGTCCACGGCAAAGGCTGCTTCGCCCACCACCTCGGGCAGCGAAGCGGCGCTGGAGGTGACCACCGGCACGCCGCAGGCCATCGCCTCCAGCGGCGGCAGGCCGAAGCCCTCATAGCGGCTGGGAAAGGCGAAACAGAGAGAGCTGCGATAGACGGCCGGCTTATCGGCCTCGTCCACATAGCCAATCCATCGCACGAACTTTTCCAACCCGTGGCGCCGGATCTGCTCGTCGTAGTCCGGGAAGTTGGGGCCTGGCTCCGGCTTTGTGCCCGCCAGCAGCAGCGGATAATCTTCGCCCATCGCCTTCGCCACGTAGGTGTAGGCCGCCAGCAACGTCGAGACGTTTTTATGCAGCGTGTAGCCGCCCAGATAGAGCACGTAGGAGGGCGGCAGATCATACTTCCGCTCCACAGCCATATCCAGCAGCATGTCGCTTTCCGCCTTATAGTGTGGCCCGGGGGCCAGGTAAATGGGCGTGATGCGCTCTCTGGGAATCTGCAGATATTTCTCGATTTCCTGCTGGCTGAAAACGGAGTCGGTCGCAATGTGCGTGGCCCCTCGCGCCCCAGCGCTGACCAGGGCATTATACAGCCGTGCGCTGAGTGGCCGCCGGTACTCGCGCACGGCCAGCGTAATCAGGTCGTGCACCGTAACCAACAGGGGGATAGACGAGCGCAGCGGCGGCCCCCAGTATGGGACGTGGGCCACGGTGGCGCCGACCCGGCTACAGGCGCGTGGGAAGCCCACCTGCTCGAACAGCACTTTGCCCACGTGCCCCGCGCGCATAGGCTCATGTTCCACGTTTACGCTGGGTGGCACTTTCTCCGGCTGGCCTGGGTGCGGGTAGATGAGGGTAATCTGCAGATCGCTGACCAGCCGGTTCAGGTGATAGACCAGTTGGCGTAAATATTGGCCGCTACCGGTGTCGGGGCGGTTCCAGAAGTAAGCGTTTAGGGCGAGATGCATGGGTTAGAGAGTGGAGATTGGTTGATTGGTTGATTGGTTGATTGGAGATTGGAGATTTTTCCTTGAACTATGGAGATGATTCTGGTGTCGTTTAAAAGATGGTTATCAGTTTACCGGTGTCTTTCAGAATGACAAAGGGATGGGTTGCGAGAATGGTTTCTGGCCTGGCCCGTTCACTGCGTTTTCACTACGGGCCATTGACGAACCGCGCTCTGTTTTGTATCCTGAGCGTATTGGTACTGTTTGCAAGCGATTAAGAAGGGATATGACAGTAGATTCGACCCGGTCTGAGATGAAAGGAGACGGGGCGCCGGACAACACTGCTTTCCACGAAATGATTCGCCTTGCTACTCCAGAGATACAAGAGCTGGCATTACAGACCAGGACGCTCATCTATGCGCTCCTGGCGGATGTGGTCGAGGTAATCTGGCGCGAGCAACAAATTGCGGGGTATGGGGTGGGACCGCGTAAAATGTCTGAGCAGTACTGTTATATTTCAGTACACAAGAAGCACGTTAACCTGGGCTTCTACTACGGTGCGGAGCTTCCTGATCCCGAATCGCTCTTGCGAGGGCAGGGGAAAATGATGCGGCATGTCAAAATTTCCTCGCTGCAGCAGCTTCAGAATCCGGCTCTGGGGCAACTGATTGTCCAGGCTTCCCAACACCTGCCCCATCTGAATAGCTAACTCCCGTTCCGGAGATATCTGACCAGCAGCACCCGATAACAGTTTGCGACGGCGATTCCTGTGTGTTACAATTTGTGAAATTGTACACGATTACTTAGTGTGTTTTTGGCCTCGTTCGGCATAAAATGTTGTAGTGGGAAGAGCGTCCCCTGGGGCCTGAATTTCCCGAATACACACTCCTCTATCATGACTATGGAAATTACAGATACCGGTGCGGAGGAATCGCCTGTTGTGGCTGATGATATTCCGAACATTGTAATTGGACGATTACCCATTTACCTACAGGCATTGGTTCGTCTGGCCGAAGAGGGAGAAAAAACGACTACCTCTTCCCACGAGCTAGGAGAGCGATTAGGGATCAGCTCTGCCCAAATTCGCAAAGACCTCTCCCACTTTGGCGAATTCGGCAAGCAGGGGACCGGTTATCACATCAAATATCTCATCGAACAGCTTGAGCGCATCCTGCACCTCGACCGTGAATGGCCTGTTGTGCTGATAGGCGCTGGTTTTCTGGGCCACGCGCTGGCCAATTATGGCGGCTTTCACCGTCGTGGCTTCCGGGTTGCCTGGGTCTTTGATAATGACCCTGAAAAAGTGGGCATGGAAATGGCCGGCCTGAGGGTGCAGCACGACAGCGAGCTTGAAGAAACCATCCGCAAGACGGGCGCGCAAATAGCCGTGCTGGCCGTCCCTGCTAATGCTGCGCAAGAGCTGACCAACCGTCTGGTGGAAGCAGGAGTGCGGGCCATCCTCACCTACGCCCCCATCAGCCTCTCAGTTCCCGACTATGTACAGGTGCAGTATAGCGACCCCGTCGTCCAACTACAGCGCATGACCTACTATCTGGACACCGATTCGTAGTCAGGCCGGGAAAGTAGAAAGCGCTCATTTCCTACCTCCTCAATAATGAAAAAGCCCCGCTGTTCGCAGCGGGGCTTTTTGTTCTCTATATGCCTGAGCTTATGTCTAAGCTTGCTACTGCATGTTGAGGCTGCGCAGCAGAATTGGCAGTTCTGTCAGCGCCTTGCCCGCGCCCAGGGCGGTGCAGGCAATGGGATTGTCTGCCACATAGGCTGGAACGCCGGTCTCCTGCGTCAGCATGGTGTCGATTTCGCGCAGCAGTGCGCCGCCGCCGGTCAGAGCCATACCACGGTCAATGATGTCCGAAGCCAGCTCCGGCGGTGTCTTGGCCAGCACAGCACGGATAACGTTGACGATAGCGCCCAGCGGCTCCTGGAGTGCTTCAGCCACCTCGTCGGAGGTCAGATTGATGGTGCGCGGCAGCCCGGCCACCTGGTCGCGGCCCTGGATGCTCATTTCCAGCCGCTCCTTAAGCTCCGTGGCAGCGCCGATTTTAACCTTGATCGCCTCTGCCGTCGGTTCGCCAACCACCAGGTTGTACTTCTTGCGAATGTAGTTGACGATTGCTTCGTCCAGATGGACGCCGCCCACGCGCAAAGACTCGGCGCAGACGATGCCGTTCATGGAGACGACGGCTGCTTCGGTGGAACCGCCGCCCATATCCACCACCAGGTTGCCAGTCGGCGTGCCCACCGGCAGGCCGGCGCCAATGGCTGCGGCCAGCGGTTCATGAATCAGGTAGACCTCGCGCGCGCCCGCGGCCAGACCGGCCTCGCGCACGGCGCGCCGTTCGACGCTGGTCACACCATAAGGCACGCTGATCATGATCACCGGCTTGCGCAGGTTGAGCCGTCCCGAAACCTTCTGGATGAAGTAGCGCAGCATCGCTTCGGTGACGAAGTAGTCGGCAATGACCCCGTCGCGCAACGGGCGCATCACCTCAATCTCTTCTGGTGTCCGCCCGTACATTTCGCGCGCGGCGCGGCCCACTTCCACGATTACCGTTTTCTCGCTATCTTCGCGCAGAGCAACGACCGACGGCTCTTGCAGAACGACGCCACGCCCCTGGTCATAAACCAGGACGTTGGCTGTTCCTAAATCGATAGCAATACGAGATGTCAGAAAGCCCACGTTTACTCCGTGCCTTCTTCACGTTCCTGTAGCGGCAAACCGCCACCACCGGCCATAGCTCGACGACGGCGGCCCGTTCCGCGACGGAGGCTGATGTCGATGCGCACCTGCGCCCGCTGCAGCGCCGCCTGAATCTGGGCATACCGCTCCGAATCTTCGGGAATCCCTTCGCGCATCGCCTGTTCGGCCCGTTCACGGGCGCGCTGGGCGCGCTCGACGTCGATTTCCTCGGCGTGTTCCGCCGAATCGGCCAGGATCGTGATCTTGTCTGGTAGAATCTCGGCGAAGCCGCCGCCAATGGCGAAGTACTCTTCGTTTCCGCCACGGCGCACGATAATTTCGCCAAAGTCCAACGCCGTCAGCATCGTCATGTGGTTGGGCAACACACCCATCCGCCCTTCAATGCCGGGCAAGTTGACGGCGTCAACCTCTTCGCTATAAACCGTCCGCTCCTGCGTGACGATATCACATTGCATTGGCATAAGTTTCACCTTCAGTGAGTGTCAGTGCCGGGTGTCAGGCGCCGCCTGACACCTGATACCTGACGCCTGACACCTAGTTTTCCGCCCGCAGCCGTTCTGCTTTCTCCAGCGCCTGGTCGATGTTGCCGACCATGAAGAAGGCCTGTTCCGGCAGGTCGTCGTGCTTGCCATCCAGAATCTCGCGGAAGCCGCGTACTGTCTCTTCGATGGTGACGTACTGGCCCTGCAGACCGTGGAACTTCTCGGCCACGAACATCGGCTGGCCCAGGAAGCGCTCGATCTTACGGGCGCGAGCCACCAACAGCTTCTGATCCTCGCTCAATTCGTCGATACCCAGAATGGCGATGATGTCCTGCAAGTCCTGGTAGGTCTGCAGCACTTCTTTCACCTCGCGGGCGGTGCGGTAATGTTCTTCGCCAACAATGCTCGGCTGCAACGCGCGGCTGGTTGAGGAGAGCGGGTCCACGGCGGGGAAGATACCCTTGGCAAACACGCTACGCTCCAGGGTGATGACGGCATCCAGGTGGGCGAAGGTCGCCACCGGAGCGGGGTCCGAGTAGTCATCGGCGGGCACGTAAATGGCCTGCATCGACGTAATCGATCCGGTCTTGGTGGACGTAATACGCTCCTGCAGGTCACCCATCTCCGCGGCCAGGGTGGGCTGGTATCCCACAGCGCTGGGCATGCGGCCTAGCAGAGCCGACATCTCGGCGCCGGCCAACACGTAGCGGAAGATGTTGTCGATGAAGAGCAGCACGTCACGCCCTTCGTCGCGGAAATATTCGGCCATCGTCAGGCCAGTCAGCGCCACGCGCAGCCGCACCCCTGGCGGCTCGTTCATCTGGCCGAAGACCATGGCCACCGAATCGAGCACGCCGTAATCTTCCAGCTCGTAGTACATGTCGGTGCCTTCACGGGTCCGTTCGCCCACACCGGCAAATACCGACACACCTTCGTGCGCGGTAGCCACCGAGCGAATCAGCTCCGAAATCAGCACCGTCTTGCCCACACCAGCGCCGCCATAGACGCCGGTCTTACCACCACGAATCAGGGGCGCGATGAGGTCCAGCACCTTCAGGCCGGTCTCAAACGTTTCTGCTGCCGTGGACTGGGCCTGGAAGTCAGGAGCGGGGCGGTGAATGGTGTACTTCAGGTCTGTTTCCGGCGTTGGGCGCCCATCAATTGCCTCGCCGACCACGTTGAACACACGTCCCAGTGTGGACGGGCCAACCGGCACCTGGATGGAGGCGCCGGTGGGAATCACTTCTGTGCCGCGAGCCAGGCCGTCGGTGGTGTCCATGGCTACTGTGCGCACCAACCCTTCACCCAGGTGCTGCTGTACTTCCAGCACCAGATTCTCGCCATCTTCCATTTCGATGTGTAAGGCGTCGTAAATTTCTGGCATCTCGCCGGCTGGGAACTCCACATCCACCACGACGCCACGTACTGCACGGACAATGCCTGTGTTGGTAATCGTTGTCATTCGTTCCTCCAAGTAATAGAGACCAGAGACTGGAGATTAGAGATTGGAGATTGAGATCACGTTGGTTACTCTTTAATCTCCAATCTCCAATCAACCAATCTCTATCAATCTCATTTGGAAAGTGCTTCGGCGCCGCCGACAATGTCCAGAATTTCGTTGGTGATACTTGTCTGGCGCGCTTTGTTTCGTTCTAGAATCAGGAAATCGATCAATTCGCCCGCATTGTCGGTGGCGTTGTTCATGGCCACCATGCGTGCGCTGTGTTCGCTGGCCTTCGCTTCTAACACGGCCTGGTAGATCTGCAGCTCGGCAAAGCGGGGTACGACGGTGTCCAGCAGTGTGGCTGGATCTGGCTCGTAGTTGTAGACGCGCTCTGCAGCGCCCGCCGTGTCGATATGGTCCACATACTCTGAAACGGCCATTCCCTCATGGTCCAGCGGTTTCAGGGGCAGCAATTGCCGCACCGCAGGCACGCGGGTGACCAGGTTGACGAAGTTGGTATAGGCAATGAACACTTCGTCTACCTTGCCGCTCAGATAGTCATCTACCACCACGTCGGCAATGGGCGCGATATCGTAGAGTGACGGTTCGTCGGGCAGGTTGTCAAAGAGCGCCACGACGTTGTAGCCACGGCGTAAGAGCAGATCATGACCCTTGCGCCCCACAGAGACCACCTGGGCGGGGTGGGGCAAAGCCCTGATGAACCGCTCGGCATAACCGACGATGTTGGCATTGTAAGCGCCGGCCAGGCCGCGGTCACCCGTCATGACGATGACACCCGCTTTCTTAATTTCCTTGCGCGGCGTCAGCATGGGGTGGGCAACATCGCCTGCAGCGTTCTGCGAAGCCAGGTTAATCAGAATCTCATACGCTTTGCCCGCATAATCTCGCGAGGCCTGCACCTGCTTCTGGGCCTTGCTGGCTTTGGCAGCAGACACAGCAGCCAGAGCGCTGGTTACCTGCGAGATATTGCGAACACTGCGAATGCGCTTGTTAAGTTCGCGTTCATTAGCCATTAGGCCTCCCAGCTAGCATTGAAGTCCTGAATCGCCTGGCGCAACTGCTCCTCTGTTTCGTCGCTGAAGCGGTAACTCTCCATGATAGCGCGGCCAACTTCTGGGCGCGCCGTATCCATGTAGTGCAGGAACTCTTCCTTCCAGCGCACAATGTCGTCCACAGCGACCTCATCCAGGAAGCCGCGGCTACCGGCGTAGATGACCATCACCTGGTGTGACAGCGGGTATGGCTGGTACTGTGGCTGCTTCAGGATTTCCATCAGCCGCGCGCCACGGTCCAACTGGCGCTGTGTGGCGCGGTCCAGGTCAGAGCCGAACTGGGCAAACGCTGCCAGCTCGCGATACTGGGCCAGGTCGGAACGCAGACCACCGGCCACGCTCTTCATCGCCTTGCGCTGGGCGTCGCTACCCACGCGCGACACGGAAACGCCGGTGTTAATGGCCGGGCGCTGGCCCTGGTTAAACAGGTCCGTCTCCAGGAAGATCTGGCCGTCTGTAATCGAAATAACGTTGGTGGGAATATAGGCAGAGACGTCGCCGAGCAATGTCTCGATGATGGGCAACGCCGTCAGCGAGCCGCCGGTTCCCGGAATCTTCCTGATTTCGTAATTATCAGGATTGTCCAGTTTCTGCAGCGCTTCCGTCGCTTTTTCCATGTCGTTGTTGCCGAAGTAGACCTTGCCGTCCACACCGGCCTTGGTATCTGCGGTCACTTCCGCGCCCTTCTCCACGATGACCCATTCGTCGCGCAGACGCACGGCGCGTTCCAGCAGGCGGCTGTGCAGCGAGAAGATGTCGCCGGGATAAGCTTCGCGGCCCGGCGGGCGGCGCAGCACCAGCGAAATCTCGCGGTAAGCCCAGGCGTGCTTGGAGAGGTCATCGTAGACCACCAGCACGTCGCGGCCCTGCTCCATGAACTCTTCGCCCATAGCCGTGCCGGCGTAGGGAGCGAAGTATTGCAGGGGAGCGGGGTCCGAAGCGCCGGCCAGCACGATGATGGTGTAATCCATGGCGCCGGCCTCTTCCAGAGCGGCCACAACCTGCGCCATCTGGCCCACACGCTGGCCGATGGCCACGTAGATGCAGATGACGTCCTGGCCCTTCTGGTTGAGGATGGTGTCCAGCGCAATCGCCGTCTTGCCAGTCTGGCGGTCGCCAATGATCAGCTCGCGCTGGCCGCGGCCGATGGGGAACATGGCGTCGATGGCGATGATACCGGTCTGTAACGGCGTATCCACACCCTTGCGCTCAATCACGCCTGGGGCAATACGTTCCACGGGGCGCCGTTTGGTGGTGTTGATTGGCCCTTCACCATCCAGCGGGCGGCCCAGGGGATCCACCACGCGGCCGATGAGCGCTTCGCCGACGGGCACAGAAGCGATACGGCCCGTGGTCCGCACCTCGTCGCCGGTTTCAATCTCGGTGTAATCACCCATCACCACGATACCGACGTTATCCGGCTCCAGGTTCAGAGCGATACCGGCCTGCCCGGTGCTGAATTCCACAATCTCACTGGCCTTGACTCTGGCCAGACCGCTGGCGATGGCAATACCATCATAAACCGCCTGCACGGTACCGACGCTCTGTGTTTCTACGCTGCGTTCAAATCCTTCTATTTGTTGAAGTAACGAATCAGCAATATTTTGAAACTCTGGGGAAACGGTTGTCATAAACCAAGCTCCTTGATTTTTCGATTATTACTCTACCTTGGGCCTCATGCCGGGAGCAGTCAGCAGGTGAAGGTGGTGAACCCTGCGGACAGCGCACCCAATCCTGCCACATACTGGCCTGCGCCTATGCAGCATTCGTCGAAGCCGTCAGAGCGGCAACAGTGTCATTGTCTAATTTGGAAACGACAGCGGTAACCAGACGCACCGCATTGTCATAATCATCTCGATGAATAATTGCACCGTGGCTGTGAATGTGGCGTGCCGGCACACCGATCACCACGGTTGGAACGCCGGTTTCATGCAAATGGATAGCAGCTCCGTCGGTCGTACCCCCTTGAATGGCGGAGAATTGCAGCGGAATATCTAATTCCTCAGCCGTGCTGATGACCAGATTGCGCAGCGGCAGGTTGGGAATCATGCGTGCGTCATAAACTCCAACGCTTGGCCCTTTGCCCAGCTTCACGTCGGAAACCTCGTCCTTAATGCCAGGCACATCCCCGGCAATATCCGATTCAAGGATAATGGCCACGTCAGGGTTCACAACGCGCACGCTCGTCGTCGCACCGCGCAATCCTACCTCTTCCATCACCGTCGCCACGCCATACAAATCGTTGGGTCGCTCGCCGCCATTCTCGGCATAGTGGCGCAACACGTCGACCACAACGGCGCAGCCGACGCGATTATCGAACGCCTTGGAAAGATAGGTCTTGGGATTGGCCAGCGTCACAAATTCGCTCTGCGGCACGACAGGGTCGCCCACGCGCACACCGGCCTCGGTCACCTCTTCGCGAGAGGTGGCGCCGATGTCGATGAACATATCAGCTTTTTTAACGACCTTGTCCCGTTCGTCTGCTTCCAGCAGGTGGGGCGGTTTGGCGCCGATGACGCCAATTACGTCGCCTTTGTGCGTCTTAATCACCACGCGCTGGCCCAGCAAAACCTGGTCCCACCAGCCTCCAAGCTGCACGAATTTGAGAAAGCCTTCTTTGGTTATGTGCCGCACCATGAAGCCAATCTCGTCCATATGACCGGCAAGCATGACGCGTGGCCCATCACCTTCCTGGCGGCAGATTACACTGCCCAGCTTATCTTGAGAGATCTCTCCCAGGTCCTGAAGGTACTCCAGCAAGAGAGCGCGTATTTCACTTTCATAACCAGGGACGCCGTGTGCTTCGGTGAGGGCTTTTAACAGTTCAGCGGATCGGTCCACAGATAACCTGCCTTTGATTTATAGTGTGCGACCGGCGCATTTCGACGAAACGCTCGGAAGAGCGTGGCTTGAATATATTGGCTGCTTGTTTGTCGCGTGCCAAGAATACCTCAACTTATTCGATGGCTCTCTTTGCGTTCCTGCTACACCGGGGATTTTTTAACTATTGCTAAGGAGCAGGCGCAAACCTCCCCACTCCTGGTAGCATGGGGATATTACCTTACACGTGCTCTTTTGTCCAACAATTCACAAATGGCTTACGCCTGGGCCCAGGCCTGGCCCGGCGCTGCTCCCGGCGCGCCGTTTCTCCTTTCCTGCTCCTTTCGCTATACTGGGTCCGCTAAACCGTTTTCGATTCCATCCCTGCTCACCACACTGCTGAACTCGACGCTTGCTCATGACCGACCGCAACCGAGACCCCAGCCCCTCGCCCCAGGCCCCTATGCCGCTCGACAGCACGTTGCTGTCCCGGCTGCGCATCCTGCTTTTCTTGCTGGCGCTGCTGCTGGCAGGGGGCGTCAGCCTCCTCAATCCCCTCTTCGAAGCGCCAGATGAACGGCTACATTACCAGTTCGTTCGTTACCTGCTCGACGAACGCGCCCTCCCCCTGCAACCGCAAGACGACACTCTGACCCAATATCACCAGCCGCCGCTTTATTATGCCCTGGGCGCGTTGTTTGTGGCCCCCGTCACAGACACCGGCATTGAGCCGCTTCCCAATCCTTTCTGGCTCAGCTACGAGCCGGGTGAAGTCCATCGCGACAACAAGGCGCAATTTTTACCACAGGTTGCCTACGCCTTTCCTTACCGCAGTACAGCTCTGGGCGTGCACCTCTTGCGCGCCTGGTCCCTGTTGCTGGTGGTCGCCACACTGTTCCTCTTCCTGCGCATCGCGCGCCAGCTATGGCCCGGCGACCGGCAGCAGCAGCTCTTGTTCCTGGCCCTCACAGGGCTTAACCCCATGTTCCTTTATATCGGTGGCTCGGCCAATAACGACAATATGGTTGTCTTTCTGGCCACCGCGTTGCTGTGGCTGGTCATACGCGGCGCCCGACGTGGCTTCACTTTGCGTCTGGCAGTGCTCATTGGCCTCGTGTGGGGCCTGGCCGCGCTGAGCAAAATCACCGGCCTCTTCCTCGTCGCCCCCTGGGCCGCAGCCCTGGCCTGGGATGGCTGGCGGCGACGGGCCTGGCGCGGCGTTGTACTACATGCTATGGTCATCAGCGCCGTGGCTCTCTTGTTCAGCGGCTGGTGGTATGTGCGCAACATCCGCCTCTATGGCGAGCTGTTCGGTATGGAGCGTATGCTAGACATCTGGGGTGAGCGCCTGCCTGGTGAGATGGACTGGCCCACGTTGCTGTCAACCGCCCGCTACGCGCTGGACACTTTCTGGGGCCGCTTTGGTTATGGGCAGATTGTGCTGCCTCCTCTCTTCTACCTGCTCTTCGCCCTGCTCACTGCGGCCGGCATCTGGGGGCTGCTGTGCGGCGTGCGCCTCCTGTGGCGGGAGCTGTTGCGCCGTCCCACAGACGACAATGCGGGAGCCTGGCTGGCGTTGCTGGCCGCGGCCGGCGTCTACCTGCCGGCCCTCTTCTACTTCATCTGGCGCAACCCCAGTGGGGCCAACGGGCGCTACACCTTTCCTGCGCTGGCCGCCTTTGCTGCCTTCATCGTCCTCGGTCTGACCAACCTGCCCTGGCGCCGCTACCTCAGCGCCGTCGTTACTCTCTTTATGGTCGCCGCCGCTCTGGTTTCCCTGGCCTGGCTCGTGCCCTGGACCTACGCCGCGCCGCCACAAGGGCCTGGGCTGCCCGAGCTGGATGGCGCCAACGAGCTGTTCTGGGGGCAGGGTATGCGCCTCCTGGGCACGCGCCTGGACGAGCGCGACCTCTCGGGGCAGGAAGAGCCGGAGCTGGCGCTCACTGCCTGCTGGCGCAGCGACGAGCGGCCGGCGCGAAACTACGTCTTCTATGTGCACGTGGTTGATCAGGCTTTTAACGTGCTGGGTGCCCGCGACACGCACACCGGGTTGGGCAACTATCCTACCTCGCTCTGGCAGCCGGGCGATACTTTCTGTGATTATGTTAGAGTGCCTTTGCCCAACGCGCCGCAGCCGGTGCAGGTGGCTGACGTGATTGCCGGCTTCTATGACCCCGAGACAGATGAACCGTTGCAGGCCTACGACGCCTCCGGCGCGCCGCTGGAGCTGGCCGTCATTGACCGCGTTAAGCTCGGGCAGCCACAACAGGCCATAGACCCCACTGAGACGCTGGCTTCCTTTGACCAGGGTGTCAGCTTGCAGAGCTACGAATGGCCGGCTGAAACGGTAGCGCCCGGCGCAACGGTCACGCTGCAGGTCTGGTGGCGTGCCAGCGGTCCGACGGCCGAAAGCTACACCATCTTCGCTCACCTGTTCGGTGCGGACGCTGCGCTGTTGACCCAAGATGACCAGTTGCCGCAAGAAGGGCGCTATCCCACCACGTTCTGGGGTCCGGGTGAG
This sequence comes from uncultured Ardenticatenaceae bacterium, assembly GCA_964602995.1. Taxonomy (GTDB): domain Bacteria; phylum Chloroflexota; class Anaerolineae; order Promineifilales; family Promineifilaceae; genus JAAYYY01. Next base: position 24,177 of record CAZRTM010000034.1, read on the forward strand.
GTGATTCGCGATAGTTACACCTTTACCATTCCCGAAGATGCGCCGCCCGGTCCTACGACGGCGGCATTGGGCTTCTATCGCCTGCAGGACAACCGCCGTCTGGCCCGCCAGGATACCACGACCCCTCCCGATGCCGTGGTCATCCCCGGCCCTACTATTGTCCATGAGTGAAGTAAGTTTGCGTTGTGACGTGTGGTTTCTAGAATTGCTGCAGATTTCAATTGGATTGGCAATCGCAATCGCAATCGCAATCCCAGGGATTATCAGACCGTGCAGCAAACTTCCGCCACAATGGCAATAG
>CAZRTM010000034.1:24577-27930 GCA_964602995.1 uncultured Ardenticatenaceae bacterium
CGCAATCCCAGGGATTATCAGACCGTGCAGCAAACTTCCGCCACAATGGCAATAGCGAAGAACGTAGCGCAGAGTAAGACAATGGCCGCCAACTGGCTGCTGCTGCTCATCGTTGCCGGCTACGCGCTGCTGGCGCTGGTCTACAACTTCTACACACCGCCCTACGAAGGGCCAGACGAGCCGCAACATTTTGCCTATGTGCTGTGGCTGGCGCAGCGCAATGAGTTCCCGCCACAGGGCGACGCAGCCTGGGAGACGCCGGTGGAGCAAGAAGCCAGCCAACCGCCATTCTACTACCTGCTGGCCTCCATCCCCGCCCGCCTGGTGGACCTCGATAATCCGCCGGCCACCTTCCGGCCCAATCCCAACTTCATGGGCCCCTTTCCCCGTGACTTTCCCGATAACGACAACCACGCCGTTCACTATCCCGGCGAACGACCGCCGCTGCAGGGTGGATGGCTCGCCTTCTATGGCGCACGTGTCGTCACCACACTTTTCGGCATATTGCTTCTGGTCAGCATGCACGGCCTGGCGCGGCAACTATGGCCCGCGTCGCAGCGCAACGCGTTGCTCACCACCCTCTTTGTGGGCAGCATTCCCCAGGTCATTTTCCTGGGCAGCGTCGTCTCCAACGACATTCCTGTCGCCGCTCTGAGCACGCTGGCGCTCTGGCGGCTGGCCGTTGTGCTGCGCGGCGAGCATAGCGCGCGACAGCTTTTCTTTGCCGGTGTGGCCCTTGGCCTGGCAACCCTCACCAAGGTGAGCGCGGGTGTGCTGGCGCTGCCTGCCCTGCTGGCGCTGCTCTGGCTCTGGCAATCGCAACGGCAGACGATGGGCCAGTTGCTGCGCACGGCATTCTGGCTGGGCGCAGGCGCTTTTCTCGTCGCCGGCTGGTGGTTCATCCGCAGCTGGCTCCTCTATGGCTCACCGCTGGGGCTGGAAACGCACGACGCAACCCCCTGGGCCATCGCCAATCCCGAAGAGTTGGACCAGGCCTGGCGGCGCTGGTGGGAGGTTTTCCGCTCCTTCTGGATCTGGCTGGGATGGGGCACCGTGCGTCCGCCGTTCATCACTTACTATATCCTTTTCTCTTTTTTCCTGCTGGCGCTGCCTGGCCTGGCGCTCAGGCTGCCTGCTGCGCTGCGTGCCCTTCGCGCCAGGCAGCTCGCGCCGCGCACCATCTTGCTGGCCTTCCTGGTCATTGCGCTGCTGGTCACCGGCGTCTTCCTGGAGGTGTGGATGCGCCGCGTGGTCGCGCCTTATGGCCGCCTGCTCTACCCCGCCATCAGCGCTGTCGCCGTGCTGCTCATCCTCGGCTGGTCGGCGCTACACCGCTGGCTGCCGTTGCTGCCAATTGCCTTCCTGCTGCTCCTGGCCCTTGTTGCGCCCTTTGCCATCATCCAGCCAGTTTACGCGGCTCCTTCCGGTCTGACCCCGGAGGAAGTGAGCGCGCTGCAGCCGGATCTCAACCTGCGCTTCGGCCCTTCGCCCGAGGAAGCATTTGCCGAGCTAATCGACGTGGAGCCGCTGCAACAGTCGGTGCCGGCCGGCGTCCTGGCTCCCATTCGCGTCTGCTGGCGCACGTTGGGTGCAGCGCCGGACGATTACTCAGTGGTGGTGCAGATTATAGGCCCGGAGAACGCGCTCGTGGGCACGCGCTGGACCTATCCCGGCCTGGGTACTTATCCGACTTCGCGCTGGGAAGCGGGCCTCGTCTTTTGCGATCTGGTGCAGGTGGCGACCGATAGCAAACTGCAGCGCACGTTGGCCTATAATGTGGAGATAGGTATGCTTGACCATGCGACGAAACAGCGCGTGCCAATCTTTGATCCATCCGGAACAGAGTGGGAAGTTGCCTTTGTCGACCGCATTCGTGTGGAGGCCGCAGATGTACAGGAGGTAGCTGTGGACCCTGCCGGTCCGCCGCTGCAGTTGGTGAGGGACGAGGTGCAAACAGTCAACTGGCGGCCGGGAGAAAGCTATGAGTTGACGCTGGAGTGGGCGGCCAATGCCCCGGTCAGCACAGACTACAAGGTGTTCGTTCACCTGCGCCACCCCGAAAGCGGCGAGCTGGTGGCACAGGCAGATGGCGATCCGCTCGGCGGCTGGTATCCTACTTCCTGGTGGCCGGTGGGACAATTAATCAGCGACCGGCGCACCTTTCCGTTGCCTGAGGAGGTTCCGCCCGGCTCCTATCATCTGGTGGCCGGCCTCTACGACCTGGAGACAGGGCAGCGTCTAGGCCCCGACTATAACCTTGCTGACATTGAAGTGAGCGGCGGCCAATAAGTGGGTAACCTGATGAGCGACGAGTTGCAGAGCCGGCAGGAGCGAGATGTGGGGCAGCGGAGGCCTGCCTGGAAGGGGCGGCTTGTCTTGCTTTTCATCCTGCTGCTGGCCTTTGCCCTGCGCCTCCACCAGTTAGAGGGCCAATCGATGTGGAGCGACGAAGGGTTGAGCCTCTACCGCGCGCGCCAGCCTCTGACCACTGTGCTGGCCAGCACCATCGAGGTTGACGGTATTGTCACGCAGGATACCAACCCGCCGCTCTACTTCCTGATGCTGCATGGCTGGCGTTCCCTGGTGGGCGAGGGCATCTTCCTCCTGCGCTTTGCAGGGGTTGCCGCCGCCATGCTGGCCATTCCCCTCATCTACCTGCTTGGGCGCCTCTTCTTGACACCCCAGGCCGGGCTGGCAGCGGCGTTCTTTCTGGCGCTTTCACCGTTCCACGTCTGGCAATCGCAGGTGCTGCGCAACTACGGCCTGCTGATCACTCTCAATCTATTCTCTGTCTACGGCCTCTTTCGCTTCATGTGGTCAGACCACCCCCGGCGCTGGCAGTGGCTGCTGCTGTGGCTCGTCGCCGGACTTGCAGGTATCTATACTCACTACTTTGGCTTTTTCATCTTTGCCCTGGGCATTGTCCTTGCGCCCTACTACATGCTGGGCTTGCAGCGCAAAGCGACGCTGGCCCTGCTGCGCCGCTGGTGGTTGTGGCTCATTCCCCTTGCCGGCTTGCTGCTGCTCGCGCCCGCCCTGCTGCGCGCCCTGGAACGTTTCCGCGCCGGGCGGCAGATCGATTTCTATGAAGTGCCTTTGCTGGAGCTGTTATGGCGGGCGTTGGATGCCTACACACTGGGCATGACGCCACAGGCGCTCCACCCTGGCTGGTGGGTGCTGCCCGGCCTTTTGCTTGCCCTCTTCGGCCTGTTCCAGGCCTGGCGTCGCTCGCGCCCTGCCGCCCTGCTCCTCCTGCTCTACCTCTTCCTGCCCCTGGCTCTACTGATGGCCCTTTCAACCATCAACCCCATCTTCAACGGCGCGCGCCATCTGCTCATGAGCCTGCCTCCCTT
>CAZRTM010000034.1:28030-35649 GCA_964602995.1 uncultured Ardenticatenaceae bacterium
TGCGGCTGGGCCTGACGCTGGCTGCCCTGTTCCTGGCTTTCCAGGTTTCGTGGCTCTACCGGCAGTTCAACGACCATGATTTCGTGCGCGATGACATCCGTGGCGCGGCGCACTATCTGGAGGCTGTTGCCGAAGAAGGGGACGTGATCGTCCTGCACGATACGTTGATTAAGGTCATTTTCGACTACTATTATGATGGCGCTGCCCCCGTCGTCGCCGTGCCCCAATATGGGCAGCAGAATCAGGAAGAGGCCATCGTCGACCTGCAGAATCTGGGGCAGCAACACTATCGCGTCTGGTTCCTGACCCAACCCGCGCCACGCACTGGCTTTCCGCGCGACCTGTTGTCCACCTGGGCGCGGCGCAACTGGCTTCGCTTTACGCAGGTTGATTTTCGCTGGATGTGGCTGCCGGTTCAGCTACAGGCCTACACGGCGCAACCGGTCTATACCAGTGCGCCGCCGGAGGCGACGCCAATCGGCGAGACGTTCGGCGATGCCCTGCGCCTGCACGCCGTTTCTCTGCCACAGATGGTTGAATCGGGCACGCCCCTGCAGGCCAGCTTCTATTTCTCCCGACAGCAGCCGTTGTCATCTACCTACGACGTCTCGCTGCGCCTGACCGACGAGACGGGGCAACTGTGGCAGCAGATCGACAGGCCGTTGTGGCTGGAGTATGCGCCTTCTGACTGGCCCGCAATGGGCATCGTGCGCTATGACCACCTCGGCCAGCTCTACAACGGCCTGCAGCCCGGCGTCTATCAGCTTTGGCTGCGCCTGACCGACCGCGAAACGGGACAGCCGCTGCCGGTTGCTGAGGGGACGGTGGACCTGCGCCTGCCCGACATCGCCGTCGCTTCTTCCTCCTGCCAACCGCCGCAGCCCGACTCTCCCCTGCAGCGGCACGGGGCGCTCTTTGGCACAGGCCTTGTCCTCCAGGGCCATTCTCGCCCGCTCAGCAGTTACCGGCCCGGCCATCTGCTCTCGCTGGACTTGCTGTGGTGCGTGCGCCGCACGCCGGCGGCGGACTATCAGGTGCATATGCGACTGGTTGACGAGAATGGCGCTGTTCTGCCCAGCTCAGTCGGCACGCTGGGCCGTGTGGACTATCCGCCCACGCGCTGGCAGTCGGGGCAACAGGTGTTGAGCAAGGCCAATCTGGTCATTCCTGCTGAGGCTGATACGGGCGTCTATACGCTGGAGCTTTCGCTGGTCAATCCCGAAAATGACGATGCGCTGGCGGTGAATGGCCTTCTCGACGGGCGCTCCCTCTCCATATTTGAAGTGCAGGTGGACAGTTGGCCGCTGGAGACAGAACTGCCGCCAATCCCCATGCCTTTCCGCGCCGATTTCGGTGCGCCGGCGATGATTGAGCTACACGGTTATGAGTTATCAACGGTACAGCTGGCGCCGGGCGAGCAGGTCGACGTAACTACTTTCTGGCGCGCGGCCTCGGGCAATATCGATGCCTATAGCATCTTCCTGCATCTGGGCCACGAAGGAGAGCCGCCCATCGCCCAGTCCGACGGCATCCCTGTCTCTGGCGTCCGCCCCACCAGCGGCTGGCGCGCAGGTGAGGTCATTGAAGACAGCCGCCTGTTGCAGATCCCCGCCGAGACGCCGCCGGGCACCTACCAGCTTTCCATCGGATTCTATGCCCCGGAGACAGGGCAGCGCCTGCCGGCCTTCGTCGATGGCCAGCACGTGCCCAACGATGTGGTGCTTTTACAGCGGATTCAGATCAGGCCATGACGAGAGGCGACCGGCAGCCTCTGCCCCGAGCTGCTGGTTTGATGGGCCTCGCACAAACAGTTATCATCGCCCGTCCAGATGACGAACGTGAATGAACACCTCGATACACCCGCCCTGATTGCTGGCCTGGGGCACGGGCGCCTGCTGGCTCTGCTCCTGCTGCTCTACCTACTGTTAGGACTCTCCTACGCGGCGGCAACTCCGCCTCTGGAATCGTCGGATGAGTACAAGCATTACCCCGTGGTGCAGTATATCCAGCAGCAGGGGGCGCTGCCCGTGCTGGACCCCGACGACCCTGGGCGCTGGCTGCAGGAGGGCGCACAACCGCCGCTCTACTACCTGCTCATGGCGGGCCTCACGGCCTCGATTGACACCAGCGACCTGCCCCGGCTGCACCGCATCAATGAACATGCGTTTATCGGCGACCCCAACCAGACCGGCAACAAGAACCTCATCCTGCACGACCCGGCGCAAGAGGCGTTTCCCTGGCAGGGTTCCGTGCTTGCCATCTACGTCATTCGCTTCGCCACGCTATTGTTAGGCGCGGGCACGCTCTTACTGGTCAACCGCCTGGGAACGGCAGCCTTCAACAGTGACGTGGGTCTGCTGGCGGCGACGCTGGTGGCCTTCAATCCCATGTACCTCTTTGTCCATGCCGCGGTCAACAACGACGCGCTTTCTATTCTCCTGGGTCATGCTGCGCTTTACGCCCTCTTCCTCATCTGGCGCGATGTGCCCGACCCGCCCCACAACTGGCGGCGCTATGCTCTGCTCGGCCTGTTGCTGGGGTTGGGCCTGCTCACCAAGCTCAGTCTGGGCGCATTGTTGCTCCTGACCGGCATTGCCCTGGCCATCCTTGCCTGGCGTCGCCAGCAGTGGCGTTTGCTCTTCCTTGGCGGTGGCCTGGTCGCCGGCATTGCACTGCTTATGACCGTGCCCTGGCTATGGCGCAACTGGCAGCTCTATGGTGACCCTACGGCGATGAACGTCTTTATTGCGGTGCAGGGCACGCGCGATGAGCCGCTGACCCTGGCCGGCTGGCGAGCGGAGTTCGGTACCTTCTACCGCAGCTTCTGGGGGCTGTTCGGCGGCGTCAACGTCGCCGCGCCCCAATTTATTTATACGCTCTATAACGTGTTTGCCCTCGTCGCCGTGACCGCCTTTGGCCTCTGGCTCTGGCGTAATCGCGGCCGGCAGCCGCGCGGCCTCTGGCTGTTGCTGACCTGGCCCCTGCTCATCTTCCTCTTCTTGCTGCGCTGGACCATCATCTCTCCCGCGTTTCAGGGCCGCCTCATTTTCCCGGCCGTGGGCGCGCTGGCCATTCTCGCTGCGCAGGGGCTGCTGGGCCTGCTGGGTGGCTCGCGCCGCCGGCTGACCATTCTCCTCGCGCTGGCCGCCTTCACCATCGCTGCCCTGCTGCCCTGGCAAACGATCCGCCCCGCCTACGCCTACCCGCAACCACTGGCCGAGGTACCTGAAGAGGCGCGCTTCGGCCCCGTCCGTTTCCAGGCGCCCGACGGTGAAATCGACCTGGTGGGCGTAGAGGTGGCGCCAGACCAGAGCGTAATCCCCGGTGGTAATCCGGTTGAGGTGATCCTTTATTGGCAGGCGGCGCAACCGGTGCGGAACAATTACCTGACCAGTGTGCACCTGCTGGGCCGCGAGCTGGAGTCGGTAGGCGCGGTGAACCGCCACCCGGCGCGGGGTATGATTCCTACCAGCCGCTGGCAGGAAGGGGAGATTTATCGCGACGTCTACCGCCTGTATGCTTCCCCCCGCGCCGAAGCTCCCACCCGCCTGCGCCTCAGCGTGGCCCTGTTCGACCCACAGACGGACCAGAATCTGCCCATGTTTGACTCTGCCGGCAATCAGCTCTCGCTGTTGCTGGTGGGCGAAGCGCGCCTGGGCTCCCATGCCGGCGCCGAAACGCCCGCGCCTCCAGCCGGCGACCCGGTCCCCTTCGCCCAGGGCATCTGGCTCCAGGGCTACGGCCTCCGGCCGCAGAGACCACAGCCCGGCGACGTGGTCGAGCTGGACCTCTACTGGCAGGCTACTGCACCACCAGACGCTGCTTACACCGTTTTCATTCACCTCATGCGCGGCGAGGAGCAGGTGCTGGTCGCTGATGGCCCGCCCCTCAACGGCGATTACCCCACGTCGTTCTGGCGTGATGGCGATGCCATTGTAGACACGCACCTCATCCCCCTGCCGGCCGATTTGCCCGCCGGAAGCTATGAAATTGCCGTTGGCCTTTATGATCCGGAGACGGGCGTTCGTGTTCCTCGTGAGGATGGGGGGGATGCGGTGCGTGTTTTGGTGGAGATTGGAGATTAGAGATTGGAGATTGGGGGTGCTTAGTAAAAAAAAGACCCCGGTGCGTTGGGTGCCGGGGTCTTTTTTGTGTGTGAATTGATGTTAGAAGTCTAGCAATTCGTCGATGTGGCCCTGGACGTCTGGTTCTTCGAAGTCGCCTTCTTTGGCCCAGGCCGATAGCTCGACGGTGAACTGCTCGAAGAAGCTCTTGGGCGGGAGGGAGCCGGTGCCGTACTCCATATCGGTGATTTCGGCGTTGATGATGAGCGTAGCCGTCTCCAGAACGATCGTTTCGCCCTGGCGCGCCAACACTGGCTCGCCCTTTGGCGCCAGCTTGGCCTTGAGCGCCTCGTCGAAGAAGGCGTGGTCGCTCATCACCACCTTGGTCACGGTGCGGATGTCGTTCTTATCAAAGAGCCACACCTCAAAGGCGGTGACGTTCTTGGGCGCATCCATGCCAATCGACTCGGAGATGCCCACGCCACATTCGCCGAGAAAATCGCCCTGAGCGTTCTCGATGCTGAATGAGTCGTCGTAGGTGTCGTGCCCGCGGGCGTAGGAGGTCTGGAAGCGGGCGATGGGTGTGGCGCTGATATCCCGATCATCTTCCAGGCCGACGGCTGTTGTTCCTGCCATTTCCTCCGGGTAGCTGAACGTCTCGCGCGGGCGGCTATCGGGGCGGCGCACGACGTAGAGAATGACGGCCAGGAGCGCGACGAAGAGGCCGATGAGGAGCAATACAATGAGCAGGCCGCCCAATCCACCTCCTTCCTCAGCTTCCTCACCCGTGACCGGCACGGCAGCGCACCCTTGCGCACTAAAGACTGCCGCCAGAGCGTCCAATCGTTGCGCTTCAGCGGGGTCGGTTGTGCGGTTTTCGTTAGCCAGGGCACAAATGGCGGCTGGCGCCTCTTCCCAGCGGCCTAGCGCATCCTGGACGTGTTGCTGGTTGTTGTCGAAGGAGTACAACCGGGCGAGTGTGATCAGGTAGAGTTCCTGGTCGACCTCGTGCAGGTGCTGTGGCCCGCCACCGGTCCATCTTACTGGCGTTAGATTCCAACCAAAAATGACCAGACCGATGAAGAAGCCAGCTATGAAAGCCCCTAGTCCGACCAGCATGGAGCGATTGACATTTTCCATTTGTCACCTACCTCTTGTTTGCCCCTATCCAGGATTCCCACTAAGATTGCACAACTCGGTGACATCCCCTCAACGGAAGTTATCTTACCATAAGAGGCAGTAGAGGCAAATCTATCAGGGCCCATTCCGACCCTATTTCTACTGGTCCAAAAGTACCGTCTCTATAGGCTTTGGCCCGTTTCAATTTGATTTTGTCCTGTGGTATACTCGCCAGAGAGGCAAAGCCCCTGGCTCATGCCCAGGCGTATGCACCGGTTGTATCGGAAAACAGATGTGATTGTATAGGTTTAATGAAACATTTCGTCAGCTTAACGGATCTAAGTGCACAGGAAATAGAGAATTTGCTGGAATTAGGGCTTAGATTGAAAGAGGAGTGGCGCTGTGGCGGTAACCGGCCGGTTCTCGCCGGCAAGAGCCTGGCCCTCGTCTTCATGAAGCCCTCGTTGCGCACCCGTGTCTCATTCGAAATGGCGATGGTCCATCTCGGAGGATATGCTTTTAACCTTTCTCCGGATGAAATCAAGCTGGGGGGTCGCGAGAGTGTATCTGACGCAGCCCGCGTCCTCTCCAGCTATGTAGACTGTATCATGGCGCGGGTCTTTTCTCACGAGCATTTGTTAGAGCTAACCAGGTATAGCTCTGTTCCGGTTATCAACGGCCTCACTGATTACAGCCACCCCGTGCAGGCGCTGACCGACCTGTTCACCATTAAAGAAGCGAAGGGGACGCTGGAGGGTCTGAAGTTGGCGTTTGTAGGCGACGGTAACAACGTGGCCCGCTCGCTGATGTTCGGCTGTATGAAGGTGGGCATGAATTTTGTCATTGCCAGTCCCGAAGGGTATGAGCTTTCGCCGCAGGACAAGGCGCTGGCAGAAACAATGCGCGTTTCAGATAGTCAGTCTGTCGAGCTGCTTTGCGACCCGCGCGAAGCTGTTGCCGGGGCTGACATCATCTACACCGATGTCTGGGCCAGCATGGGCCAGGAAGCAGAGAGGGCGCAACGGCTGAAAGTCTTTCCGCCCTACCAGGTGAATGAGGAGCTGGTAAGCCTGGCAGCGCCCGATGCTATTGTCATGCACTGTTTGCCCGCGCATCGAGGTGAAGAAATTACCGACGCTGTGGCCGATGGGCCGCAGTCGCTCTTGTTCCAGCAAGCTGAGAATCGGATGCACGCTCAGAAGGCTATTCTCGTGGACCTGTTGAGCTGATTCTATTTCTCGGGGGGAAGTAGACGTGCCAGGAAAGAGTAACCCGTGGCGTTCTACAACGTCTGTGTAATCTATTGCTAATCGCTTCGGAGGTTCCAGGTGGCAGGTAATCGCGCCCAATACGAACAGGCTCTGAGCAGAGGCCACTCCTACAGTTGGGACCAACAGTGGGAGGAGGCCATTTCCGAATTCCAGCGTGCCTTGCAGGAGTTCCCTGAGGAACCGGCCCCGTATGCCGGCATTGGCATGGCTTCCCTGGAGCTGAACCGGCTGCAGGATGCGCTGGAGAATTACAAGAAGGCGGCGCGCTATTCCAAAGGCGACGTCATTTACCTGCGGCAGGTGGCCGATGTTCAGGAGCGGCTTGGCGCGCTGGAGGAAGCAGGCCAGACTTATATGGCCATTGGCGAAATCCATCTGCGCAAGGGGGCAATGAACCAGGCGGTTGATAACTGGCACCGCGCCACGCGCCTGGCTCCCGACCTGCTCGGTGCGCACCAACGGCTGGCCCGTTACTACACACAACAGGGACAGGTGCGTCCTGCTATCCGCGAATATCTGGCCATTGCGCGCCTCTTCCAGGCGGCGGGCGACAATGAGAAGGCGTTGCAGACATGCCGCTCGGCGCTCAATCTGGACCCGCGCAATCCCGATGTGCTGACGGCCCTGGAGCTGGTGCAACAGGGAGACAAGATTCTGGACCCTACGCAGGATGGCGCTGCCAGGAAACAGAACGGCGATCTGTTCCGGGCGCTGGGGCAGGGTTCTGCAGGAACCGCAGAAGGAGCAGGAGGATGGCAGGGGGCACGAGAGCAATCCAGTCCGGTGCATAATGCGCGGCGTATGGCCCTGGAGCAGCTTGCCGGAGAGCTGTTTTCAGAAGAGAGCGGCAGTGCAGCGGGCAATGGCTTTGGCGATGGCGGTGAGCTGAGCAAGATGGAGCGTGACGCGCTGATCAGCCAGGCGCTCGATTACCAGACGCGGGGCCAGATTAACGAGGCGATTAGCGCCTATGAAAAGGCGCGCGCCGCCGGGGTGACCAGCGCCGCGGCGCACTTTAATCTGGGGCTGCTCTACCAGGACAAGCTACGCTTTGAGGATGCCATTCGTGAGTTCGAAATTTCAGTACACGACCACGAATACCGGCTGGGCAGTCACTTTGCCCTGGGCGAATCGTATCGCGCACGGGGCCAGATCGATAAGGCCG
>CAZRTM010000035.1:0-35372 GCA_964602995.1 uncultured Ardenticatenaceae bacterium
TCTAAGTGTGGGCCAGCGGCTGATGGTTTCTTTCGCTCGCTCTCTGCTGGCCGACCCGCGCATCCTGATTCTGGACGAGGCGACCAGCAGCGTGGATACGGCGACGGAGAAGCACATTGAGAAGGCGCTGGACCGGCTGATGAAAGGGCGCACCAGCTTTGTCATCGCCCACCGCCTGAGCACCATCGTCAACGCCGATATCATTGTGGTGTTGGACGAAGGGCGCATTGTGGAGCAGGGCACCCATGAAGAGCTGCTGGCGCAGAAAGGGCGTTACTACTACCTCTACACCATGCAGTGGGCGCCGAAGCCGGGCAGCAACGGACAGCACGCGGAGGTTGTGCAGACGCAGACGCAGTAAGAGACGCGCGGTTTCAGCCGGCGCCCGGCGTCAGCCTCCAAACGTAATACCCATGTCGCGCGCCGTCAGGACCAGGTCGTGGTCCAGTGGCACGGTCTTAATGCGCCTGGTGGCCTGTTCCAGGGGGATATAACGCACAGTAGGCGGGTCGAGCGCCACCATGACATCGTGTTGACCCTGTTCCAGAGCGCGCACAGCGGCCGCGCCAAAACGGAGGGCCAACAGCCGGTCACGCGTCGTGGGCGTGCCGCCACGCTGCAGGTGGCCCAGGACCACCACACGAGCCTCCTGGCCTGTTAGCGTTTCCAACGCTGCAGCGATTTTCTGGCCAACGCCCCCCAGCCGCTCCGCAGCGCCGGCTGTGGCCGGTTCCTGCACAGTCATCTGGCCTCCGACGGGGTGCGCACCCTCAGCAGCGACGACGATGGAGAAGTTGCGCCCGGCCTCGCGCCGCTCCTGTATCTTCTGCACGACGAGGTTGATGTCGTAAGGGATTTCGGGGATGAGGATGGCGTCGGCCGTTCCCGCCACGCCGGCGTAGAGCGCAATCCAACCCGCATAGCGTCCCATCACTTCCACGACCATAATGCGCCGGTGCGCCTCGGCTGTGGAGTGCAGGCGGTCAATGGCCAGGGTGGCAAAAGAGGCGGCGGTGTTGAAGCCAAAGGTGACGGAAGTGCCGGACAGGTCGTTGTCGATGGTCTTGGGCACGCCGACGATGTGTAAGCCTTTCTGCGCGAGGGCGTGGGCGATTCTCATCGAACCATCGCCGCCAATGGCCACCAGCGCATCTATATCCAGATCGTTGAAAGCGTCTACCAGCACCTGGGTGCGATCCACGCGCCGGATCGTTCCGTCCTCGTTCTCGACGGGATAACTGAGTGGGTCGCCGCGATTGGTGGTGCCTAGAATGGTGCCGCCCAGATGGGTGATGCCGCGCACATCTTCGCGCGTCAGCCGGCGATAACCGCCATCAGGATACGCTTCTTTGTCCAGCAATCCCTGGTAGCCATCACGAATACCAATGCATTCCCAGCCCCGCTTAGAAGCGGCAAGCACCACAGCACGGATGACGGCGTTCAGGCCTGGCGCGTCGCCGCCGCCAGTGTTGATTGCAATTCGCTTAATGGCCATCGCCTGCCTCCTCGTTTTGTTGCGCCGGCACCGGAATCGCCGCTTCGATGAAGCGCATGGTGTTTGCGGCGAGGGTTTCCAGCGATTGTGAATTGTCAATGTGGTAGTCGGCCATGGCCACGCACTGAGTGATGTTGTGACCATGAGCTGGTTCGTCGCGGCCGGATTCACCCAGAATCATCCTGCGCGCTGCTTCCTTTTGCTGCACAAACTCTTCAGGTTCGTCGAAGCGCGCCCGCGAGGCAATGCGATCGATGAGCAGCTCCAGCGGCGCTTCCACACCGGCCAGGGTAAAGCAAGTACCAAGCTCCTGGCGCAGGACCTTCACCTCTTCCGGGTTGCGGATGGCGTCGATAATAACCACCAACGGGGTATCGCCTGGGAGCGGCTCCAGCTCCTCGCGCATCTTGTTTATAACCAGTTTGGACAAAACGCCACTGCCATGCTGCAATCGCAGTTCGTTGGCAATGGCGCGTAAGACGGGCCGGGCAATGTCGCGGCCCCGGCGGCGAGCTTCGGCCCGTAGCTCATCAGATAAACTATAATATCTTGTCTCAATGCCGCTCTGGGCGAGCAGCGGACGTAAAAGATTAACAAAGGCGCCTTTGCCGGCGCCAGGTAAGCCGGTGACGCCCACAAACCGTAAAACCTCTTCCAATTTCAAATCAAAATTCCTTCAAAATGTTTGACATCCTAAATGCGGGTCCGCCCAATGATACTGCATTTTATGAGGCAACAAAACGGCGATCTTTCTACGCCTTTCGTCATTCTCCCGAGCACAGGTCATAATAAGGCCATGTTTGTTGTTAAAGGCATCATGTTCGTCATGAGAGTGTGCCGGACCAACGAGCAAGGGCAAGGCGGTCTATGGTAAAGCGGCTGTGGTGGCGCCTGGTGCGTTTTGGCTTCCACCTTCTTTATAATCAACTGGCCTTGACGTACGACGTGGTAAGCTGGTTGGTTTCCCTTGGGGAATGGCGGCGCTGGCAAGAGGCGGCGTTGCCCTTTGTCTGCGGGCCGCGGGTATTGGAGATTGCGCATGGCCCAGGGCATATGCTGCTGGCGCTGGCGCGCGCGGGATATCAGGTGACAGGACTGGACCTCTCGCCCGCGATGGGGCGCCTGGCCTCACGCCGTCTACGCCGGCACGGGGTGCCTGGCAGCCTGGTGCGGGGTCAGGCGCAGGAGTTGCCCTTTGCAACCGGCTCTTTTGACACCATTCTTGCCACATTCCCCACCCCGTTTATCGCCGAAGCAGAGACCTGGGCGGCGGCTCATCGCGTGTTGCGCCCCGGCGGGCGCTTTGTCATCGTCCCTGAAGGGCGCCTGACGGGAGAAGGGCTGCTCCACCGCTTTATCGCCTGGCTGTTTGTGATTACGGGCCAAAGCCCAGGATCGACAGAGGAGCAGCAGCTTAAGGAATTGCAAATGGCGCAGGCGCTCATGGCGCTAATTGAGGCAATGGGGTTCAGTCTGGAGCTGCACCGCCTGGCCCTGGCGCGAAGTGCAGTGATGGTGGTTGTGGCAACCAGGGAGGGGGCCTAGGCAGACATAGGCAGGCATAGGCAACAGATAAGAACGCTGGTTCAATGCTGCGGCGGTTGGTAAAATCGTTTAGATTGGGATAGTATGCGATGGAGCGACCGGATTGACAGGTAATGAGCGATATTCTGAAGGGATGGCTGTGACTGGAACTGAACACGAAACGCAGATCTCAGAAATGCAGGCGCCAGAAGGGGCGTTTGAGGAACCTGTGACCGCGCTGCCACCCGCCAGTACGGCCGGGCGGGCGGTGCTTTTCCTGGTTGCCGCTCTGGTCATTCTCGCCGACCACGTCACGAAGTTGTTCATCGAGAGCTGGTTACCACTCTACCAGAGCTGGGCGCCATTCCCCGAATATGCTGATTATTTCCGCCTGACGCACGTCACCAACACGGGTGCTGCATTTGGTCTGTTCCCCGGTGGAAGCGCCGTTTTTGCCGTGATAGCCATAACGGTGGCTATCATTATCATCGTTTACAACTATCAGCTTCCCGGCGGGCAACTGTGGTTGCGCATAGCCCTCGGTTTCCAGTTGGGTGGGGCGCTGGGAAACCTGATCGACCGCCTGCGCTTAGGGCACGTTACTGATTTCCTCGATTTTGGACCCTGGCCCGTGTTCAATCTGGCCGACGCTTCTGTCGTGACCGGCGTCATCATTCTGGCGATTCTGATGCTGTTCGAGCGGCCCGAGATGGACGGTTCACAAAGTGGATCTGAAGGTGACACTGACGACCACTCCTTGCAATCTTCTGTTTCCTCTTCTCTGCAAGCACGAAAGCAGAATGAGCAGGCGACTTGAGCTAACGCTAGAGGCCGAGGGCCAGCGTATCGACAAAGCGTTGGCAGCGGCCTACCCCGATGTATCCCGTTCCCAGTGGCAACAACTGATTAGCGAAGGGCTTGTTACCATTGACGGCGTGCCGGTGAAAGCCAGCCTGCGCCTGGAAGGTGGCGAGCGCGTGCAGGCGCTGTTGCCGGATGCGCGAGAGGGGGGCCTGATCCCTCAGCAGATTCCCCTGGATATTGTCTATGAAGATGACGATTTTCTGGCGGTAAACAAGGAGGCGGGCATGGTGGTCCATCCCGCACCCGGCCATAATGAGGGGACGCTGGTCAACGCCATTTTAGGCCATTGCCCTGATATTATGGATATAGATGGTGAGGGTCTCGAGGGCGAGGGGCTTGAGGAGGAGAGGCTTGAGGGTGAGCGGCTCGGAGACGAGCGGCGACCGGGCATTGTGCACCGCCTGGACAAGGAAACCTCGGGCCTGATTCTGGTGGCTAAGAACGACCACGCGCTGCGCCATTTGCAGCGGCAGTTCAAGCAGCGCTCGGTACAGAAGCGCTATCTGGCCCTGGTGGAAGGCCACATCCAGCCGCCACGCGCTTTGATTGATGCCCCCATCGGACGCGACCCCAAGCGCCGCCAGCAGATGGCCGTCATCCCACCCGGCTCGCTGGCTCCGTCGCGCCCGGCTCAGACTGAGTACCGCCTTATCAATACCTATGGCGATTTCGCGCTGGTGGAGTGCTTCCCACGCACAGGGCGCACGCACCAGATTCGGGTGCATCTGGCGTATGTTGGTTATCCCATCGTTGGAGACACGCTGTATGGCCGGCGCAAGCAGCGCATTGAGTTAGACCGGCATTTCCTGCACGCGGCGAGCCTTACATTCCGGCGCCCCTCGGATGACGAGGAGATCACGCTGGAGGCGAAGCTGCCAGAGGAGCTGCAGGCGGTTTTGCGGGAGCTGAAGGGCCGGTCGTCCTGAGGGGACATCCGATTTCTTGGAGGAGACATCCGATTTCTTCAAGAAATCGGATGTCTGGGTCTGTCAGGTCTATCAATCCGCTGCGTTCGTGGGGCGTGATGGTTTGCCCAGCGGTATCGAGAAGTAGAACGTACTCCCCTTACCGACGCGGCTGTGACACCAGACACGGCCGCCGTGGCGCTCGGCGATTGATTTGACGATGGCCAGGCCCAATCCTGACCCCTTTCCTGGCGTCTGCCCCTTGGCTTTCACCTGATAGAACTTCTCGAAGAGGCGAATCTGGTCCTGCGGCGAGATGCCGGGGCCACGGTCAACGATGCTGAATACGACGTCATCCCCCTCCTGGACGGCGCGCAAGAAGACGACGCCGGTGTTGGGCGCGTACTTCACGGCGTTGGTAACCAGGTTCACAATGGCGCGGCGGATGAGTGAAGCATCGCCATAAATTGCCGGTGTATCCGCTGGCGTCTCAACCTTCAGGCGCAGCCCGGCTGTGGCTGCATGCCCGCTCTGCTCTTCGGCGATGCTCTGAAGCAGCGTCTCAGGCTCGATGTAGTCCTGAATCATCATGACGCCCGCTTCGATGCGGCCCAGGTCCAGCAAATCTTCAATGAGCGAAGACATTTGCTGCACGCCACTCAGGATCTTCTCCAGGTACTCCTGTTGCTTTTCATTCACGTCGCCGACCATGGGTAACATCGTCAGATAGCCGCGCATGAAAGTCAGCGGACCGCGTAAATCGTGGGAGACGGTGGAGACGAATTCCGACTTCATCTCGTCCAGCTCTTTCAGGTGCGTAATATCGTGCAGAACGGCCACGCGGCCGAAAATCTGCCGGTCATGGCCCATGATGGTGGAGACGCTGGCGTAGAGAATGCGGCCATCTTCCACCTGAATCTCCAGATTACGCACACGATCCTCGCGCTCGGTCAGGGCCTTCACCAGGTTCTGATTCTTGATGACGGCAGCGACCGGGCGGCCCACCACGCTGCGCCCACTGAGGCCGAAGGTGCGGGCCATGGCCGGGTTCAGTAAGAGAATACGCTCGGTGTGGTCGGTGACGATGACGGCGTCAGAGGTGCTGGAAATGACTGCTGCCAGCCGGCGGTACTGACCCTCGGCGGTGGCAAAGAGGCGGGCGTTCTCCACCAGCACCGAGGCCTGGCTGGCGAAGGTGCGCAGTAAGCCCAGCTCCGTCGAGGTGAACTCGTGCGGCTGCCGGTAGCCCAGCCAGATGACGCCCTGGAAGCGATCTTTAGTATAGAGGGCAAGAGCCAGCAGGGATTGTACGGGAGGCTCTGTATGGGAGCGTAGTTGCAGCCCAACCCGCACTTGCTCGGGCCGGGAGAGCGCTATTTCATTTTCCTGTCGCGCCAGCAAGGCGATTTCACGGTCGAAGGCGGCCATTGCTTCTGAGGCCGGCCCTTCGCCAAAGGTGAGCGGGTGCCCGCCGCTGGGGTTGAGCACCACGGCGCGCACGCCGGCAGCGCCACTGCCGCGCACAGCGCCGCGTAAGATGACCGGCAGCCCCTGTTGGATGTCGATGCTGGCGGAGATATCACGGCTGACCTCCAGCATCAGGTTCATGTCATCGAACTGGCGCTGCATGGAGCGCCGCATGCGGTCAAAGGCCTGGCCCAACTGCCCAACTTCGTCCGGCTCCTGCACGGGCAAGGTGACATCCCAGCGCCCGGTGGCAAGCTGCTGTGAAGCCTTTACCAGCTCATCCAGCGGAGACGTAATGCCGCGCCCCAGATAGAGCAGATTGAGGCCGAACAAGACCATGGCGACAGCCAAGACGACGATCAGTGGTGCGCTGATTTGCATGGCCAGGCGCAAGACCATCTGGTAGGGCACGATGATGACCACGGTCCAGGGATGGTCTCTGCCCTGCTGGTAATAGACCAGCTCGCGGGCGTTGGTGCCGCTTTCCAGCCCTTCATAAGCAGTGCCCGGCGCCTCGAGGCGGAACCGTCTGGTCTGTTCAGAGGCGGCCGGGGGTGACCAGCTCTCCATCAGAATGGTTTCGTCGGGATGGGCCACCACCTGCTCGCGCTCGTCGACGATGAAGCCGAACCCTTCACCAACCGTTCCCTGCAGACCCACCACCAGCTCGTTGAGCGTAATGCCCGGAATGCGCCCCACCAGGGCCGACACCGCATGGCCCTCTTCATCGCTGATCGGGACGACGAAGCTGAAGACAGGTTCTGCCTCTTCCACGACCTGGGCTGGGCTGATGGAAGGGGCGCCACGGGCCAGGGCGTCGGCGACAGCCCGGCGCTCGGTGGGAGTCAGCTCAATTTCTTCTGTATAACGGTTAGGATAGAAGGCCGTTACCTCGCCTGCGGCATCGACTACAAGCACACGACGGTAGTAAGCGCCGCCTGTGCGCACCAACTGGGCAAGATATTCCTCGACCTCCTCTTCATCGCCGCTGGCCAGGAGCTGCGCATTGCCATATTGCTGCAGCAGATTCTGTAACTGATTGCGGAAATCGGGTATCTGCTGCGAGACAGAGTCGGCGTCGTGGACCATCTGGCTTAAAGAAAGATTGGTGGCCACGCGCAGCGAAAGCGTAAAGACGACGGCAATGAGCACTGTGCTGAGGAGGATGGCAAAAACGGCGAAATTGATGAGCAGCCGGTTGCGCAGGCTGCGGTAATGGGGCGCGTGCGTCAGCGTTTGTAGCTCGAAACGCCATTGGGGCACGCCGAGCAGGATGAGAGAGGTGATGGCCCCTGCTATCAGCCCTTCCAGCAGCAGGGGTAGGAAATAAGCCGCGCCGGTGGCGACTGCCCAGTCAAAGGCTACCAGGCTGGGAGCTTCGCTTCTGGTGTAAGCATAGTAAGCGGGAAGCAACAAGGGCAGGAGCAGCACCAGGCTGAAGGGGCCACTGATCAGCGGATTGCGCAGGTAGTGATAGAGCCTCCCCATGTAGTTTTGGCGCAAACATGATCCGGCCAGGAAGCCAGCGAAGGCGAAGTAGAAGGGATCAAAGAGCTGGTGCGTGTACCAGAAGGCGCGCCCCAGCCCGCTGAAGAAGCCCACAATGAGCGCGGCTCCCGGATTGAGCGCCGCGCCGGCCAGGATAAGGGGCGTCGCTCCAAATGGAACCAGGCCGACCTCCGGGTTTTGGGCCACGCCCACGGGCGGGAGCCTGGAATCGAGGTAGATGGGAAAGAACTGGCTTAGCGCCAGAGAAAGCACGGAAAGTAATAAGAGACCGGCCCACTGCCGCCGGGTAAGCTGCCGAAAATAAGAGCGCGTCTGGTAAAGTAAATAGAGCGTTGTGAGAAGATAAAAGATGAGAAGTGGATAGCCAACAAGGGGGCGTTCCGGCAACATGAGGCGTAATGTGCCGGTTGCCCCCCATAGCTCAACGACTGGCATGTGTTTTTATCCTGGCGGTGACTGGTAGCAGATATGTCTTGCCATTTTCCCCGCTTACGACCGGTCCAATTCTGGGGCGAGATTATAGCATGGCTACAGGGCCATCGCAATAAGCCACTGGTCATTTCTGGCAACCGTTACGCCTATTTCACAACCTGTGGTGGCCACTGGCAGCTAATTTGTCTTTTACTATCTTGTCATTTATCATCAGCGCCAATCTTTGTCCATTGGGGGCGTTATACCCACCCCACTAATGCAGTTATTTTAAATGGATTCTCGCCGTCGATCATATGGTATCCTGATAGGGATTATTCTGTTAACTATCCCCTGTTATTGCGCGGGGATTGTCGCCTACACTCTGGCCCCAGAATCGACCCTGCCGCCGCCGGTAGTCACTACGCCTGCGGCCTCGGCAACTCTGCCGCCCGGCGTCACGGTTGGCAGCACAACGGTGCCGCCTTCCAGTACGCCGCCGGGCGCCCCGACGCCCACAAATACTTTGGCGCCAACGCCGGAACAGTTCGCGTCGCCGACGACAGCGCCGACGGATACGCCCGAACCGACGAGCACAGATGAACCGGAGCCGACGGAAACGCCGACGTTGGAACCGACCCCAACAGAGACGCCAACGTTAGAACCGACCCTGACAGAAACGCCGACGCCCACTGTGGAGCCGCCGACGGAGACGCCGACGCCTACTGAAGAACCTGAACCGACCCTGGAGCCGACGCCGACTGAGGCAAGCGAAGAGCCGACGGAAACGCCAACTGTCGAGGTTGGCCCGCTGCCGACCATCCCTGCTACGCCGGACTCGTAAGGAGAAGTATGAATACATTTGAAGTATTGAAGCAGCTAACTGAGACGCCTGGCCCATCTGGCATGGAAACCGGCATTGCCACTGTTGTGCGTTCCATCTGGGAGCCGCTGGCCGACGAAATTCAGAGTGACCGCCTGGGAAATTTATTAGCCATTAAACGCGGGCGTGGCTCTGAGAACGGAGAACAGCCGTTGCGCCTCCTCGTGGCAGCGCACATGGATGAGATCGGGTTGATGGTTAACCAGATCGAACATTATCCGGATGAGGATGGGTGGGGCTTTCTGCGGCTGACCAATGTGGGAGGGGTGGATGTGCGCCACCTGTATGGACAGCAGGTCACCGTACATGGCAAGCGCGATCTGCCGGGTATTATTGGCGCCCTGCCGCCGCACATGTTGCCCGAGTTTAACCACAACAACAGCTACCGTTTTGACGAGCTGGTGGTCGATGTGGGGCTGCCCGCCGCTGAGCTGCGCGAGCTGGTCCACGTGGGCGACTTTATCAGCTTTGAACAGCCAATGCGCAAATTGATGAACAACCGGGCCACGGGAAAGGCCATTGACAACCGCGCCTCGGTCGTCGCCGTTGCGGTGGCGCTGGAATATTTACAGGGGCGGTTTCATGAGTGGGACGTTATCGCTACGGCCACGGTGCAGGAAGAAACGCGCCTGCTGGGCGCCTTCACGTCAGCCTTTGACCAGCACCCCGATGCGGCTGTGGCGCTTGATGTGACCTTCGCCAAAGGCCCTGGCACCAAGGATGGGGAACTATTCGAGCTGGACGGCGGCCCCACGCTGGGGCTTGGCCCTAACGTACATCCGGTTGTTCTGCAGAAGCTGCAGAACGCGGCTGATGCGCTGGAGATGACGGTGCATGTGGAGCCGCACACCAGCGGCAGCGGCACCGACGCTTATGGGCTTCAGGTTGCCCGTTCTGGCATCCCCACCGGGCTTATCTCCATTCCCTTGCGCTATATGCACACGATGGTTGAAACGGTGGCGCTGGCGGATATTGAGCGCGCTGGTCGTCTCCTGGGTGAATTCATTGCCCGTCTCGATGCTTCTTTCCCGGAAGAGGTGCACAAGGTGATGATGGGTGAATGAGCGTAGAACTGAGGATTAGCGAGCAGCCGGAAACGATATGAATGAACTACTTAAACAACTGACAGAAGCAAACGGTGTCTCTGGTGATGAAAAGGAGATTCGCCTCCTGATCCGCGACCTGATTAGCGAGCATGTGGATGAATGGCATGTGGACGCTATGGGCAATTTGCTGGCGGTGAAGCGCGGCACTGGCGCCTCCGACCTGCGCGTGATGGTCGATGCGCACATGGACGAAGTGGGCCTGCTCATCATCGACATCGACAGCGATGGCACGTTGCGCTTTAAGCCAGTGGGCGGTATCAACGACCGCACGTTGTTGGGCAAAACGGTGCAGGTGGGAGAGAAAAAGCTGAATGGCGTGATCGGCGCACGGCCCATTCATTTGTTGAGCGCCGGCCAGCGCAACAGCGTCGTGAAGAGCGACAGCATGCGCATCGACATCGGCGCTAAGAAGAAGGCGAACGCTTCCAGCAAAGTCAAGATTGGCGACCGCGCCACCTTTCTGACGGAGTATCGCGAGATGGGAGCAATGGCCACCGGCAAGGCATTTGATAACCGCACCGGTTGCGCTGCCCTGATTACGCTGCTGCGCGGCGAACCATACCCCTTCGACCTGTATGCCGCCTTTACGGTGCAGGAAGAGGTAGGATTGCGCGGTGCGCAGGTGGCAGCTTACGCGACAAAACCGGACGTGGCCCTGGTGCTGGAGAGTACGCCAGCCTATGACCTGCCCAACGAGCGGGACATAAGCCCTAATGTACGCCTGGGGGCGGGACCGTCGATTTACGTGATGGACGCGGGTACGATTCAAGATCCACGCCTGGTGCGCCACATTATGCGCACGGCGGACGGGGAGGGTATCCCCTTCCAGGTCCGGCAGCCCGGTGGCGGCGGCACCAATACGGCGTCTATTCAGCGTGTACACGGAGGCGTCGCGGCCGCCACAATTGCCACTCCCGCCCGCTATATCCACGCACCGGCGGCGATGATCAACCTTGAAGATTATGACAACGTGGTCAAACTGGCCGATGCCGTTCTGCGCAGGTTAGACGGCGATCTATTGCAGCGAAACTAGTTGCAGGGGAAAGAGAGTACCAATGAACAACGATCTGATTAAGAAGCTGGTCGAAGCTTACGGCCCCTCTGGATTTGAAGACAAGATGCGGGATCTGATCCGGCCGGAGATTGAAGCGTACGCAGATGAAGTGACCGTCGATGCTATGGGTAATCTCATTGCGCTCAAGAAGGGCAATGGCGACGGTCTGAAGGTGATGGTCGCCGCGCACATGGACGAAATCGGCGTAATGGTGACACACATTACTGAGAAGGGATTCCTGCGCTTCACCAATATCGGCGGCGTTTTTCTGCCAACCCTGATGGGCAGCCGCGTGCAGTTTGAGGATGGCACCATTGGCGTCATCCATTCAGAACGGCAGGAGGAGCGCAACAAGGTGCATTCATACGACCGGCACTATATTGACGTGGGCGCCAGCAGCCGTGAGGATTGCCCGGTTGAGGTCGGCGCGGCGGCCGGTTTTGTCAATACATTTGTGGCCCAGGGCGACCAATTGATCGCCAAGAGCATGGACGACCGCATTGGCTGCGCCGTTGTCATTGAGACGCTGCAGCGCCTGGAAGAGACACCGCACGACATCTACTTTGTGTTCAGCGTGCAGGAGGAAGTGGGCACGCGAGGGGCGCAGGCGGCGGCCAATGGCCTGCAGCCGGACGTTGGCATCGCCGTTGATATCACGCTGTCTGGCGACACGCCGGAAGGGCCAAGGATGGCGGTGGATCTGGGCAGCGGACCTGCCATCAAGGTGAAAGACAGCGGCATGATTGCGCACAGCGGCCTGGTGCGGCTCATGCGCCAGCGGGCTGAGGAAGCGGATATTCCCTACCAGTTGGAGGTATTGGCTCATGGCTCCACTGATGCGCGCTCCATGCAGATTGCCGGGCCAGGCTCCGCTGCCGGCTGTGTTTCCGTCCCCTGCCGCTACGCTCACACTCAGAGCGAAACGGTCAACGCACAAGACGTAGAGAACAGCGTGCTGCTGCTGCTGGAACTGTTGTCGAAGCCGATGGAGTGGTGAGGCGGTGGGGCGGTAATCGGTATTCCGTATTCCGTAATCGGTATTCCGTATTCCGTAATCGGTATTCCGTAATCAGTTACCGATTTACCGATTACCGATTTACCGACCTACTGACTACCGCCGGCCGTCCCCCGTGGGGCCACATGCTGCAGGACTCGTCTTCGTACTCAACCTCGACGGTGACGTGGACGAAGTCGGTTCCCTGGATTAGCTCCCTGATGTCGCATTTGATGCGGACGACTTCGTCCTTGTCGGCCCTATCATCGACCACGACGTGTGTGGTCAGGACGTGACGTTCGCCATCCAGGGACCAGGCGTGGGTGTGGTGTGTGGATTGCACGCCGCGCACGCCGACAATACGCTCTTCTAGCTGCTTAATGTCCACGTCCTCGGGCACAGCCTGCATGAAAAGAGAAGCGGTGGAGCGCACCATGCGCAAGGCATTGTAAAGAATGTAGGCCGTAATCAGCAGCGAAAGGATGGGATCCAGAATCGGTAGATCTACGAAGAGGAGAATGATACTGACGATCAGGATCGCTACCCAGCCCAGCACATCTTCCATCAGATGCAGGGCCACAGCGCGCACGTTGTATGATTGCTTGCCGCGTAGGCGGTAGGCGGCCAGACCGTTCACAGTGATACCAATCAGGGCCAGCAGCAGCATGCCGGGGGCGTGCACAACCTCGGGATTCAGCAGGCGGGGAATAGCCTCTATGAGGATGTAGACGGAGCCGGCGACCAGTATCAGGGTATTTATAAGCGCGCCTAAGAGGGAGAAGCGGCGGTAGCCATAGGAGAAGCGGTCGTCCCCTTCGCGCTCGGCATAACGGTTGAGCAGCCAGGAGAGGCCCAGGGAAAAGCTGTCGCCCAGGTCGTGCAGGGCGTCGGAGAGGATAGCAATACTGTTCGTCAACAGACCACCAACTACCTCAATCAGGACGAAAGCCAGATTGAGGAAGAAAGCGATGGCCAGATCACGGCTATCCTCATGATCGTGATCATGGTGATGGTGTGCGTGCATTAGTTGATTCGCTAATTGACTCCAACCTCGTGCGAGGAGTCACTCATTAATCTAACTCCAGCCCTATTGTATGCCATTACCATAAGAAGGCTATTTGTCCTGCTTTGCGCCCGTTGCCTATGTAATGCGCCGCTTCCCGCCTCCGTCGGGCGCCGGCAGGGTGCCACCGAACAGCCGCACCCAGATCCAGGCCAGCGTCAGGGTCGGAATGGGGCCGGTGAAGGGGATCAGTGCCTCCAGCGCCGAGACGTTGCGCAGCGCGCGCAGGTTGAGGCGGTCGAGTACGACCCAGGTGATGGGCACTGCAAACACGTCCAGTCCCAGGTCGAGGAGGTCGATAAACGCTACCAGGGTGAATGGCGCTGCCTGCAATGTCTCCGACAGAGTGGCTCCTGGCGGAATATCGAGCCGCCGTATCTTGCGCACGACGAAGATGAACAGCAGCAGGGCCAGCGTGAGACAGACGGTAATCCAGATGAAAATAGCGATGCCCAGAGTTCTCAAATCTTCGATGGTGATTGGTAAATCCATAGGTTCTCCTTAGGAGCGTTCTTCTCTGGGAAGCAGAATAGGTTTCTGCGCGGCAGAATGGCTCCCTATTCGCGTTTCCCCTCGTTAAAGTCCAATAGCGCCCTGGTAGGCCAGCACCTGCCAGACGAAGATAATGAGAATCAAGATGCCGCCGCCGAGTTGTAGAACGGTGGCAATGCCCACGCCGGCCAACCCGCCCGCGCTGGCGCGCAATGCCTTGTCCCAATCCCCGTACTTCTGGTACTCACCGATTAAGATGCCCACGGCGTAGCCGATGATGCTGCCTATCAGGGGCGCGATGAAGGTGCCGATGATGGCCCCAATCACGCCGAAGAGCAGCGCTCGCTTTGACGAACCGGTGACCTTGGCCCCAAGCAGAGGCAGCCAGAGGTCAGAAAGACCGGTGACAAGAGCGATGAGGGTGATGAAAACCAGGGTGACAGGGTCCAGGGCGGCAAAGCCGTTAGCCCGTTCCACGACGGCATAGATGATCACGGTTAGCCAGATGAGCAGGGAACCGGGAAGCAGGGGAATCAGCACACCGGCAAGGCCGATGAGAATAAAGAGGACGGCTACCCCAAAGCTGATCGATTGTAGCAGAAGGCTCAAAGTTTAGACTCCGACAAAACCGCTCTAAATAGACTCTGCTATCTTATACGTATCCTGCGTCGCGTTCGTTGTAGCTAGAGCGAGCGAGCGGCGTGCCAGAAGCGCGGGAAGAGGCCGGCAAGGTAATGGTGCAGGCCGGCAAGCTGCCCGTAACCAGTGCGGCGCAACTCTGCGTCACTCATCTGGGTCAACTTTTGCCAGGTCAGCGGGCTGCCCACGAAAGGATGGAACCAGCCGGCGAAACGTGGCAGCCACGTTGTCAGCACGTGCAGACAGCGCGCCGCGGGGATTGCCTGCCGCATGGCCCTGGCGTCGAAGTGGGAAAGTCCCATGTGCATGCGTAACAGGTAACTATCGACCATCGTCTCTTCAGAAGCGGGCCACTGGGCATTATCCCGCTGCCGGCCCGGCTGTAGGGTGCGCAGCCACTCCACCTGTTCCAGGAAGGAGATCAGGTCAAGCACGGGCGGCCCCACGGTGACGTTGGCCCAATCGAGCAGAACGCGCTGGTTAAAGAGGGAGGTATGCCAGTGGCGCAGGGCAGGATTGCCATGCAGCAAGGTGGTGGGCAGTTCGCGCAGCGGCTGCAGCAGGGGCAGAGGGTCGTCCAGCAGATCGGCCATAGCATCCAGATGGCGTTTGTTAATGACGCCGGGCCACCCGCCGAGCTGGCGTAGCACCTGCAAACCGGTTGCGGCGTGAATCAGCGTTGGCGCCAGCCGGCCCGCGCTCTGCACGGCGTGCGAGGAGATGGGGGCCACGCCGCCGGCTTTGCTGTCCCAATAGCGCCACGCATCCAGCACTTCGTCAGAGGGTGCAGCGTGGCTGTGCCGGCCCAGAAAGTCGGAGAGCCAGCCGTATTGCGCCAGCTCTTCCTGTCGTTGCCAGAAGGCGCCGTGGAAGGATGCCAGCAGGGTAATTGCCTTTTCGGCATCGTCCGCTGTCCAGCGTGAGGCGGGCCAATGGTTGGGCACGTCGGCCAATATCAGCCAGCTCCAGTCACGCCCTTCGTAGGCCAGCAGGCAACGAGGCAGCAGGCGACGAACCTGTGGCCCAGGCTCGCGGTAGAAGTTGACCTCGACGTTATTGGTCTTCTTGCCGATGAAGGGTACAGCGTCCGCATGTCCTTCAAAGGTTACCAGGTAGCGCTGCAGATTGTTGCCAATCAGCGGCTCCACAGTGACGCCGGCCACGGTAAGCTCCTCGAGGTCATACGCCTCGCGCAGCACCGCAGTCCAGGCCTCTGCGCTGGCCTGCCGCAATTCATTTACGTATACCAATGATACATCCATAATCGTTACACATTTTAAACCTTGAGTCTTAAAACGCAACTGCCGGTTTTCGTAAAACGGGATTCGTTCTATAATCACCGACCTTATGAGCTTTGAATTCGAACTTCTGGCTACAGATCCTGAGAGCGGTGCGCGCGCCGGTCTTTTTCATACCCCTCATGGAGTGGTTTCCACACCGGTGTTTGCTCCCGTGGGCACGCAGGCTACAGTGAAAGCGCTGCGGCCTCGCGACTTGCACGAGCTGGGCGCGACGCTGATCTTAAGTAACACTTATCATTTGTATTTGCGGCCTGGCGATGAACGCATTCGCGAGCTGGGTGGCCTGCACAAGTTCATGGGTTGGGACGGGCCAATCCTCACCGACAGCGGTGGGTTCCAGGTCTTCAGCCTCAGCGAAACGCGCGAAATCGACGCCGACGGCGTGACGTTCCAGTCGCACATCGACGGTTCGTACCACCGCTTCACGCCGGAGAAGAGCGTTGAGATTCAGGAGAACCTGGGCGCGGACGTGATTATGGCCTTCGACGAGTGCCCCCCACCTACGGACTACGATTACGTCGAGAAATCGCTGGAGCGCACTCATAGCTGGGCCGTGCGCTGTGTGGAAGCGAAGAGGCGCGACGATCAGGCGCTGTTTGGCATTGTGCAGGGCGGGGTCTTCCGCGATTTGCGCGAACGCAGCGCTGAATTTCTGCTGGAGCTGGATTTTCCCGGTTATGCCATCGGCGGGCTGGCGGTGGGGGAGACCAAAGCACAGATGCACGCCGTGTTGGAGTGGATGAACCCCGTTCTTCCGGCGCACAAACCCCGTTACCTGATGGGCGTGGGCACGCCGCAGGATCTCGTTAATGGCGTGATGCGTGGTGTTGACATCTTCGATTGTGTGCTGCCCACGCGCCTGGCGCGGCATGGGGCGACGTGGATTAAGGGCGAGCGGTTAAATTTGCGCAATGCCCGCTTCAGAGATGATCCCGAACCGTTGGATGCGTCTTGCGATTGCTATACCTGCACCCACTTCAGCCGCGCCTATCTGAACCACCTGGTGCGCACCAACGAGATATTGGGTCACATTCTGCTGACAACACATAACGTTTACTTCTTAATCAACCTGGCAAAGAGAATGCGCCAGGCCATTCTGGATGGGGAGTTTGCTCTCTTCGCCCACGAATACTTGAGTCACTACAATGAGGAGCAATAAAGCGAACAACTATGAGTATCTTCGAAGCTATTTTGCTGGGTATTGTTCAGGGCGCCACCGAATTTCTACCAATTTCAAGCTCAGGCCACACCATCCTTTTGCCGACGCTGTTTGACCTGACCATTCCGCCTCTGAGTATGATTGCTATTGCTCACCAGGGCACGTTGCTGGCCGTCCTCATCTATTTCTTCCGTGACCTGTGGCAAGTGTTCATCGGTGTTGTGGACGGTCTGCGACAGCGGCAACCGCTGCAGACGCCAGAGTCACGCCTGGGCTGGTACATTATCCTGGGCACCATTCCGGCAGCCACCGCTGGTCTGCTTTTTGAGGACTTCTTTGAAGAGGTCTTCGCCCAACCTCTCTATTCCGCCGCTTTCTTGTTGGTCACGGCGTTGGTCCTCTACGTGGGCGAACGGCTGCACAGTGGTCACAAGGGAATGGAAGGGTTAGGCATCGTCGATGCCATCATCGTGGGTCTGTTCCAGATGTTTGCCCTCTTCCCTGGCCTCTCGCGCAGTGGCAGCACCATCACGGGCGGCCTGTGGCGCGGTCTGAACCGGGAAACGGCGGCTCGCTTTAGCTTTCTGTTGGGCATTCCGGCCATTCTCGGCGCCGGGCTTTTGGCCTCTCTCGACATTGATCAGGCCACCGTTGCCAGCCAACTGCCGCTTTATTTAGCCACCTTCCTTGCCGCGACGTTAACCGGTTACCTGTGCATCCACTTTCTGCTGTCCTGGCTGCGCAGCCATAGCCTCTACCTCTTCGTCGCCTACTGCGCTGTATTCGGCAGCGTCTATCTACTTCTGGCGTTGTTCGGCTGGGTCTGATGGCTTATCTCCTGCCTGAGGCGCGGCGGAAAGCAGGGCAGCTCTTTCTCCTGCTTCCCTTATTATTGGCTGCCTGCACCGGGGAGGCCACGCCGGCCCCGGCTCCCACACAAACGCCGCTGCCCCCGATACTAAACGTTGGCCTCAGCAACAGCGCGACGGCCCTGGCCAATCGCGTTGCTCTGCCCTACGCCGATTTCAGCAACGGGGTGACGGTCAACTTCGTCGTGGGGAACAATCAGACGTTGTTCGACGACCTGGAAGCTGGCCAGCTCGATGCCATTCTGGTCAATCACATTCCAGCAGGTGACGATAACTGGTTCAACCCCGTTGCGCTCGATGGGCTGGCCATCGTCGTCCATCCCCAGAACCCGCTGGCGGCACAGGGCGCTTCCCTGTCGCTGAGCCAGATACAGGCCATCTTCAGCGGGCAGATGACGAACTGGGCCGACGTAGGAGGGGACCCGCTGGAAATTTTGCCTGTAGGGCGGGAACGAGGCTCGGACGCGCGGCTGATATTCGACCGTCGCGTGCTGGCCGAGCAGCGAATGAGTATTAACAGCGCGATTGAGCCTGACAATGAGGCGTTGTTGGCGGCCGTTGCCGCCAATCCGAGCGCAATAGGCTATACGATGAGAAGCGCGGTAGGGGAGGACGTGAGCGTGCTGCCGGTTGAGGGCGTCATGCCTTCTCCAGAGACAACGGCCACGCAAGAGTACGCCCTTACAACGCCGCTCTATTTTGTTTCTCTGCAGGAGCCAGCAGGTGAGTTGCGCGGCTTCCTGGCCTGGCTGCAGTCCGAAGCGGGACAGGCGTTGCTGGGTGAAAAATTCGGCAGGGTGAGTTAGAATAGAAGCACTATTACCCAGCGCTGTAATCTGGAGACATCCCATGTTCCCACAACCGCTGTATTTTCTCCCCTTCTGGACCGGCTACACGTAGGTGCGCTAACCGGTGTCGGGCGGATTCTTCACACTTTGCACTTACGAACGCTGCCGGGGTAGCCGGTTTCTTCTGTCTCCGGCAGTCGCAAACCAAAGGCGGTGGCGAAAAACGCAGTAGGAAGTGTCGATGAATACCTCGCTCCTCTACCGTTGTCACGACCAAACGTTGCCGCCAGCACAAGTTGCTGGCAGCTATCTATCATCGCATGCCAGGAGATAAGAAATGGACAGCCAATATTACATTGAGCTAGCTGATAAGTATGGCGCAAACAACTATCACCCCCTTGACGTCGTCCTCCAGCGTGGAGAAGGCGTCTGGGTTTATGATGTGGAAGGTAACAAATATCTCGATTGCCTGAGCGCTTATTCTGCCGTTAACCAGGGACACGGCCACCCCACCATCGCCCGCGCGGCGCGGGAGCAGTTAGAGCGCATTACGCTGACCTCGCGCGCGTTTCGCAACGACCAGCTCGGCCCCTTCCTCAAAGAACTATGTGAGCTGACGGGGTACGAGATGGGCCTACCCATGAACACGGGGGCTGAGGCAGTGGAAACGGCCATCAAAGCTGCCCGCAAATGGGGTTATCAGGTTAAGGGTGTTGAAGACAACAAAGCCGAAATCATCGTCTGCGAAGGCAACTTCCACGGGCGGACGACGACTATCGTCGGCTTTTCCAGCGAACCACAGTATAGACGTGATTTTGGGCCGTTCACACCGGGCTTCGTCTCTGTTTCCTTCGGGGATGCCGATGCTTTGCGAGAGGCAATTACGCCCAATACCGTCGCCTTTTTAGTAGAGCCAATTCAGGGCGAGGGGGGCGTGCTGATTCCTCCCGAGGGCTACTTGCGTGAAGCGGCGGCCATCTGCCGCCAGAACAATGTGCTCTTTGTGGCGGATGAGATTCAGACGGGGTTGGGGCGCACGGGGAAGCTGCTGGCCAGCGATCACGAAGGCGTACGCCCTGATGTGCTGATTCTGGGCAAAGCGCTGAGCGGTGGTTTCTACCCGGTCTCGGCGGTGTTGACAGACAAAGAAGTGTTGGGGCTGCTGCAGCCCGGCGACCACGGCAGTACGTTTGGCGGAAATCCAATGGGCGCTGCCATTGCCCGCGCTGCGCTGCGGGTCATTGTCGAGGAAGGGCTGGTAGAACGGGCGCAGGAGTTAGGCTCTTATTTCATGGGCCGTCTGCAGCGCGTCGAGAGCGAGCATGTGAAGGAGGTGCGCGGCAAGGGTCTGTTAATTGGCGTTGAGCTGGATGGACCGGCCCGTGTCTTTGCCGAGGCGCTGCGCGAGCAAGGCATTCTGGCCAAAGAGACGCACCACACCGTCCTGCGATTTGCCCCGCCGCTGATTATCAGCAAGGAAGAGATTGATTGGGCTATGGAACGCATCGAGCCGGTGTTGATGGACGGCAGTGGGCCGTAGTTCAATTTTACGGGATGTTTAGGTCAGATCGTGTACAGTATAAGGAGCGTTGAATTCTAATAAAGCATAGACCGTGTGTCTGGCAGTGGAGTTACACAAACCTCATCCGTAAACGAAACAGAAACTCATCCAACCCAGGGAAAACAAGGTAAGCCATGGTGCAAAAAGAAAAGGTTGCAGCCGTTGACCTTGACGAGATTACCCTCACGTTTGACGAAGTTTTAGCAGATTACAAGTTAGCACTGGAGAGTCGTTATGCCAGTTTGATCGGGCGGCGGGAGGTCCTGAGCGGTAAGGCAAAGTTCGGCATCTTCGGCGATGGCAAGGAAGTGGCCCAGATCGCGATGGCCAAGGCCTGGCAACCGGGCGATTTCCGCTCAGGATATTATCGCGACCAGACGCTGATGTTCGCACTGGGAGTACATACGCTGGAGCAGTTCTTCGCACAGCTCTATGCCCATGCTGACCTCGAAGCAGAGCCGATGACCGGGGGGCGGGCCATGAACGCGCATTTCGCAACGCGCAGTCTGGACGCTCAGGGCAACTGGAATGACCTGACTCACCTTTACAACTCCTCCTCGGACCTTTCGCCCACGGGCGCGCAGATGCCGCGCATGGTGGGCCTGACCTACGCCTCGCGCCTTTTCCGGCAGATGCCGGAACTGGGCCAATATTCCGGATTCTCGCAGAATGGCAACGAAGTAGTCTGGGGCACCGTGGGCAATGCAACCTGTGCCGAGGGCGTCGTCTGGGAAGCGATCAACGCCGTTGGTGTAATTGGCGGTCCTCTGGTGCTCTCCATCTGGGACGATGGCTACGGTATTTCTGTTTCCAACGAGTACCAGCTTACGAAGGGCAATATCTCTGAGTTGTTGCAGGGCTTCCAACGGGAGCCTGGCGGCAGCGAAGGGTATGACATCTACGTGGTGCAGGGCTGGGACTATCCGGCGCTGGTCCGCACTTACATGCAGGCGGCAGAGATTGCGCGCGAGGAGCATGTCCCGGCCATCGTGCACGTCACGGAGATGACCCAACCGCAAGGACATTCCACCTCAGGCAGCCATGAACGCTACAAGTCACCGGAACGTCTGGCGTGGGAGGAGGCGTTCGACTGTATCAAGAAGATGCGGGAATGGATTGTGGAACAGGAGATCGCCTCTGAAGCAGAGCTGGAGGAGATGGAGAAGGAAGCGCGCAGGCGGCTGGAAGGAATCCGGCGCAAGGCGTGGCAGGCTTACCAGGCGCCCATTCTGCAGGAGTTGCAGGAAGTTTCTGATATCGTCGACGAGATGTTGCCCTATTCGCAACGGGAGCAGGAGCTGGAGCAGATCAAACGCCAGTTGAGTCGTCGCCAGAACCCTAACCGCAAAGATGTGCTGCGGGCGGTGCGCGACATCCTGATTACGGTGCGTGATGAGGAGAATCCCACGCGGCAGGTGCTCGCCGAGTGGAAGAAAGCGCAGGAGGCAGCGAACAGGGAGCGCTACGGATCGCACGTCTACAGCCAGTCGGAATGGAGCGCCCTGAACGTTGGCGAAGTGAAGCCGGTAACGTCAGAGGAGTCCCCCATAGTCAGCGGGTTCGAGGTGCTGAACGCTGCGTTTGACGCCATGCTGGCCCGTGACCCGCGTGTAATTGCCTTTGGCGAGGATCTGGGTTATCTGGGCGGCGTCAACCAGGCCTTCGCCGGATTGCAGAAGAAGTATGGCGCTTTGCGCGTGTCGGACACCGGCATTCGCGAAGCGACGATTATGGGGCAGGCGATTGGCATGGCGCTGCGCGGGCTGCGCCCGATTGCCGAGATTCAGTATCTGGATTACTTGCTCTACGCCTTGCAGATTATGTCTGACGACCTGGCCACGCTTCACTGGCGCACGCGGGGCGGGCAGAAGGCGCCGGTCATCATCCGCACACGCGGCCACCGCCTGGAAGGTATCTGGCACTCCGGGTCGCCAATGGCGGGCATCATCAATCTGGTGCGCGGCATTTATGTGCTGGTGCCCAGAGACATGACGCGGGCTGCTGCGTTTTACAATACGCTGCTGCTGTCGGATGAGCCGGGCATGGTGGTCGAGGTGCTGAACGGTTACCGGCTGAAGGAGGCGTTGCCGGATAACATCGGCGAGATTACGCTGCCGCTGGGCGTGCCTGAAATTCTGCGCGAGGGCCAGGATGTGACGTTGGTGACCTACGGCGCCATGTGCCGCATCTGTATGGAAGCGGCAGAGCTGCTGGCGAAAGTGGGCGTTGAGGTGGAGGTCATTGACGCGCAGTCGCTGCTGCCCTTTGACCGCCACGGTATGATTGTAGAATCGCTGAAGAAGACGAACCGCATTGTCTTTGCCGACGAAGATGTGCCCGGCGGCACAACGGCGTATATGATGCAGAAGGTGCTGGAGGAGCAGAAGGGCTACTATTGGCTGGATTCTGAGCCGCGCACGCTTCCTGCTGCCGAACACCGCCCGGCTTATGGCACTGACGGCGATTACTTCTCCAAGCCCAATGTGGAATCGGTGTTTGAGACGGTGTATGAATTGATGAATGAGGCGGACCCGGTGCGGTATCCGATGTTTTACCGGTAACAGCGGAACACGGAGAGAACGGAGGACTGCAGAGAGATTGGAGATTAGAGATTAGAGACTGGAGATTGGAGAATGCTCAGGTTCGTAGTGGGTGCTTTCGCGCGGAGGTCGAGGGGCCTGAAGTGCCTACTACAAACCAAAAATCTGCGTTTATCCGCGTTCATCTGCGGCGAAAAACTATTTAAGGAGAGAGTATGGCAACCAGAGTCGTGATGCCGGAAATGGGAGAAGGAGTCATCGAGGGCACTGTGGCGCGATGGCTGAAGAGAGAGGGGGAGCAGATTGAAGAGTTCGAACCCATTCTGGAGATCGAAACGGATAAGGTAACCACGGAAGCGACGGCCGAGGTGTCGGGGACCATACTCAAGATTTACGTCGAGGAAGGGGAGACGGTGCCGGTGGGCACATTGTTAGCTTATATCGGGGAAGAAGGGGACGTGGCGCCTGAGACCGGGGATGACGCCGGTGCGGAAAGGGAAGAAGAGCTGGTGACCGTGGAAGAAGCGGAAGCGGAACCGGCGCAGGCGCACCGGGAAAGCAGTCCGGGTGATCGTCACAATGGCGGCGCGGCAGCGCGCGATGAAGAGCTGCCCTTTGCTGACTGGGCCAGCCCCGTTGTGCGCCGCATTGCCGAAGAGCACGGCGTGGACCTGAGCCAGGTGGAGGGCACAGGGCGCGGGGGACGCACGACGAAGAAGGATATTCTGGCTTACCTGGAGCACAGGGAAGCGCGTGAAGAAGCGGCTCCTGCGCCGGCAGCGCCGCGACCGATTTCGAGTCCGGCAGCACGTCCGGCTGTTAGAGAACCACGCCAGCCTGCTCCGGCAGCGGTTCCGGGCGAGGTGGTGCCGTTGACAGGTATGCGCCGCATCATTGCCGAGCATATGGTGCGCAGCAAACAGACCAGCCCGCACGTCACCACCGTGTTCGAGGTCGATTTCCAGGCCGTGACAGCCCACCGCCGGGCGCACAAGGAGCAATATGCGCGGGATGGCGCGCGGCTGACCTTCACGCCCTATATTGTGGCTGCTGTGGCCCAGGCGCTGAAAGAGCACCCGATGGTTAACAGCACCTGGAGCGATGAAGGTATTGTGCTCAAGCGCGACATTAACATTGGCATGGCGACGGCCCTGGAAGACGGTCTGATCGTTCCTGTGATTAAGAACGCCGACCATTACAACCTGCTGGGCCTGGCGCGCCAGGTGAACGATCTGGCGGAACGGGCGCGCAATAACCGGCTGAAGCCGGAGGAGGTACAGGGCGGCACCTTTAGCATCACCAATCACGGCGTCTCCGGCAGCCTCTTCGCCACGCCAATTATCAACCAGCCGCAGTGCGGCATTCTGGGCATTGGCAAGATAGAGAAACGGGTGAAGGTCATCGACGATGCCATCGCCATCCGGCCCCTGGCCTATGTCAGCTTCACCTTCGACCATCGCATTCTGGACGGAGCGTTGGCTGATTACTTTGTGGGGACGTTTAAGGAGATTATCGAGGGCTGGGAGTAGAGGCTGGGGGCGCCCTGGAAGGGGGCCCTGGCAGCGCTCAGCGCTGGCGGCGGCGCAGCTCGTAGAGCAGCAGGCCGTTGGCGACAGCCAGGTTAAGTGAGGAAGCGCTGCCGTACATGGGGATGGAGACGGCGAGTTCTGCACGCTGCAGGGCGTCGGGCGCCAACCCTTCCCCTTCGCTGCCCAGCAGCAACAAGGCCGGGAAGTGAAAGGGCGCTTCCCAGAAGGAGTGCGGTGCTTTGGCCGATGTAGCAATGGTATGTAGACCCCGTTTCTCGGCCCACTGCCAGAGCTGCTCGATGCTGCTCACCTCGGCGATGGGCACGGTAAAAATGGCGCCCATGCTGGCCTTGACGGCGGTGGGGTGGAAGGGGTCGGCGCTGTGCCCCACGATGATCAGACCGGAACCGCCCACGCCGTCAATGGTGCGCACGATGGTTCCCAGGTTGCCGGGGTCGGAGATACTATCCAGCGCCACGTAAATGGCATCCTCAGGCACGGGGAGCGTCTCTAGCGACTGTAGCTGCACCCTGACGACGGCGCCCAACCCCACTGGATTATCCCGTTCGGAGATCGCTTCGAATACGTCCTGGGCAAGCTGGACGACATTGGCTCCCTGAGCTTCCTGTTCGGCGACGGTGGCAAGGGCTACATCGCTGGTCAGCAGCTCCGGCGCGTAGACGAGGGTATCAATGGGCGCGCCTTGCTCAAGCGCCGTGAGCACCACGCGAATCCCTTCGATGAAGAAGGCGCCTTCCTCTTGCCGGTACTTCTTGCGGCGCAGTTTGCGTATGCGCTTGATAAGTGGGTTGCGGTGGCTGGTGATCATGCCTGATGCCTGTGCGCCAAAGAAAAAGGGTGAAGGCTGTCCCTCCTATTCGCCAGCCTTCACCCTCTCCACAAACGGCTTAAATTCAGGCCGGAGGTGGTGAGCTGGTACTGACCGGGCGCGGCGCGGGGACAGCGCGCTTCTTCTTTGCCTTTTGCTTGGGCAGGAGCGACGCTTCCAGCACCTCATTCATACGGTCAACCTGAACGAAGTTCAATCCCTGGCGCAGCTTGCGTGGGATTTCGTGCAGGTCATTGGCGTTCTTGCGGGGCATGATGAAGGTGGTGATGCCGGCGCGGCGTGCGGCGAGCGCCTTCTCGCGGATGCCGCCCACCGGCAGGACGCGGCCCCGCAGCGTGATTTCGCCGGTCATGCCCACGTCGTGGCGCACGGCGCGTCCGGTGAAGGCAGAAATGAGCGCGGTGGCCAGGGCTACACCGGCGGAGGGGCCGTCCTTGGGCACGGCTCCTTCCGGAACGTGGATGTGAATATCGGTGTTTTCAAAGACCTCTTCAGAAAGCCCCAACGCTTTAGACTGGCTGCGCGTGTAACTGACGGCGGCCTGGGCGCTTTCTTGCATCACGTCACCCAACTGTCCGGTGAGGGTCAGCGAGCCTTTGCCGGGCATCAGGTTCACTTCCACGAACATGGTGTCGCCGCCGGCCGACGTCCAGGCCACACCCGTGGCCACGCCGACTTCGTCCTCGTCGCGCAACATTTCTTTGTTGAATTGCGGCGGCCCAATGAGATCGATGATCTGTTTGGAGCGCAGGCGCCGGGGGTGGGAGCGGCTTTCGGCCACACGGCGGGCGATCTTGCGGCAGACGCGGGCGATTTCTCGTTCCAGGTTGCGCACCCCAGCTTCGTAGGTGTATTCGCGAATGAGGAGCTGTAGGGCATCCTCTTCGATGCGCAGACCACTCTCCGCCAGCCCGTGTTCTTTCAACTGGCGGGGGATGATGAAGTTGCGCGCGATCTCCACCTTTTCCTCTTCCAGGTAACCGGGAAATTCGATCACTTCCATGCGGTCCAGGAGGGCAGGTGGAATGGGGTCCAGGAAATTA
This sequence comes from uncultured Ardenticatenaceae bacterium, assembly GCA_964602995.1. Taxonomy (GTDB): domain Bacteria; phylum Chloroflexota; class Anaerolineae; order Promineifilales; family Promineifilaceae; genus JAAYYY01. The sequence continues at coordinate 26,044 of CAZRTM010000035.1, forward strand.
GCGGTGGCAATGAACAGGATGTTGGAAAGATCGTAATCCTGGTCCAGGTAATGGTCAGAGAAGGCCCAGTTCTGTTCGGGGTCCAGCACTTCGAGCAGGGCGGCAGAGGGATCGCCGCGGAAATCCTGGCCCAGTTTATCTATCTCGTCCAGCATGAAGAGCGGATTGATGGTACCCGCGCGGCGCATGGCCTGAATGATGCGCCCGGGCATGGCGCCGATATAGGTGCGGCGGTGCCCGCGAATCTCGGCCTCATCACGCACACCGCCCAGGCTGACGCGCAGGAATTCGCGGCCCAGGGCGTTGGCAATGGAGCGGCCCATCGAGGTTTTACCTGTTCCCGGGGGGCCGACGAAGCAGAGAATTGGGGTGCGGTTGCTCTCGGGCGCGATCTTCCTGACGGCTATAAATTCAAGAATGCGCTCTTTTACCTTTTCCAGCCCGTAATGGTCATTGTCCAGCACCGCGGCGGCGTGAGCCACATCCAGGTTATCGGCTGTTCTCTCGGTCCAGGGCAGCTCCAGGATCCAGTCCAGATAGGTGCGGATGATGCCCACCTCGGGCGACATGGGCGGCATACTTGCCAGCCGCGCAATTTCCCGTTCGGCCTTGTCTCGCACGTCGTCGGGAAGCTCTTTGGCGTCGAGCGAATCGCGTAGCTCTTCTAACTCCTGGGCGAAGATATCAGTTTCGCCCAACTCACCCTGAATGACCCGGATCTGCTCGCGCAGGAAATGCTCGCGCTGCGCGCGGTCCATCTCTTCATGGACGCGCGAGTGGATCTGATCCTCCAGCTCCAGCACCTCCAGCTCCTGCGCCAGCACCGTATTGATGCGGTGCAGACGATCCATGGCGTCCAGGGTCTCCAGCATCTCCTGGCGCACGGTAAGGGGTAGGTTCATGGTGGAGGCGATGAAATCGGCGAGCCAACCCGGTTCGTCGATGTTCATGGCGAAGGTAAATGCCTCTTCCGGCAGGTTGTTGTTCAGATCGACAATCTTTTCGAAGAGGGCCAGAACGGCGCGCATCAGCGCTTCAGTCGCCGTCTGCCACTGCTCTGTCTCGCGCAGGGGACGGGCGCGCACCCGAATATAAGGTTCCCACTGTACAAATTCCAACACCTGTACGCGGCGGCGTCCCTGGGCCAACAGGCTCGTGGTGTTATCGGGCATGCGTAAGGTGCGCCCGATGGCAACTTCGGTGCCTGTGGTGAAGATGTCGTCGGCGCCGGGTTGGTGAACGCTGCTGTCGTGTTGAGCAGCAACGATGAGATGCTCTCCGTTGGCAATGGCAGCCTGTACCGCTGCCAGCGAGCGGTCGCGGCCCACAAAGAGTGGCATGACCATCTGTGGGAACAGGACCATGTCGCGCAATGGCAGGAAGGGACATTCGAGGATAACGTCCTCGTCGTCGGCAACCTCTTCGCTCTCAAGCTCGAACTCATCTTCGAAGCCAAAGACTCCGAAGAAATCAGGGTATTGCATGAAATCGAAATCGTCCTCTTGCATCATGCTCCTCGTGTCGCCAGGACGTATCCTTGATTTAGCGGTGATCCGGTCGAATTGGCGTATGAACAGGAACCCCTGTTACGACTGGAATCACGCTATTGAGACAACAAAGTTGATTTTAGACGCTCCCAACAATTTAGCAAATCACCAACAATGTAGAGGGAGCCGGTCACACAAATGAGGTCGTTGGGAGAAGCGGCATTCCAGGCAGCAGTGACAGCGGCGGCGATGTCTGGCTCCTGAATGACCTCGTATCCCAGATTATTTGCAGCATTTTCTAATGCTGAGGTGGGTGTGGCGCGCGGGTGGCTGGCGCTGGTGACAAAAGTGCCTGCGCTGAGGGGCAAGAGCGGCGCCAGGATGCCCGGTACATTCTTGTCGGCCGTGATGCCCAGCACCAACCAGAGGCGGTTAAAGTGGCACCGTTGCTGCAGGTAGGCGCTCAGCTTTTGCGCCGAGTCATCATTGTGCGCGCCGTCAATGAGCAGCGCTGGCCCACCGGGTCCTTCATGTAACATCTGCAGGCGGCCGGGCCACTCCACCGTACTCAGGCCCTCTTGCAGGGCTGCCAGCGACAGGGTGGGAAAGTGATGGCGCACTTCGTTGAGCGCCGCCAACGCCACAACGGCGTTTTCCTGTTGGTGGCGCCCGCTTAAGGCCAGGGAAAAGGTCTGCGGAGCGGAGAAGAGAGCATCGTTGGGCGTTGCGGTGACGGTCACTGTTTGTTGTTCACAGATCCTATGTGGCACACGTCGGGAGTGGCCCTTATAGCGCCAGTCGCGCCCGATGACGGCGACTGGTGCGTCGTGCTGCGCGGCCAGTTCTTCCAGAGTAGCCAATGGCCCTGGCTCCTGCGCCGCGCTGACCAGAGGAACGCCGTCCTTGATGATGCCGCCCTTTTCCATGGCAATCTCTTCCAGGGTGTTGCCCAGGAGGCCGGTGTGGTCCATGCTGAGGGCAGTGATGACCGAGACGAGCGGTGTGAGTACGTTGGTGGCATCGAGCCGCCCGCCGAGGCCAACTTCGACAACGGCAACGTCTACCTCCTCGCGCGCAAAGTGCATGAAGGCGATGGCTGTGATCAGCTCGAACCAGGTCAGATCGCCAACCTCTTCGACGGCCGGTTTCAACTCCTCCACCAGCGCGGTGAAACGAGCGGGTTCGATCATCCCGGAGGGATCGGCCGGCGTCAGAATACGTATGCGCTCGCGCAGGTCTTGCAGGTGGGGGGAGGTGTAGAGGCCGACGGAGAGACCGGCGGCGCGCAAAGAGGCGGCGCACATGGCAGCAACGGAGCCTTTGCCTTTGGTGCCGGCAATGTGTAGAGCAGGGAACTGGTGATGAGGGTTGCCCAGGGCGCGTAACAGTCGCGCCGGGCGGAAGGGATCCATCATTTCAGGTGCGTATATCTCGGTCATCTTACGTTCGAAGTTGACGAACTGGTAGAGATAATCGAGTGCAACCTGGTATTGTTCAGTGGGAGTAGCAATTTTCATGTTTAGCATAGGAGCGGATTGTAGCGAATTCGCGAACGGCCGGCGACTGTGTGTTGTTCTTAGTTAAGTGGTTCTTACAAGGGTCATGCTGAGTGAAACGAGGTATCTGGTTCGGCGCCGAGATCCTTCGCTCCGCAGACTCCGCTCAGGATGACGGGAGGATGGGACTCCGTTCAGGATGACGCGTCAGTTCGCTTATTAATTGCCGTTTCGCATATTTGTACCTTCTTTTATATCTGCGGAGTACAGGGGATTGAAGATAATAGAGTCCTTATGAGCGCATCCTCCACTCTCTCCAATCTGGAATTGACGGAACTTGTTGGGAAAAGTCGCACCGTGCTGGCCAACGGTTCAAACATCGAGCTTCTTGATGAGGTCATCGACAGGTATGAGGCGCTTCCCCCGGGTTCTGAAGAGGAAGCGGCTGAGTTGCGACGGGCTTTTCTACTCATCCTTGAGAACACCACCCTCAATGGTGAGGTAGACCGTTATGCCGGCTTTCTGGCCGAAGAAATCGAAGCCTCAGACCTTGACGATCTGACTTGGGACAGCCCCGACCAGGTGATTGGCTTCTGCGAACTGCTCTATGGCTTCCACACGCCCGAAGAGGCCATGGCGAAGCAAGTGCGGCGGCACGTGAGCCGTCTCTTAATGAATGCGTTGGAGGCGTTCGAGCAAGAGGGCGAGATGGAGAAGATGTTCCAGTTGCTGCAGCGCGCGCCGGCCACTCAGGACGTGATGAGTGGGCCGCAGCTGCTACGGATGCGCAACCGTGCCTACCTTTACGAAAAGCGCCGTGTGAAACGCAACCGCCGTTATCTATACCTTTTTCTCGCGTTGCAACTTGTCTTTATTCTCCTTATTTTCCCGCTCCTTTTCATTAATGCTGAAAATGGAGCGATTCAGGAATCGATTGAGGAAGCAACCAAGACCGATCTTCCTGAGGAGCCAGAACGGTTCCTCTCCTTCTCAGATGGTATATACTGGTCAATCATGACCGCTACGACGGTGGGATATGGCGACCTGACGCCTATCACCAGGTTGGGCCGTATCATTGCTGCCACGTTGGGTATAATGGGCGTTGTCACGACCGGCCTGCTTGCCGGCCTGATATTGAGCTGGATTTCACCACGGGATCTACAATGACCACAATGAATCGCACAGATGACAAGAAGCCCTTTGACATTGATGAGGTCATGGACCGTATCCGCGAAGCGGTGAAACCGTTTCCCAAGGCGGCAATGTTTGAGCTGGCGGAGGATGGGTTCGACTCGCCGTTTGAGCAACTGATCGCCTGCATCATCTCCATTCGCACGCGGGATGAGACGATGTTGCCCACAGCTAAAGCGTTCTTCCAGCGGGCGCGCACGCCTGAGGCTGTGAGCCAGATGACGCCGCAGGAGATCGATACCCTCATTCAGACATCCAGCTTCCACGAGGCAAAGGCGCAGCAAATCTACGACATTGCCGTCACTCTGGTGGAAGAGTATGGTGGGGAGCTGCCTTGCGACGAGGATACGCTGCTATCGTTCCGTGGCGTGGGGCCGAAGTGCGCCAACCTGGTGTTGGGCATCGCCTGCGACGAGAAGCTAATTGGCGTCGACGTGCACGTGCATCGTATTACGAATCGCTGGGGCTATGTACAGACCAACCAGCCAGAACAGACGATGCGCGCCCTCTACGAGAAGCTGCCACAAAAGTATTGGGTGGAGATTAACCGCCTGCTGGTCCCTTTCGGCAAGAACATCTGCACGGGCAACCTACCCCGCTGCTCAACCTGCCCCGTCCTGGACATGTGCCGCCAGGTAGGAGTTACCAGGCATCGGTAGGATGGTTTTTGCCACGAATTGCACGAATTTTCACGAATGGTTAGGAAACACTTGAACTAACCAACTAACAAACTACCCAACCATCTGCGTCCATCCGCGTCCATCTGCGGCAAAGGTTTAATCTCCAATCTCTAATCTCTACTCTCCACCCTCCACAAGACTCAGAAAATAGCGGTGGAACCGGTCGTCATCTGACAGTTCGGGATGGAAGGATGTGACCAGCCAGTGTCCTTGTTGCGCGGCGACGGCGGTGCCGTCTTCGAGGCGGGCCAGGATAGTAACGCCTTTTTCTTCGTCAACATCAGCAATCTTGGGAGCGCGGATGAAGATGGCGGGGAAAGGCTCGCCGTTGCAGCCGCTAAGGTTGCTTACCTCGAGGCCCGTCTGGAAGCTGTCCACCTGCCGGCCGAAGGCGTTACGTTGCACCTTGATGTCCATCAGCCCCAGCAGCGGCTGGTCAACGCCGATGTCGCGGGCCATGAAGATCATACCGGCACAGGTGCCCCAGACTGGCTTCTCTCTGGCAAAATCGAGCAGCGGCTGCACAAGCCCGTACTCCACAGCCAGCTTGCCGATGGCCGTGCTTTCACCGCCGGGAATAATCAGACCGTCCAGCCCTTCAAGATGCTCGGGCAAACGAACCTCAACAGCCTCCACACCCAGCTTCTGCAATATCTTAATATGTTCAATGAACGCGCCCTGTAGCGCAAGTACGCCGATTTTCATGATGGTTGCCTGGAGATTGGAGAGATTGGAGATTGGTTGATTGGAGATTGGCTTTTGCCGCAGATTTACGCAGATGGACGCAGATTTTTACCAAAAGTTTCTGGTCTGTAGTGCGTTTAGTGCGGCTCCGGACCAACCATCCAACCCATCTGCGTTCATCCGTGTTTATCTGCGGCGAAAATCTCTAATCTCCGATCTCCAATCCTCTACTCTACCAACCCCTAACTGCCAATTGTTCCTCTGCCGTCAGAGAAGCGGCGGTGCGACCGACCATTGGTTCGCCCAGGTTTTCACTGACTTTAGCCAGGATTTCGGGGTTGTTGTAGTGGGTGGTTGCTTCCACGATGGCCTTGCCGCGTTGGGCGGGGTCGCCGCTCTTGAAGATGCCGGAACCGACGAAGACGCCGTCAACGCCCAACTGCATCATCAGGGCTGCGTCGGCCGGGGTGGCGATGCCGCCGGCAGCAAAGTTGACGACCGGCAGGCGGCCCAGCTCTTTGGTCTCTTTCACCAGCTCATAGGGCGCGCCGATGCTCTTGGCGTAGCTCATCAGCTCTTCGTCGGGCATCAGTTGCAGGCGGCGAATTTCGCCCATCACGGTGCGCGCGTGGCGCACGGCTTCCACGACGTCGCCGGTTCCCGCTTCACCCTTGGTGCGCATCATGGCTGCGCCTTCGCCAATGCGGCGCAGCGCTTCACCCAGATTGCGGCAACCACATACGAAAGGCACCTTGAAGGAGTGTTTGTTAATGTGGTGTTCTTCATCAGCCGGGGTCAGAACCTCGCTCTCGTCAATATAGTCGACGCCGAGCGATTCCAGAATCTGAGCCTCGACAAAGTGGCCAATGCGTACCTTGGCCATGACGGGGATACTCACCGCATCCATAATCTCTTTGATAAGGCCAGGGTCCGACATGCGGGCCACGCCGCCGTGGGCGCGAATGTCGGCCGGTACGCGTTCCAGGGCCATGACGGCGACCGCGCCGGCTTCTTCGGCAATTTTCGCCTGCTCAGGGGTCACCACATCCATGATGACGCCGCCTTTCAACATCTGCGCCAGGCCGCGTTTAAGGCTGACGCTTCCTACTTCCTTTTGTCCGTTTTCCTTACCGTTTTCCATGATAATTCCATAACCTCCTTTGGTGGGTTTGAATTGTTTTGGGAGTGGTTAACGCTTGTACGTTTAATTGTAGACAGGGCAGGGCGACTCTACAATAGAATTGGACCTATTGTTTTGCGCTATGGTGGGCAACAATGGAGCCAATTGGAGATCAGGCGCGTTTTTCCAGGACGAGCAGATGCGAGATGCCTAATACCTGTAGCGGTGTGCGCTCGGCGGTGTAGAGAATGCGTTTGAGAAGGCGCCCGGCGCGAGGCCAGCGGTACTCAATATTGTCATAGCCGCCGAAGATGCGACTGTGATGCACGACGGTCACAGGCAGGCCGTCGAACAGTTTACGCAGGCGGCGCGCGGTATAGGCGCGCACGTGGGGAGCGAGACGGTTGCGCAGAGGGTTGGGCAGATAGTTGACCAGGGGGATGTTGCCGAAGTGGTACTCGCCCCGCCAATAGACGCCGTGCTGCTCCACTGGATACCAGCGGTTGGGGGCGAAAATGAGGATGCGCCCGCCGGGGCGCACCGTGCGCACCATTTCCGCAGCATATTGGGCGTCATCAGCCACGTGTTCGATGACCTCATTGCTGAACATGAAATCAAAGTGGTTGTCGGGGAAAGGAAGCTGCTCTCCTGCCGCCAGCACAACGCCGGTCGCCTGCCCGCGCGCCTGCACGGCCCGTTCCAGCTCCACCTCAGTGCCAAAGCGGCAATCACTGTAGGGGGCAAAGGCGGCCAGATAGGTGCCCAGTCCACAACCATTGTCCAGAATGCAGCCGGATAGATCGGCCCAACGCCGGATCATCTCCAAGCGCCGCTCCTGCCCAGAGCGCCAGACGTAGCCGGGTTCGCCGCGTAATGCTGCCTTGTTAGAGTAGCTATCAGCCATCAGCCATCAGCTTTCAGGGTTTTTATAAAGCCTGCTAGCATGCGTTTGACTTCGATTACTTGCGCGTTAAGGATCGCATATTTGTCATGGGGAATAAATTCGAGATCATTTGCCAGTAATAAATGGTATTCGAGTTCACTTGCTGAACCCATAGCAATGTTTAAGAAGCGGGTCAGCTCTTTTCTTCCGTTACGACCACAGCCTTCTGCAATGTTAGCGCCAATCGATGCACTTGACCGGCGTATTTGACTACGCAAACCATAAAGCTCTGACGCAGGAAAGTCTGCCGTCAGATGGTAAATCATCAATGTCATCTGGTGGGCCTTTTGCCAGACATGCAACTTCTTAAAATCACGCAACTTTGTTCGCTCCTATGGTAGAAGATTCCATGCTGATAGCTGATAGCTGTTAGCTATCAGCTATCACCTCATCATACTTCCTCCGCACCTCCTGAAAATCCCTCCACGTTTGCGCCTTGGGGCTGTTGGGGTCGCGGGAGGGGTTGCGGAGGAGGTAGGCGGGGTGGAAGATGGGCATCAGCCAGCGGCCGTCCCATTGGCGCCACTCGCCGCGCAGGCGGGTGATGCCGGTCAGGCCCAGGAGCGATTGAGTGGCGACATTGCCGGAGAGGAGGATGATGCGGGGATCGATGAGGCGGATGATTTCAAGGACGTAGGGTTTGTACGCTTCAATCTCTTCATCCGTCGGTTTGCGGAAGGCGCGCTCCTCGCCCGGCGGCATGCGGAAGACGGCGTTGGTGATAAAGACGTCTTTCTCTGAGTCGAGGCCGATGGCCGCCAGGATCTGGTCCAGAAGCTGTCCCGAGCGCCCCACGAACGGTTTGCCCAGGCGGTTTTCTTCTGGTCCGGGCGCTTCACCGATGATCATCAGTTTGGCTTTGGGATTGCCGCGATAGATGACCATCGTCGTGCCTGCTTCTGCCAGCGGGTCATCTGTCATGTCAACCATGTCCGCCAGCAATGCCTCAAGCGATTCATAGCGACGCGGTTTTTCATCAAATAGACCGAATTGCATAATCACCCACTCCACAAATGAGATGACAGAGACGGATACGAAACAAAAAGTGGTCGCCCCCAACGCGATAGGGGCGACCACTATTGTAACGAAGATCGGGCGCCTTGCGTATTTGGCGCGTACGATTTCTAGAGGAAGCGAGCCATTACTTCGTCAAGCTGCTGTCGCGATGGCTTCAGCTTCTCTTCTGGAAGGTGGGCCAGCGGCGTATCTGGCAACTTCTCCAATTCCGCCAGGTTGGGGCGAGAATCGTCGAAGTAGATCAGCCCGGTGATAAACTCCTGCTCGTGCAGAGCCTCTTCCAGGCGGGCCATCGCCTGACGGCGATTGGTGGGGTCGTAGTCCGCTTCCAGCTTGCGCAGCATAATGTGCGAGCCGTCGTGCAACTGCACCTTTTGGGCCTCGCCCGGAGCATAATCGTCGATCATGATCTCATCGTACACCGGAACGTAGTCCAGCCCGTGCAGCGGCTCCTGGTGTTCCTTGCCCCAGGTGTAGCTCTTGGGAGAATCGTCGTTGTTGTTGAAGGCCACGCAAGGGCTGATGATGTCCAGCACGGCCGTGCCGCGGTGGCTGAGCGCCGCTTTCAGCAGCTCGCGCACCTGCGTGGGGTCGCCGGAGAAGCTGCGAGCCACGAAACCACACCCGGCGACAATTGCTTCCTGGCAGATGTCGATGGGGCGGAATTCGTTGCGCCCGGCATACTTCAGCTCCAGATTCTCGTCGGCCGTT
>CAZRTM010000036.1:0-3947 GCA_964602995.1 uncultured Ardenticatenaceae bacterium
AGAGGCCCAGGCACCATAGGACCACGAGGTGGACAATTGTCATATCATACTAGTGTAGCGTATGTGGTAGAATGTGGGAATATACAACAACCGGAGAAGCGGCGATGTCAGTAATGAGCCAACCTGACGTGAATACGGAAATTGAACAAGGACAAAAGCCGTGTATTCTGGTCATCGATGACAGCCCGGAGACGCTACAAATCGTACGGCGCACGTTGCAGAAGGCCGATTTCGCGGTATGGACGGCAATCTCTGGGGAGCAGGCCTTACAGATCATCAATATGAGTGGCCTGCCGGATCTGGCCATTGTCGACCTTAACATGCCGCCAGGTATGGATGGATTTGAGTTTTCTGAGCGATTGCTGCAATTTTGCGATTTACCGCTTATTATGTTGACGGCGGTTGATGAGGCTAGAACCGTCGTGAAGGCGATTCAGCAGTTCGCCGAAGATTACATTATCAAACCATTTAACCCTGCCGAACTGGTTGCGCGTGTGCGGCGCGTTCTAAACCGGGTTGGTGAGTTTCCTTATGCGGCAGCTTCGCCCATTATTGTCGATGTACAGATGACAGTAGACTTTCCAGGACGTAAGATTATCACAGCAGATGGCGCAACCTGTTCCCTGACGCCAACGGAGTCACGCTTGCTTTATATTCTGATGCGCAGCAGTGGGGAGACGGTGGCCACAGATTTTCTGTTACGCCGTATGTGGCCGCGAGAAGTCACCTATGAAGACCGGCTTCACGTCTATGTTCACCGTCTGCGCAGCAAGCTGAAGCCGATCAGCGGCTCGCATCAGTACGTGGTTTCGGAACGTGGGGAAGGCTATCGCTTTCAACCACGTCAGGAAGCCGGTTGATACGTTTGAGCTGGGATAAGGTGAAGATGCGGTGACATTATCGAAATCGGCCATTCAACGTGCTCTCTATCACGACAACTTTGATGGCCGCGCAGCCCAGGCAAAGATGAGACCGGTTTCGCGTACCGAAACCCGACCAGCCGAACTGCCGGGCCAGCCTCGTCAGGGGGCAGTTCTCCTGCTCCTTTACAAGATGAACGGGCAGACGCACCTGGTTCTGACGCGGCGTCGTGATGACCTTCCCTCCCATCCAGGGCAGATCTCGTTTCCCGGCGGCCGCCGCGACCCCGGCGAATCGTTGCAACAAGCTGCCTTGCGGGAATGCTATGAGGAGGTCGGCGTCCACCCTGGCCGCGTGACAATTCTGGGACAGTTGACGCCGTTATATATTCTCCCCTCTGATTTTCAAGTAACTCCGTTTGTTGGCTGGCACGAAGGCCGCCCTGAAATGGTGGCACAGCCGACTGAAGTGGCGGAAATCATTGAGGTGCCGCTGGAACACTTGCTCGATCAGAAGACGCGCGATAAGGAGGATTGGGAGTGGAAAGATGGCCTCATGGAGGTTCCCTTCTTTCGCGTCGACGAGCACAAAGTGTGGGGCGCCACAGCGATGATGCTCAGTGAGTTTGTGGAGCGCCTGGCGCTGGAATGTAGCAGATATCCGATTGAAAATTAAATAAGCTTGAGCTTCACCAGGTAAAGAAGATGACAATGAACATAACGGGTGGAGAAATGGAAGTTCAGCAGATCCTGGCCGTAGACGACAACGAGAACATGCTGACACTGGTCCAGTTGGTCCTGGAACAGGCCGGGTATGAGGTGTTCACCGCAACGTCAGCCGACGAAGCATTGCGCGTGATTCAGCGCCGTGGCGCGCCTCATCTGGCCCTCGTCGATATAAACATGCCCAGGGTGGACGGGTTTGAGCTGGCGCACTCCATTCGAGAGCGCAGCGACATGCCCGTCATTTTCCTCACTGCTGTGGATCAGGAACAGAAAGTGGTGGAAGGACTGGAGCGCTATGCTGATGATTACATCATCAAGCCCTTCGACGTCCACGAGCTGGTTGCGCGTGTGCAGCGTGTGTTGCGGCGTGTCAACAACTTCGACTACCGTGCTGACCCCACTGTGGTAGTTGACGACCGCTTGCAGATAGACTTCTCAGGGCATGAAGCGCTGGTAGACGGCGAGCCGGTGCCGCTGACCCCCACAGAGACCAAGCTGCTGAACATTCTGTACAATAATCGTGGGCGCATCATTCCTACAGAGCGCCTGTTGCAGCGCGTCTGGCCGGGTGAGGATGCCAGCGAAGACCGGCTCTATGTCGCCGTCTACCGTCTGCGGCAAAAGCTGCAAGGGGAGAATCAGGAGTGGGATTATATTGTGACGAAATCGGGCCTGGGTTACCTGTTCCAAAGCCCTCCTGAATAAGAGCCTCTTTACGGCCCCTGGCGCGAGCTACTCCTGGGAACGGATGGCCACAACCTCAATTTCGATATGTGCCCCTAAGGGTAGGGCAGCAACCTGAACGGCGGAGCGGGCAGGTGCGCTGTTTCCAAAGAAGCTGCCGTACACTTCGTTGACGGCGGCATAGTCGTTGATGTCTTGCAGAAAGACCGTGGTCTTGACCACATTGTCGAGGGAGCTGCCGGCTGCTTCCAGCACTTCTTTCAGATTCTGAATAACCTGGCGCGTTTGAGCCTGAATGTCGCCCTCCACGAGCTTTCCGGTGGCGGGGTCAATCGGAACCTGGCCGGCGGTGTAGATCAGATCGCCCACGCGAATGGCCTGGGAGTAGGGGCCAACGGCGGCCGGGGCTTTATCACTGACGATAATCTCTTTTTGCATTATTTATTCTCCTTGGCATAACTCAAATCGAATGTGATCTCCGATCTCAATTTTCTGCAACAGATCGGGATGGGTTTCCAGAACGTAGCGGGCTGCTTCACGCGGGGCATAGGAAGGACGCCAGGGACGGGCCAGAACTTTGTCGACGACCCGGCCTTCGCCATTGATCCAGACGACACCCAGGTCAAAGAAGACAAAGAACATGTGGATGGCGGTGTTGACGCGGCTGTCCTTCTTTTCGACCAGAATCAGGCCGTCGTCTGGCGCAAGCGTGCGCCGCCAGGTGAAGCCTTGCCACTTGCTGAAAAAGGTGTCGCACCAGCGGGCGCTGGGCAGGAGGATTTCGTTTGTTTCGACGTGGACCACGCGACGTGAGGCAGACATGGCAGCAAGTATAGGGCAACTGGCGCTAAGACCAAAATCGGGAGGCAGCTCGGAAACGTGCTCAGGCCAACTATTCTGGCCAGTTCTCAGGCCCCTGCCGGTACAGGCGCTCGCGGCGCTGGCGCAGGTGGTCGTAGATGGTCTGCGCAACCTCGAAGTGAAAACGATACTCCAGCTTCCAAAACTCCGCCAGATGTTTATTGCCTGTCTGCTCTTCAAAGACCAGGGCCTGCACAAAGAGGTCGATCTTATCGGCGTCATGCACCAGGCGCGCCTCTACACTCTCGTTGTCGCCCAGCTCCTGCCACCAGGAGAGGAAGAGCGGCTCAAAGGTAGTGTCGCCCATGATTTCGTCCAACGCCGCCTGCTCCATTTGTGGCTTGAGGCCTGCCGGTAAAAAGCGCCAGGCAGGGGCCGGAATATCACTGGTCAGCCCTTCAGGCAGGTCGTGCAGAATGGCCAGCGCCAGCGCCTTACCCAGGTCAACAGGCTCCTCCACCAGTTGCGCCAATATCAGCGCGGCAAACGCCACCCCATAACTATGAGCCGCCACATTCTCCCCCTGCGACACCCCCCGCTGCACCCACCCCGTGCGCGCCGTCCGTTTTAGCTGGTTGCCATGAAGGAGCATTTGTACGATGTCGGTTGTATTCACTGCATTCCTCTCCTGTTACTTAGGGAGTAATTATTGTGGTGTGAAGAAAGCAAACAGGCCCTTGCTTACGCTGCCTGGCGTTCGGAGGAACGCGAAGTACGGCTCGGTTAAAACGGACCTCCTCCAATCTCCAGTCAACCAATCTCCAATCTCCAATCACCCAATCCCCGCCCCCTCCAACACCTCCCCAATCTGCCCCA
>CAZRTM010000036.1:4047-18511 GCA_964602995.1 uncultured Ardenticatenaceae bacterium
CCAATCTCCAATCACCCAATCCCCGCCCCCTCCAACACCTCCCCAATCTGCCCCACATCTGGCCCCAAATACAACACATACCCCCGCGCCCGTTCCGCCAGGCGGCGCAGCGCTGCCAGGTGCATGCCCATCGTTTCTCTATCCCACTGTTCCATCGTGTGCGGTAGCAACCGCCGCACCGTCTCGACGGGCGTGAGCGGGTGCAGATCATGCCCTCGCTCCGGCGCAATTTGCGGGAAGAGGACGGCGCATACCGTGGCCTGTTCCGCCCACACGTCCGGCCACAACGACTCGGCGGCGACCATAATCTTCTCGCCGCTCTGCTCCTTTTCGGCGAGCGGAGCGCTGGCAGAAAAGTGGGCAAATGAGCCTGGATGGGCCGAAATGAGACCCGGATAACGAAACACCTGCCCCTGCCCATTCAGCATCGGCGAATCGTTGGCGAGCAGTTTCCAGCCGCTATCAAGAAGCGCCAGGCCCGTCGTCGTCTTGCCTGCGCCCGAATCGCCCACCAGCAGCACGGCCTTGTCGTCGCGGGCGGCGGCAAAGGCGTGCAGCAGGTACAGCCCGCGCCGCCGCAGGTGGGGCGAGAGGCCCATCGCCACCAGGTCTTCGAGCAAGCCGGGATGTAGCGATGCTTCCCAGATGTGCGCCGTGGTGATAGAGCTATCTAAATCCAGCTTCAGGCAGCCATATTGGGGCAAGTAGGCCATCGTATGTCTGCCGTGAGGATAATAGGCCAGGAAGTCACCTTCCTCATAGAGAGGGGTGGTTTCAGGGCGAGCGGGCATGGTGGAGACGGCGTTGAGGGCCATTTCTATGTCTGGCGCTTCATCTGTGAGAGGAGAGGCGGAAAAAGAGGCCGCCCACCACTGTAGAATTTGTTCGCTGTTGCTTGTGCCTTCAACGACCAACTGGTCCAGTTGCCAACGCATAGTAACCTAGCCCGAAAGGTATTGGTGCACAAAATGAATGGTCATCGACCCTTCACCCACAGCCGAAGCCACGCGCTTGATGGAAGTGGCGCGCACATCGCCTGCCGCGAATACGCCAGGCTGGCTCGTTTCCAGCAGGTAAGGGTGGCGGCGCAGGGGCCAGTGTGGCGAGCGGCGCACCAGGCTACCGGTGCAGATGAAGCCACGCCGGTCAACTTCAATCTGCTCTGGCAGCCAGGCCGTATGAGGCTCGACGCCGATAAAGATGAAAGTCGCCTGCGTTTCAACTTCCAGCTCCTCGCCGCTTTCGTTGTTGCGAATGGTAACCTGTTCCAGTGCTTCCTCACCGCTCATGCCCACAACTTCACTTTGCAGATGGGTAGAGATATTCTCCGTTTCCTCAATGCGCCGCGCCAGATAGCGGGACATATCTTCGTAGAGGTCATCGTTGCGCACGACCAGTAACACCTCGCGCGCGTGTTGTGAGAGAAAGACCGCTGCCTGCCCCGCTGAATTACCGGCGCCGATGACCACCACTGTCTGCTCGTGGCACATCTGCGCTTCCACGCTGGTTGCGCTGTAATAGACCCCGGCGCCCTCAAAGCGGTTACAGTTTTCAACGTCCAGGCGGCGGTAGGAACCACCGGTGGCGATCAGCACGCAGCGCGCAACAACATAGTCACCGTCGTCCATCTCGACGACATTGTAACCATGCTCGCAGGAGAGACCCACGGCCTCGACCGGCGACGTAATGAGCGCGCCGAATTTTTGCGCCTGGATGACGGCGCGGCTGGCCAGGTCGTTGCCCGAAAGGCCGGCCGGGAAGCCCATGTAATTTTCGATTTTGGAGCTTTGTCCCGCCTGCCCACCAGGCGCGCTCTTCTCCAGCACCACCGTTTGCAGCCCCTCCGACGCGCCATAAACCGCTGCCGCCAGCCCGGCCGGACCGGCGCCCACGATGGCCAGGTCATAGACCACATCTTCCACCGTTTGTTTGGTGTTGAGCGTCTCGCCCAGCTCGCGGTTGCTGGGGTTGCGCAGGATGCCGCGCGCGGTGTGCGTGATGACCAGTGGCGTGTCCTGGAGGCCGACGTTGAAGTGGCGGAATAAGTCGTAAACCTGGGGGTCATTCTCGACGTCAACCCAGGTGAAAGGCACCTGATTCTTACTGAGAAAATCGCGGATGCGCAGCGTGTCGCGCGAGTGGCGCGAGCCTACGACCTGGACCCCAAGGAAATCAGATGCTTCGAGCAGCTCGCGACGAGCGAGGAAGGCACGCAGTATGGACTCGCCCAACCGCGGTTCTTCATTGAGAATGCGCCGTAGCTCGTCGGAGTCGATTTCGAAAAGTTCTGTCTTCTCACGGGCTACCGCTGTGACCAGGGACGGGCGTCCGGTGAGCATGTCGATATCACCGGTGAACTCGCCCGCCCCATGTATCGTGACCGTTCGCGGCTTTCTTGAAGACGTTTCGAGAATTTCAACCTTGCCCTCAAGGATGATGAAGAACTTGAAGTCGCTCTCGCCTGTCTTAAAGAGGGTTTCTCCAGCCTGGCACGTCCGCCGTGTGGCGAACGGCTCCAGCTCCTCCATTTGTTCTGGCGACAGGCGAGGAAAGGCTGTTTGTTCTATGTCATTCTGGGTCATGCCACTCCAGGCCACAGGCCAACCTTATTGCGCGTGGTATCTGCTGATTGCCTATTAGCGAGCTGCCACCTTCCGCTTCTCGGCGAACTTCTGCCGGAATTTGCGCACCTTAGGCGCAATCACCACCTGGCAGTAGGGCTGGTTGGGATTGTTTGCGAAGTAATCCCGGTGATAATCCTCGGCCGGGTAGAAGGCGTCGAGGGGCGCCACTTCGGTGACGATGGGGTTGGGGAAGGCGTTGTCCGCTTCCAGTTCGGCGATAATCTGCTCTGCCTGCCGCTTCTGCTCCTCATCGTGGTAGAAGATGGCCGAGCGATACTGGGTGCCCACGTCCGCGCCCTGACGGTTCAGCGTGGTGGGGTCGTGAATGGTGAAGAAGATCTCCAGCAAATCGCGGTAGCTGACGACGTCCGGGTCGTAGGTTAGCTGCACCACTTCGGCGTGGCCCGTCGTGCCGGTGCAGACCTGTTTATAGGTAGGGTTAGGCACTGAACCACCTGCATAGCCGGACTGTACGCGCTGCACGCCCTGTAATTCATCATACACCGCCTCCAGGCACCAGAAACAGCCGCCTGCGAGCGTTGCAACTTCCATGCCGTTGTTCTTCCTAGCTTCTGAATTCATCTGCTATCCCTTTCCTTACATTAAGGAGACTAACGTTATATGCTTATTGTTTCTTGCCCCGCCGTGTAGCGCAACTGTTTTGTAAAGCGATTTGGTAAAGGGTGTGTTTCATTTTAGTTGTGATGAGTGCTGTGGCCGGTCTCCCGACCGAGCCACCCGTCTACATGAGAGTGGCGGGCACGGTCAGGAGACCGGCCCGAGCGATAGTTCCAACTCATTTGAAACGCACCCTTTGCCAAATCGCTAGCCAGTTACCAACTGGCTGTACAACGTCCTGTAAAGCGATTTGGTAAATCGCTCCACAAGCGCACAAGGGGTATTATAATGGCAAAGACATTAACGAATGGTATGCTGACCATGCCAATCTGTCAGGAGTTGCAAAGTGGATGTTCATACGACCCTCAAAAAGTCGGAGGACGTAACTTTCCAGACTGTTGCCGGCGAAGCTGTCTTGATTCGTCTCGATACGGGTACCTACTTCTCGTTGAACCAGGTAGCGACGCAGTTCTGGGAAATGCTGGACGGCAAGCGGAGTATTGGAGAGCAGGCCTCGCTGTTGGCCTCTACTTATGAGGTTGATGTAGAGACGGTTACCAGAGATTTGCTAGAGCTGGCGCGCCAGCTAGAGGATGAGCGGCTGGTTATCCTTTCCTGAGCCACTGTCACGGTTGTTCCAGTCCGTGTTTTTCCAATAGTGCCCTATCGGCCATCAGCACGGCTGTCTCGCCATCGGCCACAATACGCCCCTCGTCGATGATCACCATGCGCGGGAAAAGCTCATGGACCAGGCGCATGTCGTGCGTGGAGACCAGCATTGTCTGGGGTAGTTTGTCCAGCAGCTCGATGAGTGATCGGCGCGCGCGCGGATCCAGCCCCGCCGTAGGCTCGTCCAGCACCAGAATCTGCGGATCCATTGACAGCACAGTGGCAATGGCCACGCGCTTTTTCTGCCCGATGCTTAAGTGGTGGCTGAGGCGACCGGCGGCGTCGCCCATGCCTACCAGGGCCAGCGCCTCACGCACTCGCTCCCGGACCTCCGCTTCCGGCAGGCCCATATGCAGCGGGCCGAAGGCGACGTCGTCAAAGACCGTTGGCGAGAAGAGCTGGTCGTCGGGATTCTGAAAGACCATGCCTACCCGGCTGCGAATGACCGGGTAATTCTCTTTCTGCACCGCCAATCCGCCGATTTCTAGCTGTCCCTCACCCTGCAACAGGCCGTTGAGATGTAACATCAGCGTGCTCTTGCCGGCGCCATTAGGCCCCACGAGCGCTACTTTCTCGCCCGGCGCTATGTCCAGGCTGAGGCCGTTGAGGGCCCTGGTTCCATCGGGGTAGTGAAAGTGCAAATCGCGAATGCGCAGGGCGGCGGTGTCCGTCTCGCGCAGCCGTTCGCTCATGGTGGTCTGGTGTTGGATAGTCATGGTATTAAAGACGCCCTATGAGTTGAATGGTAAGCAGCAAGAGGAGGGCGCCAGCAGCCACAAACCAATCGTGGCGCGCCATCACGTGCGGATTCGTTGTCAGGAGCTGCCCGCGATAGCCGCGGGCCACCATTGCGCCGTAGACGCGGTCAGAGCGTTCCATGCTGCGCAAGAAGAGCTGGCCCACCATGCCGCCCGCTACCTGGGCGCGCCAGCGCAGGCTGCGACCCGCTGTGCCCTGTGGCCCCTGTGCGCTGCGCGCTTCACGGGCGCGCAGCAAGCGGCGCGCTTCGTCGACCAGCACCGAGAGATAGCGGTACATAAAGGCGATGATGGCCACCAGCAACGCCGGTACTTTCAGGTGGCGTAGCGCGTGCATCAAATCGGGAAATTGTGTGGTTGCTGTCAGCAAAATCGCCATCTGCACGGAAAGCCAGCTACGCACCAGAATGGAGCCGAAGCGAATCAGGCCCTGGTCGCTGACCGTGAGCGAGAGCGTGCCAATTTGCCAGGAGAGGCGCGTTTCGCCGGGGACGGTGAACAGCACGCTGACGGCAGCCAGCACAAAGGGCAGGGCAAGCAGCGAGCGGCGCAAGACGAACAGAGGCGAGAGGCGCGCCAGGGAGACGGCAAGCAACAGGAAGAGCCAGGCTGCCAGGTAAGCAGGCCACGCTCCGTCGGGCAACAACACGTTGGAGAGGATGAAGAGGAGCGTCATGACTACTTTGACGCGAGGGTCGAGCCGGTGCAGCAGGCTGTCCCGCGCTTCGTAACGGTCGATGTGCGCAGCGCGCATCGCTCAGGCGCCCTGGTACACGCTAGTGTGAACCTGCTTTACCGGGTTCGCGGCGGCGCAGCAGGCGCGTGATGGTCAGAACGAGCGCGGCGACGACGAGCGCTCCCAGCAGCCCGGCTACGATGGTAGATAACGCCCCTTCGCCAAGCACCGGAATGGTGTAGTCGGGCAAAATGTTATAAGGGGCATCCTGAGCGCGCTGTATGAAGCCGTGCTCTTGCGCCACCCACTCCAGGCCATCGGGGAAGCTGGAGGCCAGCGGAGAGATGAACACGACGAGAAGCGTGACCAGCACGCCACCAATGGCCCAGCCGCGCCCTCCTTGGCGGCTGCTTTCCTGCAGGAGTACAGGGCGCGACCTGAAGAGGAAAGTGAGAGCGGCCACGGTAATCAGCGCTTCGCCAATGCCGATGAGCGCGTGGACGCCGAGCATGGCCGGGACAACCAGCCGGAAGCTGATCGTGCCGCTGAAGCCCAGCAGCAGCGCGGTTACCAGGGCGGCAGCCATGACCGAGAACCAGGCGGCGACACCGGATACCGCCAGCGAGACTTTCTGGCTCCGGCCCGCGACGGAGCGATAGAGGCCATAGCCAACCAGCGCCGGAACGACGGCCATGACCAGAATGTTGGCGCCCATGACCACCAACCCGCCATCCTGGAAGAGCAGCGCCTGGAGCACGATGACGGCCGTCATCACCAGGATGCCCAGCCAGGGTCCCAGCACGATGGCCGCCAGCGTCGCACCTATCAGGTGGCCAGAGGTGCCAAAGGCAACGGGAAAGTTGATCATCTGCCCGGCAAAAATAAAAGCAGCCATGATGCCGGCCAGGGGAACCAGCCGCTCTTCGAAATGGGTCTGGCTGCGGCGAATGGCCACGTAGAGTACGGCGATGCTGATGACCCAACCGGCGATGGAAATGACCACGTTTAAGAAACCGTCGGGGATGTGCAGGAGCTGTGATGTTGCAACGAATAGGGGAACGTTCATTCAGTTACCTCTTTTCTTTAAGCCTAAGCTTCTTGCTGGCAACGATGGCAGAGACCGCTGATTGTCAGGTGATCTAAATCTGCTTCAAAGTGGTGTTCATCGGCGAGATGGCCAACCAGCTCGTCGAAATGGTGGTTCTCGAGCAGGGACACGTGGCCACAACTGCGACAGACCAGATGGTGGTGTGGGGTGGGCGGCGCAATTTCATAAACTGTCTTGCCCTGGATGTCGGCGCTGACCACCAGGCGCAGCTCCTCCAGGAAATCGAGAGTGCGGTAGACGGTTGCCAGATTGACGCTGGGAGCCGTCTCCGCCACACGGGCATATATCTCGTCAACGGTAACGTGAGGGCCGATGGCGCACAGAGCATCGAGGATAAGCTGCCGTTGCGGTGTGAACCGGTACCCCTGTTCCCGTATATAATCGGCGAAATTGCGTTCGTTATGGCTCATAATTGCAACTTTTTGCAGTAACTATTTTTTGCAGTGGTGGAATTATATCATATTTTTGTAGAGCGATTTACCAAATCGCTTTACAAGGTGACAGTGGCCCATTGTTCCCTTGCACCGCTATAATCTGCACCTCACCAACCCTGAACAGGAGTAACGACACGATGTTGAAGAAAATCCTGCCAATCGTGGCCTTTCTACTTCTTTCGCTGGCTGCCTGCCGCAATGAGTCAGGTGGGGCGACAGGAGAGGGGGCCGCGCCGGACAATTTCGTTTCTTATGAGAGCGAGACGATGGGAGTTCGCGTGCAACATCCCGAGGGGTGGGTCACGCATCGCGCCTTCAACGGGCTGACGCTGGCCTCGAACCAGGAGGTCATTGATAGTTCGTCCCTGGCCGAGATTGGGGAGGGGGCTTTTGTGAACATCATTCCCGGCGAACTGGCAGTTTTCAATATGCAGACGGGAGGCAGCTTTAGCAACGAGCAGCCGCAGGAAGTGTTAGAACGATACCGGGCTTTGCTGGAAGCGCAGGGACAGATTTATACGGTGATGGAGGCGCCTGAGGTGAGCAACATTGAAGGGCGCAATGTGGCGACGATGGTCGTGCGCTCTACCGTGAGGGGCAAGACGCTGGTTACAATTTTAGGCAGCCACCTGAACGGCCAGTACGTGGCCTTAAGCTCGGCAGGAGCGCTGGAGGAGCACTTTGAAGAGGTGCGGCCGGAGCTGGAGCAGATAGTGCGTAGTATTGACGTCTTTCCCCCTATCCCCGTGCTCGAGCGGTAAGAGCGATAAAAGGATACCTGCGAGACCGTTGCGGCCTCGCAGGTATCTATGTTTCCTTTTTCGCTACGAAATCCACATACTGGTTACTTCGCCGGACCAGCCTTCTCCGTCGCGACTGTATTCGATGGTGAAACCGCCACCGCTGAGGTAACCGGTATTTGAATCTTCGGCCACAGCCCAAAGATTGCTCAGCGAGACTGTGACTTTGTCGGCCGACTCGACGGTGAATTCGTCAAAGCGCAGGTGCAGGAAGTCACCTTCTTCATTGGCCTTCTGCTGAATTTCCTCCGGCGTCAGCACCTCCAGGTTCACACCTTCCAGCTCAGGAACCAGCTCGGGGTCGATGTTCTCCGTGGAGAGCACGATGTTCGCGGGGTCTTCAAGCAGGCCATAGTCGGGGATTTCCTGGTCGATGAGCGCGCGCTCCAGTGTCAGGCGGATCAGCTCGGCGCGGTCCTCATCGCTCAGCTCGCCCTCGGCGCCTTCACCTTCTTCAGACTGTTCAGGGTTCAGCACATTATCTTGCTCCAGCGTGAAGGTCTCCTCGACGCCGTTGACGTTCACTGTATAGGTTCCCGCTTCCAGACCCTCGATGTCTAGCGGCACCGATTCGGAGAATGTCTGCAGAATCATGGTGCAGATGGCATCAACCGGGCGAGAGGTCTGGATTGTGATGTAAAAGGTATCGCCTTCGCGCTCGGCCGTAATTGGCTTCACCAGCTCGGTGCAGCCGTCGCCCAGCTCGCCTTCCACCTGCACGGAAGCCTGCAGGGGCCAGCTTTCCATCAACAGAATCTGGACCTCAGTGACCACGGCATCCTGGATGGTCACTTCCCCGTCTTCCTGTTCCCCTTCTTCATCATCCGGCGTGGGGGTGGGATCCTCGCTGCTGACGGGACTATCTGGTGATTCGGTAGGCTCCTCGGTTGGCAGTTGGTTGGCTGCGGGTTCGCCGGCGGGCGTTCCGGTGCAGGCCACCAGGATGAGCATAATCATCATCCCCAGAAGCATGACAAAGATGGGTAGTCGATTTTGACGGTACATTTAACTTCTCCTTGTGCTTGCAGTACGTCTATCCACTCCTATAACGATGGCGCTGGCTAAATTGTTCCACCGTTTTTGAATTGGCGCTTCACCCATCGCCCTTTCTTGCCCATTTTCCTGGGGTGGTTATACTAAAGCCGCAAATCCAGAAGTTATCTCGTCTTTCGTTGCAGAATCTTTTCACAACAATCCAGCGCTAGCCAACACATGGCCGCCACATCGCAGACACGATTACTTTGCTGACCTTGCAACATCACGCTTGCGGGTTATTTCGAGTTCGGTTCTCGGACCCGGTAGAAATGGTCCACATTGCAGCCGTTCCTCACAGCAGCTCTCAATAGAAACATCCATCGCGCCAGGTTCTGGATAGTCATTATGGGCATGAAAGGAGGTGGTGCCGTCAGGGGTATTCGCTTGAGCAGTAGCCTTTCATAATCACTTTGGGATTTCGACAATAGCACGAATACGAGGAGATAGAAATGAGTTTTAAGCGTTTTACCCTGGTTTCGCTCTTGCTGCTGTTGCTTACGATGGCAATGGTTGCCTGTGGTGGCGAGGAAGTGCCACCTGAGAATCCGACAGAGGCGGCGGTTGAAACTCCACCCGAAGCCACGGAAGAAGAGATGGCAGAAGAAACGCCCGCGGAAGAAGTGGCCGACAGTGGTAATACAGATGAGGGATCAGGAGCGGCGCAGGATGACTCGCCCGTCGTTTCTGGGAGCATCGTGAATCGCGTTCGCAGCCGTGGTCGCCTGGTGTGCGGGTCGCGCACTGATCTGGCAGGATTTGGTTATCTTGACGATGCGGGCAACAACGTGGGCTTCGACGTTGACCTGTGCCGCGCCGTTGCTGCAGCGGTATTCAACGATCCTGACGCTGTGGAGATTGTGCCGCTGACTGCCGCCGACCGCGGTCCCGCGCTACAGACCGGCGAAGTGGACATGCTGTCGCGTAATGTGACCTGGTCTTCCTCTCGCGACGCACAATGGGGTAACTTCACCATCATCATGTTCTACGATGGTCAGGGCTTCATTGTGCCGGCCGATAGCGAAGTGCAAGCGATTGAGGATCTGGATGGAGCAACCATCTGCGTGACTAGCGGGACCACGACCGAGCTGAACCTGGCCGACGCCTTCCGCCAGCGTGACCTGGAGTTTACTGCAGACGCTTATGAGGACACGGCAACTGTGTACAGCACCTATGAGGGCGGTGGCTGTGATGCAGCGACCAGTGATATGTCCCAGTTGGCGGCGATCCGCAGTGGCCTTGAAGATCCGAGCGCACACCGCTTGCTGAACATCACCATCTCCAAAGAACCTCTGACACCCGCTGTGCCCCATGGCGACGATACGTGGTTCGATATTGTTAAGACAGTAATGATGGTTCTGATCAACGCCGAAGAGCTGGGCATTACGTCTGAAAACGTCGACGATATGATGAGTAGCGACAACGTCGAAGTGTTGCGCCTGTTGGGCCAGGAAGGTGAGTTTGGTCAGGCCGATCTGGGCTTAGACGCCGACTTCGCCGCGAACGTCATCCGTCACGTGGGTAACTATGGCGAGATCTATGATCGTTACATGGGCCCCGATGGCGATGCGTTTACACTGGAGCGTGGGCTAAATGCACTGTGGACCGACGGTGGTATCCTCTACGCACCGCCGCTCCGCTAAACGTGGTTAGTTGAGTGTGGGGCGAGGGAAACCTCGCTCCACACCACGGTGGTGTTGTGGCCTGCTTTGGTCAGAGCACCAGTTCTAACAGACGTATGGAACATACTCCCTCAAGTATCGACCTTTACAGTAGAGAGGGGACGCCCCTGTGGCGAGATGTGCGCGTGCTGCGCGCGGTGGCACAGATCGTCTCCGCCGTTCTCGTCCTCGGCTTTCTGGCCTTTCTACTGACAAATGCTTACAGCGCCGCTTCAGCGCGTGGCCTGGGGTTGGACTTCGGCTTTTTGCGACAGAGCGCCGGCTTTGCCATCGAAGATACGATGATTGACTACGATCCATCGCAGACCTTCGGGCGCGCGCTTCTCGTTGGCTTCTTAAACACGCTGCGGGTGGCCTTGCTGGGCATTGTGTTTGCCACCATTCTGGGCGTCATTGTCGGCGTGGGGCGCCTCTCCAGTAACTGGTTGGTGCGCAATCTGGCCAATGCTTACGTGGAGAGCATTCGCAACGTTCCTCTCCTGGTACAGCTCTTCTTCTGGTTCTTTGCCGTCTTCCAACAACTGCCTTCTGTTACCAACAGTATTACCCTGGGTGACTATCTGGTGATGAATCAACGGGGCGTTTACGTGGCGGCGCTGCGACCGGCGGCCACGTTCAGGCCCTGGCTTATTGCAGTGGGTGTAGGCCTGTTGTTGGGTGTGATTTTGTGGCGGCTGTTGGGGCGCTACCAGCTACGGACGGGGCGTTCAACCTACCCGGTCGCCGTAGGGCTGTCGGTTATCATCCTTGTGCCGGTTGTAGCCTGGTTCCTGGTAGGGCAGCCGCCGTTCGACGTGGAAGTGCCCACCCTGGGCCGCTTCAATTACAGCGGCGGCGCCGTGCTGACCACACAGTTCGCCGCTTTGCTCGTGGGGCTTGTCATCTACACCGCCTCCTTCATTGCCGAAATTGTGCGCGCCGGCATCCAGGCCGTGTCGCGTGGACAGGTGGAGGCAGCGCGCTCCATTGGGCTTACGCAGTTGCAGGCCATGCGATTGGTCATTTTCCCTCAGGCGTTGCGCATCATTATTCCGCCGCTCATCAGCCAATATCTGAACCTGACCAAGAACTCCAGCCTTGCCGTGGCCATCGGTTTCAAGGATCTGTTTGCAGTGGGCAAGACGATTATTGACCAGGCCGGCCGGCCGGTTCCCGTTTTTGCTCTGATTATGGTCGTCTACCTGGCTCTGAGCCTGACCTATTCCATCATCCTCAACTTCTACAACCAGCGCATCCGCTTCGTGGAGAAATAGTATGAGCAGCGACACAACCGTTCTCGGCGAAGTCCAACGTCCCATACAGAATCTGTCCCCTTTGAAATGGGTACGCAAGAACCTGTTCAACAGCTGGTATAACAGCATCCTCACCCTGCTGGCTCTGTGGTTGCTCTACCAGACGGTACCCGCGCTTGTGCAATGGGTACTGAACTCCAACTGGGCGCCGATTTTGAGCCGTCCGCTGCTCTACTTTGTAGGCCAGTATCCCACTTCAGAGTTGTGGCGCGTGGGTGTTGGGGTGTTGCTGGTGTCGCTCTCCTTTGGCCTCAGTTGGGGCACCTGGGGCGGGCCAACGCGCACCTTTGCTATGGCGCTGATGGGCGGCTATGCGCTCCTGGCCTTGCTGCCGGTCAGCCTGGACACAATCGGCATTGTGGGCCGGCTCTTCATGGTTGCCAACATTCTGGCCGTGATGGGCGGCTTTGCTCTGGGCCAGACACGCCTGGGGCGCACGCGCTGGGTCTTGCTCATCGGTGTCCTCTCCTTTGTGCTCATCATTGTGCTTTTGCGCGGGCTGGGGGTCAGCCCCTTGCCCATCGTGCGCACCACGCGTTGGGGCGGCCTGATGCTGAACCTGATAGTGGCTGCAGTGGGCATCGTCGCCAGCTTTCCGCTGGGCGTGCTGCTGGCGCTGGGACGGCGCAGCAACCTGCCGGTAGTCAGAATTTTCTCCACGCTTTTCATCGAGCTGGTGCGCGGCGTGCCGCTGATCACCATTCTGTTCATGGGCTCGCTGCTGCTGCCCCTTTTCCTGCCTGGGGAGATTCGCATTGATCGCGTGTTGCGGGCCATGATTGGGTTAACCCTGTTCAGCGCTGCCTACATGGCTGAAAATATCCGTGGTGGCCTGCAGGCGATTCCAGAAGGTCAGTATGACGCAGCGCGGGCCATCGGATTAAATGGGCCGCTGACCACGCTGCTGATTATTCTGCCCCAGGCGTTGCGGCTGGTTATCCCGGCCATCGTGGGCCAGTTTATTGCTCTCTTTAAGGATACGACGTTGCTGATTATCGTCGGCATCAACGAGATTCTGGGCATTGGTAAGTCGATTGTGCTTGGCAATGCAGAGTGGATCACGGCCCAGCTTGAGGTTTATCTGTTCATTGCTCTGATTTTTTGGGTTTTCACGTACGCCATGTCCTATAGCAGCCGCCGCTTAGAGCGCGCCCTGGGCGTGGGTGTTAGATAAGGGAGAGGAAACGACTGTGACACATGGAAATGGCAGCAGCCCACCGGATCCGATCATTATCTGCCATGACGTCCACAAATGGTATGATGATTTCCACGCCTTGCGCGGTATTAATCTCAGTGTCGATGCTGGCGAGGTTGTGGTCATCTTTGGGCCGTCTGGTTCGGGCAAATCTACGTTCATCCGCACCCTCAACCGGCTGGAAGAGCACCAGAAAGGTGAGATTATCGTCGATGGCATCCACCTATCGCACGATATCCGCAACATTGAGGCCATCCGGCGCGAGGTGGGCATGGTTTTCCAGCAATTTAACCTGTTCCCGCACCTCACTGCCTTGCAGAATATCACGCTGGGGCCGATCTGGGTGCGCAAATGGCCCAAACAGAAAGCGGAGAGAACGGCGATGGAGCTGTTGGAGCGGGTAGGTATTCCAGAACAGGCTCACAAATTTCCCGCGCAGTTGTCCGGCGGGCAGCAGCAACGGGTGGCCATCGCCCGCGCCCTGGCCATGCAGCCGAAGATTATGCTCTTTGACGAGCCGACGTCGGCGCTGGACCCTGAGATGATAAAAGAGGTGCTGGACGTGATGCAAGAGCTGGCCGATAGCGGCATGACCATGCTGGTAGTGACGCACGAGATGGGCTTCGCGCGCGCGGCCGCCGACCGGCTGGTGTTCTTCGACGGCGGCCTGATTATCGAAAGTGGAACGCCGGAACAGATTTTCAGCGATCCTAAAGAGGAACGTACGAAGCTATTCCTCTCCCAGATTTTGTAGCACTACATTGTGCGGGCTGAGGCGTCAGTTCCTTGCCCCTTCCTACTCAACCTGATAGAAAAGTAGCCAATCATGAGTGAAAATAACGATCCAATTATTCTTTGCCGCGACGTGCATAAGTGGTACGGTGAGTTCCACGCCTTACGCGGGGTCAGCCTGGAGGTCAGGTCGGGCGAGGTTATCGTCATTATCGGCCCCTCCGGCTCGGGAAAATCTACGTTTATTCGTACCATCAACCGTCTGGAAGAGCACCAGTCGGGTGAGATTATCGTCGACGGCATCCCCTTAAGCAGCAACACGCGCAACGTGGCTGAAATCCGGCGCGAAGTGGGCATGGTTTTCCAGCAGTTTAACCTGTTCCCACACCTTACCGCGCTGCGCAATGTGACGCTGGCGCCTATGAAGGTGCGCAAGTGGTCGAAGCAGAAGGCGGAACGGACGGCGATGAAGTGGTTGGAGCGGGTGGGCATTCCGGAACAGGCGCATAAGTATCCGGCCCAGCTTTCTGGCGGGCAGCAGCAGCGGGTGGCCATTGCGCGCGCCCTGGCCATGGAACCGAAAATCTTGCTGTTTGACGAGCCGACGTCAGCTCTTGATCCGGAGATGATTAAAGAGGTGCTGGACGTGATGCGCGACCTGGCGCAGGAAGGGTACACGATGCTGGTTGTCACCCATGAGATGGGTTTCGCCCGCAGTGTGGCCGACCGCATCATCTTCATGGATTATGGCGAGATTGTGGAGGAAAACACGCCGCACAATTTCTTCCACAACCCAATCCACGACCGCACGAAGCTATTTCTGTCCCAGATTTTGCAGCATTAG
>CAZRTM010000036.1:18611-35081 GCA_964602995.1 uncultured Ardenticatenaceae bacterium
GCCTGTCAGAGATTAGGCGCCACGCGCGCTATTCGTTCCACCGCACGTTCCAGATCTTCCATCGCTGTCGCAATCGAAAATCGCACGTGCTTCTCGGTGCTCTGGCCAAACGCCACACCAGGCGTTGCGGCGATGCCAGCTTCGTCTAATAGCGCGTCGGCCAGCTCGACGCTGTTGCGTTCAGTGGCGGTGAATTCGGGCATCAGGTAGAAAGCGCCTTCGGGATTGCGGCAGGAGATGCCGGGAATTTCATTGAGCGCTTTGACCATGAAATCGCGCCGTTCCTGGTAGGAGCGGCACATTTCGTCCACGATGTCTTGCGGGCCATTCAGGGCGGCGACGGCGGCAATCATGGTAAAGGTGGCCGCTGATGTGATGGTCTGGCTGTGCATGCGCGCAGCAAGCTTCATGACCGGGGTTGGGCCGGCCACCCAACCCAGCCGCCAACCGGTCATGGCGTACCCTTTGGAAAGCCCATTGGTGGTCACTGTGCGCTCGGCCATACCCGGTTGTGCTGCCAGTGAACGGTGGACATGGTTGTCGAAGACCAGCTTCTCATACACCTCGTCCGTGATGACGTAGAGGTCTTCATCTATTGCCACGCGCACGATAACGTCGATTTCGTCCTGGCTCAGCACGCGGCCCGACGGATTACAGGGCGAATTGACCATGATCGCCTTGGTCTTCTCCGTGACGGCTGAGCGCAGCAGCTCTTCGGTGATCGTGAAATTGGTTTCGGCGGGCAGCGTGACAGCCACCGGTTTGCCACCGGCAATGCGGATCATGGGTGGATAAGAGACCCAGACCGGCTCCAGGTAGATAACCTCGTCACCAGGGTTGATGAGGGCTGCGAGGGCCAGGAAAAGTGCCCACTTGCTGCCCGGCGTGATAACTATGTCCGTTTTGGGGTCAACCTTGATGCCGTTCTCGCGGGCCATCTTGTCGGCGATGGCTTCCAGAGCCTGTGGCAGCCCCTTGGTGGGCGCAGGATAATGAGTTCGACCGCTGCGGATTGCCTCAAAGGCAGCGTCGATAATGTGCTGTGGTGTGTCAAAATCCGGATCCCCCCCTGCCAACGCAATGACGTCTTTTCCTTCCGCCTGTAGCGCCTTGGCCTTATCATTGACCGCGAGCGTGACAGACGGCGGAATGTTGGCCAGAAGATGGGACAATTCTTTCATTGAGTACCTCTCCTCGTTACCACGTACTGTGGCCTTTTTGTAAGCGGTCCAATTGTATCCAACACAGAGCAGTTGCCTAATGGAGAACAAAGGGCGAAGATAGCAGGGGAGCAGTGGTCTATCTTATAATATGAGAGGAGCGCCGCCATGGATAATTTTGATGAGGAGAGCTAAGTGAATGATAGGAGATGACAGTCAGGTAGCCGTTTTCATTGATTACGAGAATATTGAGCTGAGCTGTCGCGAAAAAATGGGCAGTGATGTGGAAGTAGATTGGTCCACAGTGCTGGAGACTGCCGTCGAGCTGGGCCGTGTCGTTATCCGGCGCGCCTATGGCGATTGGGCCATCTTCAGCAGCGGGCAGCGGGAGCTATTGGGGTTGGGGATTGAACTGGTGCACATTCCCTCAAAGCGGGGTAAGAACGCCGCCGACATTCGCATTGTGATCGACGCGCTGGAGATGTTGATGGGTGAGCATACCAACATCAGCCATGTGCTTCTGGTCTCTGGCGACGGCGACTTTACCGAGCTGGTGCATCGCCTGCGTGGTTATGGCAAAATCGTCGTGGGGCTGGGTGTCAGTGGGGCCAGCGCCGAGTATCTGATTAACGCCTGTGACCAGTTCATCTTTTACGACGTCATCGCCGACCTGGCGCCAAAGGGGGAGCAGGGTGACGAGCTTGGTGAGATAACCCAGGCCAGTTTTGACGTTAGCGAAGCGCGCCAACTGTTACGCCGGGCGCTGCAATCGCGGGAAGAAGAGTGGATCAACGGCGGTCAGGTGAAGGACGCCATGTTGCGCCTCAATCCGGCCTTCAACGAACACAACTATAATTACGATAGCTTCAAGTCATTTCTGGCGGCCCAGAATGACCTGGTGCGCCTGCGCACTGCCAGCGAAGGGGGCCACCTGGAAGTGCAGATGGTGCCTGAGCAGGACAACGGCGCCATTACCGAACACGAAGCGCCGGAAGTGCTGCTGGACCGTTATCTCAGGTATCTGGCCCAGCAGAAGATTCGTATGACGCCCACCGAGCACCGCCCGCGCATCATTCTCAAGTTCTACAACGTCTACAAGAACAACCCGCACAAGTCGCTGACGGCCTTGAAGGAAGAGCTGCACGCCTACTTTGAGGAGACAGCGCCCAACGTCAAGTGGCAGTATGTGCATGAGACGATTCACCAGTTGTTCCGCACGTACTGCTTCGTTTTTGACCATGACGACAGCAAATATGTGTCCGACGTGCGCCTGTGGGACCGCGAAGTGACGTTGGTAGACGACGTGCGCAGCCCGGCGCAGTTGTTGCACCGCTGCGACCGCGGCCTGTTGAAGAAGATTGGTCGCCGGGTGGGGTCATATGACGATATTGACGTAGAAGTGGCAGCCCGCCTGCTCTATGGTAGCGTGCGCGGGCAAAAGATGCTGGATCACGTGGTTCAGCTCATTGATGAGCTGAAA
Organism: uncultured Ardenticatenaceae bacterium; assembly: GCA_964602995.1. GTDB lineage: Bacteria > Chloroflexota > Anaerolineae > Promineifilales > Promineifilaceae > JAAYYY01. Next base: position 21,252 of record CAZRTM010000036.1, read on the forward strand.
GAAGAAGCGTGAGCTGTTGCGCAGCGCCGGCCCCTCTCACTTTACTGGGGGAGGGGCCGGCGTGGCCAGCCTTGGTCGGGGGCAATGTATCCTACTTTGTATCCGGGAGCTATACCGCGATCTATAGGGGAGTGGAGCCACTGCTGATACAGTTGCTTCCAAATCGGATCTCTGACAGCCGAGAGGAGGCGCACCAATGAAAACGGTAGTTGGGCTTTATGAAAATATTCAAGAGGCCAATCGCGTCGTTCGCGATCTGACCGGCAGTGGGATCGATCCTCGTCATATTAGCATGATTGCCGGCGACCCTGAAGAGCGACATGCGGGCCAACTGACCAACCCTGAAGAAACGAGTACGATGGTCGGGGGCGCCGCCGTGGGTGGCATTCTGGGCGGATTAACCGGCGTTCTCTTTGGTCTGGGCGCTTTTGCCATCCCCGGATTGGGTCCTGTCATTGCTGCGGGGCCGCTTGTTTCGGGGCTGGTGGGGGCTGGCATTGGCGCGGCCAGTGGGGGGCTGATTGGAGCCATGGTCGATTGGGGCGTCTCGGAAGAAGAAGCAGAGTTTTATCTGGAAGGTGTTCGCCGCGGCGGGGTGCTTGTGGCGGTGCGCACGCCAGACGAAGAAGTCGAAACAATCGTCGATTATATGGACCAGGAAGGCCTGATTGACCTGGAAGAACGGGTGGAGCGCTGGCGCGGAGAAGGGTGGCGCGGCTATGACGCCGGTGAGTATGACGAGCTGGATTTTGACACCCGCGACCGCGCTTTTCGCGCCCATTACGAGGAGAATTTCGCCGGGACGCAAGAGCCTTATACCAACTACACCCCTGCTTACCGCTTTGGCTACTTCCTGGCCACCGAGGACCGCTTCATCGACCGCGACTGGGCCGAAATGGAGCCGGAGGCGCGCCGTATCTGGGAGCAGGAACAGGGCGAGCCGTGGAATGAGTATAAGGACGCGATCCAGTTCTCCTGGCAGCGCGCCAAGTTGGGAATGCTCTGAGCCTCCACATTGAGCCTGTCATTTCCTGGCGTGATAGGTGCTGTGGCCGGTCTCCTCGTTATTGCTGTGGCCGGTCTCCCGACCGAGCCACCTGTCTGAGAGCGGCGGGCGCGGTCAGGAGACCGGCCCGAGCCATATGAAAGGGGAGACCGGCCCGAGCGATAGTTCCAACTCTAACCTGTGATAACGCCGTAGAAGTGGGGCAAAGGCTCAACCGCTTCTTCTGACCAGGAGATGGCTGCCAGAATTTCGCGCCGCGCCTGTTCCGCCTCTTCTGCGCTGCGGGCATGTACCTCGGCAATCAAGTCGCCTTTTTGCAGCCATTGTCCTACTTTCACAGGCATTACGAAGCCAACAGCGTGGTCGATCTGATCCCCTTTCTTCTGCCGCCCTGCGCCCAGGTGCACGGCAGCCCAGCCCAATGCGCCGGCATCCATCGCTGCAATCGCGCCCTCGCGCCCGGCCGTCACTGCTTCGACCACCGGCGCCTGGGGTAGGCGGTCGGGGTCGTCAACCTGCTCGGCTGCCCCGCCCTGGGCCACCACCATCTGCCGGAACTTCTCCAGCGCCTGCCCGTTATACCGCGCCTCTGTAATGGCTTCTCGCGCTGCTTCAATGGAGTCGAAGCGGCCGGCAAGGCGTAGCATATGACCCGCAACCTCCAGGCAATGTTGCCAGAAATCATCTGGCCCCGCGCCGCGCAGCGTGGCAATGGCCTCTTTCACCTCCAGGGCGTTGCCCACGGCGTGCCCCAGCGGCTGGTTCATGTCCGAAATGAGGGCTGTCATGCGCCGCCCGGCGTCTTCGCCAATGTCAACCATGATTTGCGCCAGCTCTTGCGCCTCTTCCTGCGTAGCCATGAAGGCGCCGCTGCCGGTTTTGACATCGAGGACAATGGCATCTGCGCCGCCTGCCAGCTTCTTGGACATGATGGAGGCGGCAATCAGGGGCATGCTGGGCACGGTGCCGGTCACGTCGCGCAGGGCGTATAGCTTACCGTCGGCCGGGGCCAGGTCGCTGGTTTGCCCCGAAAGCACAAGGCCGATATCCGCCAGTTGCTCTTTGAACTGCTCCAGAGAGAGGTCGGCTGACCAGCCCTGGAACGATTCCATTTTGTCCAGTGTGCCGCCGCTGGAGCCTAGACCGCGCCCGCTCATCTTGCCCACGGGCACGCCACAGGCGGCAACCAGCGGCTGCACCGCCAGCGTGGTCTTATCGCCGATGCCGCCCGAAGAGTGCTTGTCCACGACGAAGGGAATGCCCCCGTCCGGACCTTCGTGCAGGTCTAGCTGGTCGCCAGAGCGGGCCATCGCCAGGGTCAGATCGACCGTTTCGCGCCGGTTCATGCCCTGGAAGTAGATAGCCATCAGCATAGCCGCAATCTGGTAGTCGGGCAGATCACCACTGGTCACACCCTCGATGAACCACTCGATTTGCTCGGTCGTCAGCGCGTCTCCATCGCGTTTGCGTTCAATAATATCTACCATGCGTATGCTCATTGGAACCTCACTGTTATCTGGTTAGGAACGAGTTCGTCTTGATTCTAGAAACTTTAACATAAATGAGTATAATGCACCTAACATAAGCGTTATCAGGAGGTGGCAGTGGGCGAAAAAGTAGATCTGTTGCTCAAGGGCGGGACCGTCGTGACAATGAACAACCAGTACGAGCTGTTTGAGGACGGCGCTGTGGCTGTGCGCGACGATTCGATTGTGGCTGTCGGTCCCCGTGCTGAGCTGGAAAGCGCCTATGAAGCCGCCGAGGTGGTCGATTGTAGCGGCCAGGTCATCATGCCCGGTCTGGTTAACGCTCACACGCACGTGCCCATGACGCTGTTGCGCGGCCTCAACGACGACCTGCGCCTGGATGTGTGGCTGGGCTATTTAATGCCCGTGGAGCGGGAGTTCGTGACGCCCGAGTTTGTGAAGCTAGGCACGCGCCTGGCCTGTGCGGAGATGATTCGTTCCGGCGTTACCTCGTTTGCCGACATGTACTATTTTGAGAGCGAGATTGCCGAAGCGACAGCCGAAGTGGGTATGCGTGCTCTGCTCGGACAGTCGCTCCTGGTTTTCCCCACGCCTGATGCAGAGAACTTTGAAGAAGGTCTGGCCCTGTGCGAGCGCTTTATCAACCGGTGGTTGGGCCACCCCCTGATTATGCCCGCCGTTGCGCCCCACGCCTGGTACACGGCAACGCCAGACATGCTCCGCGCCTGCGGTGACCTGGCGCGCAAGTACGACGTGCCGGTCCACACGCACATCGCCGAAACAGCCTTCGAAGTGGAGAACTCCAAAAAGCAGAATAACATGCCGGTGGTGCCCTGGAACGAAAAGCATGGCCTGCTGGACACCAAATTGCTGGCGGCCCACTGCGTGCACCTGGACCGCGGCGAGATGTACGATTTGAAGAAGGCGGGGGCGGGCGTGGCCCATTGTCCCAGCAGCAACCTGAAGCTGGCCAGCGGCCTGGCGCGGGTAGGCATGATGTTGGACATGGGGCTGAATGTGGGCGTGGGCACTGACGGCCCGGCCAGCAACAACGACCTGGATATGTTTGCGGAGGTGCATATGGCAGCGCTGCTGGCCAAAACGGTCAGCAATGACCCCACGGTGCTGCCCGCGCGCCAGGCGCTGGAGCTGGCGACGATTCGTGGCGCACGCGCCATCCACGCCGACCACCTCACCGGCAGCCTGGAGGTAGGCAAGCGGGCCGATATCGCCGTGGTCGATATGAACACGCTCCATAACTGGCCCCATTTCCATAACCATGAGACAGCCGTGTACTCGCGCCTGGTCTACGCCACCAAGAGCACCGACGTGGCGCATGTGATTTGTAATGGGCGGTGGTTAATGCGCGACCGCGAGCTGTTGACTGTGGATGTGGAGAAGGCCAAGGCAGAGGCAGCCGAGGTCGCGGCGCGCATCGACGCCTTTGTGCGTGAGAGAGAATCCAGCCCCTACAATAAGCTGGTGTTGCTGGCCGGCGTGCAGCGGCAAGAGAGCTATGAAGTTCAGGTGAAAGCAGCGCTGCAAAATGACGAACAGGTGCTGCGAGTGCTGCAGAGCGAGCAAATTGAAATTACCAAGCGCTCCCACTATCGCCAATTTGACCACTACTTTGTCTTCGATGGGCGTGACCCAGACGCCGACCAGCTACGCTACCGCGAGGATGAGTACATCAACGAACAGGGGCAGGTCTATCAGGCGCGCAGCCGGCTGACGCTGCTGGGGCAGGGCCGGCTGGAGGAATATCCTAACGCTGTAATGCTCTCTCGTTCGCGCTATCTGGCTCCGGCCGAGCAGAGCCTGCGCTTCTACCGCGAATATTTTGACCCCGAGCAGGAGGTTGAAGTGCACAAGGAGCGCAGACGGTGGCGTATTCTCTATAAGGATGAGGATTTCGCCATCAACCTGGACCAGATGCTACTGCCTTCCCTGCCGGGATACTTCCTCGAAATCAAGTCCCGCACCTGGTCCGCCAGCGACGCCCGGCACAAGGCGCAACTGATCACGGAGTTGCTGGAGCTGTTTGGCGTGGCGCCTGATGATATTCAGCGGGAAGTATATGTTGAGCTGGCTGCCGGGGTAGAGCAGGCCTAAGCGGCGGCCTGACTGCCATTTGCCTGTATCATGATTGCGCGGAACCAGGTTGCTCGCGGCCTGCCGGTACTGGCTCTGGCGGCGGCGCTGTGGGGCACGGTTCCTGTTGCCACCGAATCCGTTTACCGGTTGGCGGAGACGAATCCGCTCTCCGTTGGCTTCTTTCGCCTGGCGTTCTCCCTTCTTATTCTGATACCGGCATCGCTCGCCGCCGTGCGGCCCGGGCAGTGGCGCGTGGCGCGGGGCGACCTGGCGCGTCTCCTCCTCTTTGGCGCTGGTATGGCCCTCTACCAGGTCTGCTATTTCGCCGCCATTCCCCGTCTGGGCGTCACCATTGCCGCGCTGGTCAACCTCTGTACCGCTCCGGTCATGATTGCTTTGCTGGCGGCGCTTCTGCTGGGAGAATCGCTTAGCGGGCGCGTATTGCTGGCTATGGCGATAGCCATTGCCGGCGTTGTCTTGCTGGTGGGGTTGCAGCCGCCGAGCGTCGCCCAGCCAGAGCAGATAGGCGCCGGTGTATTGCTGGCGCTGGGAGCGGCGTTCAGCTTTACGGTGGTCGTTCTGGTCACCCGTTCGCTGGCAGGGCGCTACCACCCGTTGCAGCTCATCACCACCGGCATGGCCATCGGCGCGTTGCTCCTGCTGCCCTTCGCGCTGGGCAGCGGATTGGCACTCAGTTACCCTCCCGCGGGCTGGCTCTTGCTGCTCTATCTGGGGCTTGTGCCCACAGCATTAGGTTATATTCTGTTCTTTTATGCGTTGCGCTTCACGCCGGCCACGATTGCCAGCGTCGTGAACCTGATGGAGCCGCTGGCATCGACGGCGCTGGCCTGGTATTTCTTTCGGGAAACGCTAGGTCCCAGTGGTCTGGTAGGAGCGGCGCTGCTGTTGCTGGCGATGTTCTTGCTCTACTGGCGTCCGCCGCAGCGGCCCGCAACAAAAAACCCGCGCATCGTTTAGATGGGCGGGTTTGCAAGATGGCTAGAAAATGGTGGCTGCTTTAGTCAAAGAGCGTCTGGAACTTCATGACGGTGTTCAGATCGCCCTCAACTTTCACTTTGCCGGTCATGAACGCGTTCATGGGGTTTAATTTACCGCTCATCAAATCAACAAAGTCGTTGGCGTCCATGCGGATGGTAGCATCGGGATCTTCTGCCTGGCCTTCTTTGGCGGCGGTGTTGCCATCGGCCACAACCACATACCACTGGCCCCCACCTTCACCAGAGAGATCGAACTGCACGGTCGCATCGAAACCAGCAGCCTTCTCAGAATGAAACACTTCCGGCATGCGGTCAAAAATATCGGTTACACTGGCCATTCCTACTCCTTTGCCTATATAATTCTCGCCGTCTCTCGAGAGAGTTGTGCGTCTCGAGGCAAGTATAACAAGGGGGGCAGGCGTGTCAAGAAGCCCTTCTCAGCGTATACTCATCTAAATGCCTTGCTGTTGAGCGTGATTGGCATCTGTTCTTTCATTTGCTAGAATGAGCGGCGTTGAAATCATTTCTTGAGCAAGCGGCGGCCCTCGTGCCGCTCTTTGTTTGTTCAAAATCGAATCATATTAGACGTAGCCAGGCATTCGTATGGCGTCTGGCACGTGCAAAATCCTTCAAGTAAACTGTCTTGCCTGAAGCGATGTGCTGGTGCGTTCAAACTCCCTGGAGGTAAAGGAATGGAAGAGGATCGTCCTTTATACGATGCCCGTGAAACACTGGAAAATCAGGAGCCTGTAACAATGACGACAACGGGACGTAGTGAAGAAGTAGAGTCGCGAAGTAGATTTTCCGGCTTGACGATAGTGGGGATTGTGTTGGTGGTCAGCCTGCTCATAGCGGGCCTTTTTCTGCCTCCCATCTCCCTGGGTCAACGCCTGGGACTGACAGGCGGCGCTGGCAACAACGAAGACGCCGGCGCCAGCGGTGAGGTGGCCGGCAGCCACAGCAGCGGCTCCCTGACCCTGGATCTAGGCTCCCCGTCTGAGGTGAGCATTTCTGCCGTCGCCCCTGCTGAGCTGGCCTCATCTGAAGAGACCGCGGCGCTGGCCCAGGAAACAACTGCAGACGCTTTCCGCAGTGATGTTTACCTCATCAGCTATGAAGGGGATGCGCCAGATGGCAGCATCAGCCTGACCCTGCCTGAGGGCGACAATGGCCTGACGCAGAACGTGGACTTGTACGGTTGGAATGGCTCCTCCTGGACTTTCATTCCCTTGCAAGAGGTTGGATCCGGGCGCATCACCTCGCGCCCCGTTCCGATTCCCAGCGCGGTGGCCCTGATAGAAACGGGCGCACCCGAGACGCCAGCCATCAGCGGCGAGCTCTTGCCCACGCAGGAGCTGCCGGCTGCTGTGTTGCCTCAGCTTTCTGAGGTGGTGGCCGGAACGCTGACGCTGGGCGAAAACGGGCAGCTTGCCGGCGATGTAGCTGAGGTCAGCGAAGGCGGCTACCAGCAGTTTGTTCGCGCCACCAACACAGGCATCGTAATTGACCAGGTTTCGCTGGCCGCGCTGCTTTCTGATGAGGCGCTGCTTGATGAACACCGTGATACGTTGGTCGACGCCACGGCCGATTTTGCGGGGCTGAACCTCGATTACCAGGGTGTGCCCCCCGGCCAACGCGATGCATTTACAAGCTTTGTCGCCGACCTGGCAAGCAGCCTGCAGAGCAACGACAAGCAGTTGATTATTACCCTGGGCACGCCGGCCAGCGGCGATGACGGCCGCTGGGTGACAGGCGGCCAGGATTGGGCAGCCATTGGCCAGGTAGCCGATGCCGTCTATGTGCAGATGCCGCTTGACCCTGCGGCCTATGCTGAGGATGGCGCAGCGCAAAAACTGGTGGAGTGGGCTACGACCCAGATCCATCGCCATAAATTGAACCTCCTGGTGACGGCAAATGCCGTCGACGCCGTGGGCGCCTCCATGCGTGAGCTGCCCAACGCGCTGGCACTGGCTAACTTTGGCGAGCTGAGCCTGTCAGAAGGGGGCGAGGAGATAGAGGCTGGCTCTGCGGTGGAAGTAGGTTTGACGGGCACGGCCGGACCGCTGGAATGGGACGGCGACAGCCTGATGTACCGCTATAGCTACAAGCAGGCGGGACAGGATCACATCGTCTGGCTGAGCAATGAAGCCGCTCTGGCCCATCGCCTGCAGTTAGCACTGCCCTATAACCTGCGCGGGGTGGCTCTGCGCGGCCTTGGCAATGCGGTTGAGGGTGAAGGGTTTGCCCAGGCCATCGAAAGTTACATCAATGCCGCCGAAGCGCCTGAACCGGCCGGTGCGGCCATTGTCTGGACAGTTGAAGATGAAAAGGAGAGCGTGGTCGCCAGCAGCAGTGGCGAGGCGCTTTCTTATCGTTGGGAAGGGTCGGAAAAACCGGGCCGTTACACCATTAATGCTCAGTTCGCCCAGGGCGCTGCTGTGGCCGAGTTAGGCTCGGTGGCCATCGAAATCGCCGCCGTCAGCACGCCGACGCCGGAACCGACTGCGACGCCGGAGGCCGAGGCAACGCCGGCTGCACCTGCTGCCACAGTGGAAGCCCCCGTAGCCCTCCTGGATCCAGGCACTGCGGATGCGGTGAACAACACCACTGCCAATTTCAGACGCGGCCCCAGCCTGGCCTATGGCATCATCGAAGTACTGCCTATGGGCACCCGGCTTTCGCTGATTGGCCGCAATGCGGCCGGTGACTGGTACCAGGTGCGCGTCGCTGATGCGGGAACTGAAGGCTGGTTATTTGCTAACCTGTTGAGCATCAACAGCAATGTGGATGTCAACGCTCTGGCTGTTGTGGAAGTTGACCCGCCTGTGGTCGCCGGCGACTCTGGTGACACTGCGCCGTCTCTGCCGCCTCCTGTGGCCAGCGGTAGCTTCGAGCTGGGCGGCCAGACGCATACATTGGCCAATCCGCAGTTGATGCACCAGGCGGGCATGACCTGGGTCAAGTTCCAGCACAAATGGAGCCCCGGCGATTCACCGGATGCGGTGGCCGGGCGCATCGGCCACGCTCATGGCAACGGTCTAAAAGTGCTGTTGAGCATCCCCGGCGCCAATACCTACCCCAGCAGCATTGACTTCAACGGCTACGTGGAATTCCTGCGCGGCGTGGCAGCTCTTGGACCAGATGCCATTGAAATCTGGAACGAGATGAACATCGACTTCGAGTGGCCCGCCGGTCAGATTGACCCGTCTTCCTATGTGAACAACATGCTGGCGCCGGCCTACCAGGCCATTAAGTCTGTGAACCCCAATGTGATGGTCATCAGCGGCGCGCCGGCTCCCACTGGTTTTGACAACGGCACCAACGCCTGGGCCGACAATCGCTACATGGCCGGCGTTGCCGCCGCCGGTGGCGCCAATTACATGGACTGTATCGGCGTACACTTCAACGCCGGCGCCACTCCGCCCAATGCGACCAGCGGTCACCCGGCCGGTAACAACCACTATAGCTGGTATTTCGGACCAACCCTGAACATGTACTACAACGCCTTTGGCGGCTCCCGTCAGGTTTGTTTTACTGAGCTTGGCTATCTGTCGGGACAAGACTTTGGCGGTGTTCCCAGCCGCTTTAGCTGGGCTTCGGGAACCAGCGTCGCCGAGCACGCCGAATGGTTGGGCCAGGCTGTGAGTATGGCGGGGAATAGTGGTCAAGTCCGCATGGTCATTGTCTTCAACGTGGACTTCACCCATTGGAGTGATGATCCCCAGGCCGGTTATGCCATGTTGCGCCCGGACGGCAGTTGTCCTGCCTGTTCAACCCTTGGCGCAGCAATGGGCCGGTAAAGGAAGGACAGGATAGCTATGAAAGCACTCAAAGTGGCAGTAGCGCTGCTCTTGCTTCTGCTCCTGGCGGCATGTGGCGGTGACGAACCGCCCGCAGACGGCGGCGCAGGTAGTGAGGAGCCGACGATAGAAGTGCCGGAAGTGCCGACGGAAGCGCCTGAAGCGCCTGAAACAGAGGAAACGTTGCCGCCGCCCGTCGTAGAGGGTGGTGGGGCAGGGGAGGAAGCCCCCTCTGACGAAGGTGAACCTGAACCACAGGAGCCGGAACCGGAGCAACCGCAGGTGGTCTTCCCCTGGCCTCAGGACCGCTTTGGCTATGGCGTTCAGGTGCATGGTAACGCCACGGTTGGCGCCCCAGCAGACGTGATGAACGTGGTTGCCAACCAGTTGGGTCTGGACTGGGTCAAGGTTCAGATCCGCTGGGAGACGGTTCATCCTGAACCAGAGACGGATCAGTGGTTTATCTATGACGGTGTCATTGACGAAGCCAACCGCCACGGCCTGAATGTGATGGTCAGCGTGTTGGATGCGCCGGACTGGACCCGTTCCGTGCTCGCAGAAGAGGGGCCGCCCGATGATTACAGCCAATATGCGCAGTTTCTGACCGAATTGCTGACGCGGCACGATGGTAAGATCCATGCCGTGGAAGTGTGGAATGAACAAAATCTGGATCGCGAGTGGACTGCTCCCGGTGGCCTCTCCGCCGCCGATTACGTGCAGTTCCTGAGCGTGGCTTACGAGGCGATAAAGGCCCATAACCAGGACATCATTGTCATTAGCGGCGCGCTGTCGCCGACCGGCGTCAACAACGAGCGTGCCCGCGACGACTTCCAATTCATGGATGAGCTGCTGGCAGCCGGCATGCTCGATTACGCCGATTGTGTGGGCGCGCACCACAACGGCATCAACCTGCCGCCGGACGTTACGTTTGACCAGACATCGTCCCTGGAAGAGGCGGCCACGGCCCAGTTCCGCGGCCCCTATGACAACCCCAACCATAGCTGGAGTTTCCGGACGACGCTGGAGACCTATGCCGAAAAGGTGCAGGCTATCGATCCTGAGATGAAGCTCTGCGTGACGGAGTTTGGCTGGGCGACTGCTGAAGATTACGAGGTGACGCCTGAAGGCTTTGGCTTTGCCCTGGATAACACGCTTGAGGAACAGGCCACCTACATTGTGCAGGCGTTCCAGCAGATGCACGACTCTGGCGATGTGTGGCTGACGTTCCTCTTCAACTTCGACTATGGCAATAAGGGTGGCGAACCCTCAGAGGATGACAACATCTTCTACAGTCTGGTTGACCGCAATGGCGTGCCGCGCCCCTCGTTTGGCGCTGTGGCCGAGATGGAAAAAACGCCCTGATTGATGAGCTATCTTCGCTCCCTGGCGTTGGTCTTGCTTCTGGCGCTGACAGCGGCGTGTAGCAACGCTACGGCAACAACTGAAGGAAATACACCGGCGGGGGTGTCCGCGACTGCTACTGAGTCGCCGGAGACGCCCCCGCCTTCTGTTACCAGCGCGTCGACGCGCGACACGCCGCTGCCGCCAACTGATACGGCGGGTGTGACGCCGACGAGCGAGGCGGAGGAGCGCCCCTTTGAGTCGCCGGAATATGGTGTGCAGGCCTTTTTGTGGTGGCGTCCTGATATCGCCGCGCGCGACCTGGAGCTGATCGACGGGCTGGGCTTCGGTTGGGTCAAGCAGACCTTCGCCTGGCGCGATATCGAGACCAACGAGAAAGGGCAGTATGATTGGTGGAAGCCGGACAAAGTTGTGCAGCAGGTGGAAGACGCGGACCTGAAGTTGCTGGTGCGCCTGGACCGGCAGCCGTTTTGGTCGCAGGAAGAGCCTTATCCGCCGCTGGAAAATGCGCCGCCTGCTGACTTGCAGGATTTCGCCGATTTCTGCGGTGACGTCGCCAGCCGCTATCAGGGCCGGATTGCTGCTTACCAGGTCTGGAATGAGCCAAACCTGACGCGAGAGTGGGGCATGGAGGTTCCTGACCCGGGCGCGTATACGGAGCTGCTCAAGGTCTGCTATGAGGCGATCAAAGCCGCCGATCCAGAAGCGGTCGTCATTTCCGCCGGTCTGTCGCCGACGGGCGTGGGGCCACCGGAAGCGATTGAAGATACAACATTCCTGCAAGGGATGTATGACGCGGGTGCTGCGGACTACTTTGACGTGCTGGGCGTAAATGCGCCCGGCTATGCCGCGCCGCCAGAGATGTCGCCGGATGAAGGAGAGAGACAGTTTGGGCACCGCTCCTTCGTTTTCCGCCGCGTGGAAGATATGCGTGATATCATGGTGCAGAACGGAGACGGCGCAAAGCAGGTGGCCATTCTGGAGATGGGCTGGATGCTGAAGCAAGAGCTACATCCCACTTATACCTGGCATGGCGTCACGGAGGCGCAACAGGCTGACTATCTGGTGCGAGCGTATGAATTTGCGCGCGAACAGTGGCAGCCGTGGATTGGCCTGATGACGACCATCTACATTGCCGATTATGATTGGACGGAGGAGAATGAGCAGTGGTGGTGGTCGATTGTGCTGCCTGATGGGACGTTGCGAGAGGCGTATGGGGCGTTGGGGGAGATGGAGAAGTAAGGGGATTGGAGAATAGAGATTGGAGATTGGTGGGGTTGTTGGTTAGTTGGTTGGTTTGGTGGTGAGGGGTGATGGACTTTTGGGTGTTGGCGTTGTCTTATTGGGTGCATCTGCTGGCTACGGTGGTGTGGCTGGGGGGATTGGCGTTGATGAGTCTGGTGGCGTTGCCAGCGCTGCGCAGCAAGAGCCTGGAGAGGAATCAGTGGTTTGAGCTGCAAAAGCGTTTTACGCCGTGGGTCAATATCAGTCTGGTTCTTTTGCTGATTACAGGCTTTGTGCAGATGACCAATGACGTCAATTACGAAGGTTTTTTGACTGTCCACACCTTGTGGTCACAGGCTATACTGGTGAAACATATCGCCGTTTTGGGTATGATTCTGATTGGCGGCTTTGTGCAGTGGCGCGTCCATCCGGCGATGGAACGGACAGCGCTGCTGGCGCAAAAACGCCCGGAGCTGGCTGTTGAGGAGCAGGAGAAGTTGCTGCAGCAAGAAAGCCGCCTGCTCCGGCTGAACCTGGTTTGCGCCGCCGCCGTCTTGTTCTTCACGGCTGTGGCGACCGCCGTCTGACAAAGTGAGAGGGAGGAACGATGAGCGACGAACAAGATCGTATTCTGCGAATGGTTGAGGCGGGGACAATAACGGCGTCGGAAGCGAACGAGCTGCTGGCAGCGATGGAAAATAGCCCACAGCCGGTGGAGGCATCCCCGGCCGGTGACCGGCCTGAATTTAGCCGCCCCTGGGAGGTTCCCCTCTTTGGCGGCCTGGTGGTAGCGGCGTTCGGTGTGATGAGCATGGGTCGCCTTTATCTATCGCAGGGCAAGCGCTCTGCGGTGGCGCGTACGGGCGCCTGGTTCACTGTGTTGTTGGGCCTTGTGGCCGTGGCGGTCGGGCTTTGGAGCCGCAGTGCGCCCTGGCTCCACCTGCGTGTGCAGGAGCGGGACGGCAACAACGTCAATATCAGCCTGCCACTGCCTCTGTTCCTGACGGAGTGGGTTATTCGCTTTTCGCGCGAATACCTGGACGAGGATGCCAGCGAGCAAATGCAAAACATCGCTGCTTTTGTGGGGGCGCTGCGGCGGGGCGAGCGGACAGACCCGCTGACGATTGAGGTCGACGAGGGTGACGGTGACCGGGTGCTCATTTATATCGGGTAGGCTCCCTATCGGGTAAGCTCCCTGAAGCTGCTACTGGGGCAGTGGCGTCAGGGCCTGGGGTACAATTTCCTTGCGCACCAGCTCCTGAAACTGCTGCCAGGTATTGACGCCGATACCGTAGGAGTCATTGTGGATATACAGTGTGACGTGCGCCGGACGAGGCGCGGCCTCAATGCTCGTAATTGTCTCCAGTTGCCGGTAGAAATGGTCTAGCTGTGGCACGCCGGCCATGCGGATGATGCTTTCGGCGTAGGCCTTGCCGTGCTGCTCTGCTTCGCGCACCACGTGATACCACTTGTCTTGTAGCTGGTAACTCCAGTCCGTCTCCTCGATGATGCTTCGCACGCGCTCGCGCAGCTCGGGGTGTTGCTGCAGCCGTTCTTCTAACTGCGGCCCGCGGACGCTGCCCAGAATGGTGATGTGTACTTCGTCCTTGGGATAGAACGTCTTGCCCTCAAACGCCACCGGCACGTTGTCCAGACCAACGTCTTCCTTGCGCAACTGCAGGAGAAAGCGCCCTCGCTCCAAATCCAGGTTGATTTCGACTCTCTGATCGGCCATATCGTCTTCTCCCTCTCTGTGGATCATGCTTGGTTATGCTGATAAGGGGGCAGTATAAACGAGGGTGACCTGCTTGCCCACCTGGAGATTTTGCCGCGGATTTTTGCCACGAATTGCACGAATT
>CAZRTM010000037.1:0-3948 GCA_964602995.1 uncultured Ardenticatenaceae bacterium
ATTTGCGAATTTTAGCACAACCGCTTTTGCCCAGCAATTTGGAGATTGGAGATTAGAGATTGGAGATGGGTTTGTCGGAGGCAGTTTAGTGTCTTGGCGCTCCATCTTGCTTTTACAGGGCTGGAGGCCGGAGTATAATGAGGGCAAGTACCGGTATTTACGGTAAGGTTTCACAATCGATTATTTCTCAGGAGCCCTATGAGCAATAGCACTTCGCTTCCGTTGGAACAGAACGACGATGAGAACAGTGATGTAGCTGCTACGCCGCCTGAGCAGCGGGAAGTTCGCTGGCAGGTGGTTGCCGAAGAGCGTGGGTTGCTCCCGGCGCGTATCATTGCCGACCGCCTGCAGTCGGAAGGGATTCCGGCCCGCGCCTGGCAGGAAAGCGTGGGACAGGCTTATGGGATGATCGTTGGCCCGCTGGGTACCGGTTTCGTATCGGTGCCTGAAGAGTATGTGGAGCAGGCTCAGGAAATTCTGGCCGAAAGCGCGGAGATGGTGCTGGATGATGACGAAGCGTGGGATGAGGCCTCGGACGAGGGTTCGGATGAGGGCCTGGATGAGGCTTCGGACGCAGGCTCAGATGAGGAACTCTCGCCATAACACCGGCGTCCACGCCGGTTAACCTGGTATTACGTTGCACCAGGGGTTGAGACTTTATTAAATGCTTATGTTCTACGGTTAAACTTCTGTTAGACTATGGTTGTTTATAGTTGCTAATGGTTACTTATTGCTTCGGGGCAGCGACTTATTCAAACAAAGGAAGTTATTCAGAGAAAGGCTTCTCTCAACTTAGGAGTAAGGCGTAATGGCGCAAACGACGACCTGGACTACTGATAGAGACAAAACGGAACTGCTGCTGCAGCCACGCCAGAACCGGCTGAAATTCGTGATTGGCGGTGTGTTGATTGCGGCCGCGATTATCTTTCTGATTACCAACGCCATGAGTGACACGACCCTGCTGTATAAGACAGTGGGCGAATATTATAGCGAGCAGAGCCGGCTGGCAGGGCAAGACCTGCGCGTCTCCGGGGTGGTTGTGGGGGATTCGATCAAGTTCACTCAGATCGACGCCACCACTTCGCGCCTGGAGTTTGACATTGTCGACGACCTGAATAATCCGGGCCAGCGGCTGCACATCGTCGCCGAGAACGAGCCGATGCCTGACCTGCTGCAGCACGAAGCGCAGGCCATGGTGGAAGGGTCGGCGGGCGAAGACGGCGTTTTCCATGCCAATGCTGGCGGCCTGTTCCTGAAATGCCCCACTCGTTATGAAGAGGCAGGGCAGCCCCAGGCGTGACGAAACAACGCTCAGCGATGAGCGCAGTGCCCGCCGCCTGGCTGGTGACGGCCACTTCTCCTTGCAGGTAAAGAAATTATGATAGCCGATCTCGGGTACGCTGCACTATTAATTGCCTTGCTGGCGGCCGTTTATGCTGCCGTTGCTTCTGTTTATGGAGCGCGCAAGGATGACCAGCGCTGGGTCGAGTCGGCCCGCAATGCCACGGCGGCGACGTTTCCCCTCTTGTTGTTGGCGGCAGGGCTGCTCATTATCCTGCTGTTGCGCAACGACTTCACCGTCGAATATGTGACGCGGGTGACCAGCACTGAAATGCCAACCTATCTCAAGGTGACGGCGCTGTGGGGCGGGCAGGCCGGTTCGCTGCTGTTCTGGAATATGATTCTGGCGGGCTTCACGGCGGCGGCCATGTTGCGCAAGTGGGATGACCAGCCGCAGTTGATGCCCTATGCCATTCTGGTGGCCAGCATCACCCAGATTTTCTTCCTGGGTCTGGTGGCTTTCCTGGAAAACCCGTTTGCGCCGGCATTTCCCGTTCCCGCACAGGGACAGGGCCTGAATCCGCTGTTGCGCCATCCGGGGATGATTATCCATCCCCCGATGCTCTATTTAGGTTTCACCGGCTTCACTATTCCCTTCACCTTTGCGATGGCGGCGCTGATCGCGGGCAAGCTGGACGATGGCTGGATCCGCACCACACGGCGTTGGACGCTGGTTGCCTGGCTGTTCCTGAGCCTGGGGCTGATCCTGGGCGGGCGCTGGGCCTATGACGTGCTGGGCTGGGGTGGTTACTGGGCCTGGGACCCCGTGGAGAACGCCTCGTTCCTGCCGTGGCTGACGGGCACCGCTTTCCTGCATTCGGTCATGATTCAGGAAAAGCGCAACATGTTCAAGATATGGAACATTGTGCTGGTGGTGCTGACCTATCTGCTGGTGGTCTATGGCACATTTATCGTGCGTAGCGGCGTCATTTCTTCTGTACACTCCTTTGCGCAATCGAGTGTGGGCCGCCCCTTCTTCGCCTTCCTGGCGCTGATGCTCATCTTTTCCACCTATTGGATTATGAAGCGGCAGGAGCAGCTTGCCACCCCCAACCATCTACAGTCGCTGCTCTCCCGTGAGTCGGCATTTTTGCTCAACAACTTCATCATCCTGGGCATTATGGCTGCCACCTTCTGGGGCACGAACTATCCGATTATTTCGGAACTGTTCACCGGCGAGCGCGTCACAGTGGGACCGCCCTTCTACAACAAGGTCAACGGCCCGCTGTTTGGCGCGCTGTTGCTGCTGATGGGCGTGGCCCCGCTGACGATGTGGTATCGCACCAGCGCCCGCCGCCTGGGCATCTCGTTGCGCTGGCCGGCGCTGGCGGCTCTGGTCATCGTCGTCGCGCTGTTTGCGCTTGGCGTGCGCAATTGGGGCGCTGTGCTGGGCTTATGGATCGTCACTTTCTCTTTCATCTTGACCCTCCTGGAGTTCTGGAAAGGAGTGCGGGCGCGCATGCGCCGGGGTGAAACGCCCTGGAACGCGCTGGGCAACCTGATGGCGCGCAACCGGCGGCGCTACGGTGGTTACCTCATCCATCTTGGCGTTCTGGTGATGGCCTTTGGCATCATCGGCAGCTACTTCTACCAGGAGCAGACACAGATTCGCCTGGAGCGCGGCCAGACCGCCGGTCTGGGCGAGTACGTAATGCGGTTCGACGGCGTGAGCCAGTATGCAGGGCCGGACGACCTGCTGATTCGCGAGGCGTCACTATCCATCACAAAGAACGGCCGGCCGGTGGGCCAGCTGAACCCGCGCACGGAGTTTTACACGCGCACCGGGCAGCCGATGACCATCCCCAGCGCACGTTCCACCGTGACCGAGGACTTCTATGTACTCATGGTCAACTGGGAAAGTGTAACTGAGGATGCAGCCACCTTCCGCCTGTTCCTCAACCCGCTCATCAACTGGGTGTGGGCCGGTGGCTTTGTCTTCATCGTGGGGACGCTGATTGCTGCCTGGCCTGACGCCGCTGAACGCAAGGTTCAGGCTGCCGAACGTGGGCGGCGGATCGTGAAGCAGCCCGCGGCGGGGCCAGCCTGAGATGTTGAACCGTTTGCACCGCCAGCGTTTGCGGTTGAGGCCGGCTTCCCTGTTTGTCTGGCTCTTGTTGCTGGCGCTTTTGCTGCCGGCCACGGTGGCGCAGGGACAGGATGGGGTCACAGACGACGAGGTGAACGAGGTGGCGAAGGACCTCTATTGTCCGGTCTGTGAGAACACACCGCTGGATGTCTGTCCGACCCAGACCTGCCAGGATTGGCGCGAAGATATCCGCGTGCAGTTGGCAGAAGGTCGCACCAAGGAAGAAATTCACCAATATTTTGTCGAGCGCTATGGGGTGGAGGTGTTGGCAGAACCACCTCGTGAAGGATTTAACATCTTAATCTGGATATTGCCGGTGATCATTGTGGTCGTCGGCGCGCTCCTTTTTGGCCGCTATCTACGAGGCCTGCGCTCTGCCACGCCGCCGTCGCCCCATGATGATACGTTCAACGTGGCTCAGGGCGGCGCACAACAGCCACCACCAGCCGCTAACCCCGATGATTACATCTCTCGCATAGAGAAGGAAGTGCGCGAAGAATGACCGAATTGTTATCGCAGGA
>CAZRTM010000037.1:4048-20595 GCA_964602995.1 uncultured Ardenticatenaceae bacterium
GTGGCGTTGCTGGCGCTGCTGGCCTGGGGCTTGCAAAATGCCGACGCCACGCGCCCTGAACCTGGCGTCCCTGCTCCTACGTTTGAGCTTCAATATTTTGACGGCTATGGCTGGCGTGACCAGCCAACCGGCAATCTGGCCGATATGGAAGGGCAGATCGTTGTCCTCAATTTCTGGGCTTCCTGGTGTGTCGAGTGCCGCCTGGAAGCGGATCTGCTGGAGAACGCCTGGCAGCAATACCGGGACCAGGGCGTCGTCTTCCTTGGTGTGGCCTACATTGATACCGAATCGAAATCTTTGGCCTATCTGGATGAGTTCAACGTAACTTATCCCAACGCGCCCGATCTTGGCTCGGCCATTGCGCAAAAGTATAAGATCACAGGCATCCCCGAGACGTTCTTCATTGACCGCGATGGCAACGTCGCCAACTACGTCATTGGGCCTGTGAACTCCGACATGCTGCACAACCAGATTGCGCAGATGTTGGCCGATTGAGTATTAAGCGATGATACCAACCGGGTCCATCTTACTCGGCGTGGCCCTGCTCCTCGTCGTTCTTCTCGTCGTAGCCCGACCCTTCTTCGTGGCCCACTTCTGGCGTCAGGGGGCATTGAACGAGCGACAGGCGCTGGAAGCGCAAAAAGAGGTGTTGGTCTCGCAGATCCGGGAGCTGGATTTCGACCACGAGACGGGTAAGGTGCCGGACGACGTGTACGAACGGCAGCGAGCTTCGCTGATGATGCAGGCCGCCTCCCTGTTACAGCAAATCGACCGCCTGCAGAGCGTGACGCCGTCCGGCAATGGCGCGCCGAACGACGTGGACCGCGAGATTGAAGAAGCGGTGCGCCGCCTGCGCCGTGTGCCGATTACCGAAGGGGAGCCGGGAGCGGCAGCATCTACAGTTACCGCCGTGCAGCAGGAACACGGGAATGGACAGCCGGCTGCAGCCAGGGGCGGCGCTGAAGGTGCGCAGCGCTTTTGCCCGCACTGTGGCAACCCCAGGGAGAAGGCGGATCGATTTTGCGCCTTTTGTGGGCAGCGGCTGGCATGAAGCATCGGGTCACCAACATTTATGCACCGGGTAGCAGTTCCCGGCTGCGCCAAACCCCCTTACTGCCCTTTCTGGGTGCTGTCACTGTCGCCCTTTTGGGCCTTATCTTTTCCCTGCCGGTCGCTGTGACGGCCCAGGAACCTGATACGCAGCCCCCGCCTCGCGCAGCGCTGGATGCGGAAGCCGGGTTTGAGATTTATACGGAGCGTTGCGCTACCTGCCACGGGCCGCTGGGCGAGGGCGATGGCCCGTCGGCGCAAGATCTGCCCCGGCCTCCGGCTGTGCTGGCTGATGAGGCATTTTTGCAACAGGCCGTCCCTGAAGAGATGTTCGACGTCATTACCAACGGCATCCTGCCCAGCGGCATGCCGCCCTTTGGCCCGGCCAGCAGCAATCCTCTGACGGTGGAAGAGCGCTGGCAGGTGATTGCCGCCATTTACAGCCTGGGGATGCGGGGCGGCGAGGTGGCAGCCGGGCAACAGATTTGGGAAGCGAGCTGCCAATCCTGTCACGGCGCGGATGGCGCTCAGGGCGATATCGACCTCAGCGCCCCGGCTTATTGGGCAGTGCGCAGTAACGCTGCCGTGCTGGAGACGGTGAGGGGCGCTGAAATTCCCGAACATCAGGGGTTGGCGCTGGTCGAGGAAGAGCTGGAGGGGGTGGTCGATTACGCACGCACGCTCAGTTATCTCTATAGCGACGTGAGCCTGGCCCTGGCCCCGATTGAAACGGTTGTCATCAGCGGCACTGTCACCAATCAGACCACGGGCGAGCCGCTGCCGGCGGGTGCCACTGTGGAGCTGACCGGCTTTAACGCGGAGCTTGAGCCGGTCGTGGTTGAGGAAAGTGCGCTTGATGATAGCGGCGCCTACTATTTTGAGCTGAATGACGTCGAGCCTGATCTGATTTTCGTGGTGACTACCGACTACAATGAGGTCAGCTTTGCCAGCCCCCCAGGCCGCCTGAATCGCGACAATCCGCAATTAACGCTGCCACTACCAGTTTATGAGCGAACGGATGATGCTTCCACCGTACGCATCGGCGACCTGACTATTATTCTGGAGTTCACAGAACAGGGGTTGCAGGTGAGTGAGCTGTACCAGTTCAGCCAGGATGCCAGCGCTGTTTATGTGGGTCCCGATGGCGAGCCGGAACGGGGAACGGTGAGGGTGATGGTGCCCGACGGGGCCTCGACTCCCAGCTTCAGCCGTTCCTTTGGTGGGGTGGAGTCGTTCTTACCGGCCCAGGGTATGATGCCGGTAGACGGCGGCTGGGCCGATATTTCCCCGCTACGCCCCGGTGAAGGGACACTGAGCCTACTGGTGCGCTACTCAATGCCTTATGAGCGGGGCCTGACTTTCAGCCATCCACTTGTCTACCCCGTCGATAGCGCCAGCCTCTTTATACCCGACGTTGGCGTCTCTCTTGCCGGCGCAGGTCGCTGGCAGCAACGAGGCGCGCAGCAGATGGGCGAAGCGGGCAACTACTCAAGCTATAGCACAGCCGGTATTGCGGCCGGGGAAACGTTGCAGTTTGAGTTGGTGGGCCTGCCGCGGCGTGTGATGACGCCTGAAGGGATGGTTGCCGTGCGCGATGATACCACCGAGCTGTTGCTTGGCGCTGGCGTGCTGCTGCTGGTGTTGGTAGGGGGCGGCTTCACGTTGCTGCAGTGGCGCAAAGAGAGTGAAGCAGATGTTGGCGATGTTGGCGAATGGGCCAGGGATGACGGCAGCGACGGCGCGCCCACCGGGCGCAGCAAGGAGGAGCTGCTCTATAAGCTTGCCAGTCTGGATGATGGCTATGAGGCCGGCCACATTGCCGAGGATGAATATCACCAGAAGCGGCAGGCGCTGAAGGCGGAGCTGGCGGCCATCTGGCAGGAAAGCACATAATGAATAGGATTAGGATTAGGGCGGAAAGGACATCCCCATGTACAAATTCGTAACCATCTACCGCCGCGTGGACGACCCGGAGGCGCTGGAAGAGTTCTTCTCGCTGACGCATTTGCCTCTGGCGGAGCAACTGCCCGGACTGATCAAATATGAAGTGAGCCGCGTTATGGGGCAGCCTGGGGGCCAATCGCGATTTCACCTGATGTACGAACTGTACTTTCCATCGAAGGAAGCATACGTGCAGGCGATGGCAACTGAGGTTGGAGTGGCCCTGATCCAGGCGCTGACGCCGTGGTGGGAGGCGAAGATTATTGATTGGTTCTATGCCGAATCATTTGAGGAAGAGGTCACGGTGCGCCAGCAGAACAATTCAGCAGATGCCCGGGGTGGCGCCCAAAACGGGGCGGCCGAAGCATTTGATGAGGAAACGCCGTAGCCGTAACTGCTTCCCTTATTCCTCACCGGCGGAGGCTGCCGGGATGAAGAAGGTGTAGACCACAGGCCGGTAGATGAGCGTCTCGTCGCTTAGCTGCTCCTGTCGATTGCCGCCCAGTGCGTAAATGCGCGTTTCCACATTTATCACACCCAGGTGAGACCACTCCTCTCCCGCTTCAAGCTGAGGCGCCGCAAATCCGGACCAGGCCTCGGCCCCCGACTCATAAACCTCGTTGACCGTCACCCCTTCTTCGGAGGCGCCGCCCAACACATATAGCTTGTCGAGGAAAGCAGCTGCCCCGGCGCCCATGCGCGCTTCTTGCAGGTCGGGGCAGGTGGACCATTCCTCGGCCAGCGGGTCGAACCGTTCGCAGGAAGCCAGCGCCTTTTGCCCATCGCTGCCGCCCACCACGTAGAGATAGCCGTCCAGCACGCCGCCTGCTGCAAAGGCGCGCGCCTGTCGCAGCGATGGTAAGGTATGCCACTGCCGCGCTGACGGGTCATAGACATAAGCGCTGTCGAGCACTTCTTCATTGTTCTCGCCGCCAAAGAGGTAGAGCTGATTGCCGAACGTCAGGGCCAGAGCGCCGGCAATTGGTTGGGGCAGTGAGGTCAGCGGCCGCCAGCCGTTATTCAGGGGGCTATAGGCTTCGACTGCGTTGGTCGCCTGCCCATTTTCCAGCCGTCCGCCCACCACATAAATTTCCCCGGCCAGCACCTGGGCGGCTGCATCGGCCACAGCGGTCAGCTTGGGCGCGCCGCTGCTCCACTGCCGCTGCTGGGTATCGTAGATGAGCACACTGTTGTCGACGCCTTCTGCGGTTTCGCCGCCGATGGCGTAGAGGTTGAGGCCAATGGCGGAGACGACCATGTGCGCCCGCGGCTCGGGCAGGGGGCGGCTCATCAGCCAATTTTCGCCCACTTCCGTCTCTTGGAACAGATCCGGAGTGGCCGATGGCTCGGCGTTTGAGGCTGCCTCGCCCAGAATGTCGAACAGGGACAACGCTGCCAGGACCAGGGCTACCACGGCGATTATGCCGAAGAGAACTGTGAAAACCCGGCTGGTCGAACGCCCGCTAGTCGTTGCAGGTGTGTCGCCTGTGGTCACCTGCAGCTCTCCCACTTCTTCTTGTGCGTGCCTGTTGTTGCCGGCCGGCTCCGCCATTGCCCCTTCCACTTCAGGCACGGGCGGCGTGACGGGCCTATCGCCATCAATCTCTTCTTCTGGCTCGCCGTCAGCCTCTTCTTGCACACCCACCTCCACACCAGGGATGGTCAGAACGCCCTTTTGCAAGGCCACTGTCGTGGCCTCGGTACGCGAAGAGACGCCCAACTTTGTGTAGATGTTGCGGATGTGGACTTTGACTGTGTTGGGGCTGATCGAGAGTTGTTTAGCAATCTCTCGGTTGGAAGCACCCTCAGCCAGGCAATTTAAGACGTCGAGCTCCCGCTCGCTGATGGGATCACCAAGTTCAGGCATTGCGGCGATTATAACGGCGTCAGTAGAGGGCGCGCAATTATGCTATGGTTGGGTTCAGGTTACGGTGGTCAGTGTTCAGTGGGTCGGTGGTCGGTAATCGGTGGTCGGTAATCGGTGAGTCGGTGAGTCGGTAATCGGTGTGTCGGTAAGCAGTGAGCAGTTCCTGAATACTGACCTACTGATTACTGAATACCGCTTACCGAATACCGCTAACGGATTACCGACCTACCCTCCCGCAAACGGCTGCACCGTCGGCTGTTGCTCCAGGGGGACGGTGCCGGTGATGGGGGGGCTGGCCGTGGGGGTGGCCTGGGCGCAGGATTCGCGCGCCTGGTTCAGCTTTTCGGAGACGGCGTTGGTGTCGTTGACGCGATACGCTTCGGCGTAAAGCTGTTCCGCCGGGCACCACTCTTGCTGGAAGGCGTACTGGTCGCCAAAGGCCACGGCAGATTCATAGAGCTTCTGGCAGGAGTCGTGGAAGAAGGGGGCGGCGGCGCACAGGTCGCGGAAGTAGAAGAGAGAGACGTCCCAGTTGACGCCATAATAGCCGATGCCGGCCAGATAAAGCTCTGCCCACTGTTTCTGATCGAGCACATCCTGAGGCAGATTGCCCAGCGCCCCGGCCTGGGACAGATAGTAAAGCCCCAGCTCAACCTGTTCGCCATAGAGCAGCTCCACGCCCTGGCCGATATAGGCGTTGTAGAGCAGCCGGTCTGTCTCTTGCCGTTCATACTCCGGGAACTGGTTCTGGAAGGTGATGATGGCCGACAGCGCTTCTTCCCACGCCTCTTGCTCCACCGACTGTTGCAACCGGCGCAGGGTGCGCGCCTGTTCGCTCTCCTCCTGGCTGCTCCCGACCGTGGTGGTGACAGTCGCTGTGGCCGTGGCGCCGGGGTTTGCTGCCGATTGGCCTGCATCGGGGCCGCGAGTTCCGCTCATCGACCCGCGCGCCTGCTCCAGCAACTCTTGCGCTTCGGCGTGACCCGGCTCTTGCTCCAGCACCCACTCCAGCCGGCGCTGTGCCAGCCGGAAGTTGCCATCGCCAATCTCCTGTCGCGCACGGGCCATCTGTTCGTTCAGCTCCTGGGCGCGTTCTTGTTGCAGCCGTTGCTCACGCAGCGATTGTCCACTCTGCCAGCCGAGATAAGCTACCAGCGTATAAGTGCCGAGCAACAACGCTACGGCAACCAGAATAATTCCCAGAATACGCAAAAAGCGCGGATTTGCTGTCATTCGCTTGCGAAAAATTGAGCTTGCCACCCAGCAACCATCCAGAGGCATCGACAAGGCCTGTCGCCACGCCTGGTGAGCTGCTGGTGCTCTAGCCCTCTCTTAATGTTGGCCAGTTATCTTCCGATAGACAGCGACTGTTTGTGCTGCTACCTGGGCCTGGGTGTAATGTTGGAGGACACGCTTACGTCCGGCTCGCCCCAGCGCATCTCGTAACCCTTCTGTCTGCATCAATTTGCAGAGGCTGGCACATAAAGCCTCAGCATTCCCTTCGGAGAAAACGAGTCCGGCGTCGCCGATGACGTTCGGAATCTCGCCGCTATCGGAGCCTACCACAGCGACCTCGCAGGACATAGCCTCAATCAGCACGCGACCAAACTGTTCCTTCCAATTAGGCAGTGTGCGCGAGGGCAAAACCAGAGCGTCAAGCTGGCGTAGATAGGCGGGCATTTGCGCCGATGGGATGGTTCCATCGAAGTGTACACGGTCGGCAATGCCCAACTGTTCGGCCAATGCTTCCAGATTGCGTCGCTCGGGACCGTCGCCCGCAATTTGCAGGCGCCACATGCCCGGCAGCTTGGCAGCAGCATGCAGCAAAATATCCACCCCTTTCTCGGGCACCAGGCGCCGGCCCGTGCAGCCAATGTTGAAAACGCGACCACGGTCCCGCTGCTGGGGAGGGTGATAAATATCGGGGTCCACACCAAACTGCGGGATGATGGAAAGAGGGCCGTTGAACCCTTTGCGCTGCCACACTTCCCTGGCTGCTTTATTGCCTACGATGGCGTAGTCAACCGATTTCAACACCTGCCGTTCCATCCAGCTAAAAGGGAAGGGGTAGCGGCGATCGATATTTTGCCAGGAAAAGAAGAGGGTCTTCACACCCTGGGCGCGGGCCTGGCGCACGGCCAGCCAGGTGGCGAGGTTGTAAGGCTCTTCGTCCATATGCAGCACATGCGGACGGAATTGCCGCAACCGTTCTTTCAGGCGTGGGTAGTAATGTAGATGAAATTGGCCGTTGAAGCGCATGGGATCGACGAACAGCGAATAGCCCTCTGTATGGGAACGTTCCAGGGGGATAGGACCGGCCGGGTCCAGCCACACGGGTGGGACTACAACCGCTAGCTCGACGTCTGCGAAACTGGCAATTTCCTCCAGCTTGGTCTGATAGGCGCCTACCAGACAAGCCTTCGAAACCATTAATATACGCATGGACAAGTTGGCGAACAGCATGGGGCAGATGGTAACATCCATCTGCCCCATGTACAGACATCTGTGAAAGTTGACGCAGGGTCCTATTTTGCTATACTTGCCCTGTTTTGACAACTCTGCGAAAGTACGAAGCACAAGGTGGAGAGTTGAATAGATCAGATCCGGGCCCATCCAGAACAGGATGGGCCTTGTTGCTTTTGGTGTTGAGTGTAGCGGCGCTGTTGCGCTTCTGGCAACTGGGAGATGCCCCACCCGGCCTCTACCGCGACGAAGCATATAATGGTCTCGACGCCTTGCGGGTCTTGCAAGGAGAACACGCGCTCTATTTTGCGACCAACAACGGGCGAGAGCCAACCTACATCTATCTGACGGCAGCCTCCATCGCACTTTTGGGCCGTTCGGCGTTGGCTGTGCGCTTTGCCGCCGCCGTCGTGGGCACCGTGACAACCTACGTTGTCTACCGCCTGGCGCGGAGCTGGTTTGGGCAGCGCAGTGGCCTATTGGCGGCCTGGCTGTGGGCGGTCACGCTGTGGCCGGTGCACCTCAGCCGCATCGGGTTGCGCGCTGTTTTGCTGGCTCCTGTGCTGGCGCTCGCTTTCTGGCTGGGCACGGTGGCCTTCCGCCGCAACAGGCGCTGGTTATGGCTGGTGGCCGGGGCACTGTATGGAGCAACCTTCTATACCTACCTGGCCGCTCGCTTCACTCCCATCTTGCTCATCTTACTGCTTTCTTATTTATTTCTAACCCGCCTTAAATCGGACGCCGAGCGCCGCCGCCTGATATCCGGCTTGCTGCTCTTTGGCGTGGGTGCGTTGCTGGCCTTGCTGCCGTTGGGTGTGGTGGCCTGGCAGCAACCAGACATAGTGTTGGGCCGGGCAGGGCAGGTTTCAATTCTGAGTCCGGAGATTAATGAGGGTGACCTGTGGGGCACGTTGCTGCGCCAGAGTGGTCAGGCACTGGGCCTGTTCATCTGGCGTGGCGACACCATCGCGCGCCACAATCCACCGGGCCGGCCGCTGTTCGATTTCTACATGGTTTTGCCCTTTGCCATTGGCCTGCTGTGGCTGGTGCGCCAATGGAGGCGGCCGGCGGCCATGTTCACATTGTTGTGGGTGGCTGTGATGCTGGGGCCGACAATCCTGGCTGAAGATACGCCTCACTTTTTGCGAGCCAGCGGTATATTGCCCGCAGCTCTTTTCCTGCCCGCCGTAGGCTTGTCCAAATTATGGGAATGGCCTAAACTACCGGGTGCTTTGCGCCAGAGCCTCGTGCTCTTGCTGGTGTGGGGCACCTTAATAAGCACGATAACCGATTATACCGAGTACACAGGCCGGCCAGAAACTGCTTACCTGTTTGAGGCAGCGGCCCGTGAGCTGGCACAAGAGATAAACGCCGAGAGGAGTGAAGTGACTGTCTTCGCCGACCGGCGTTTTTGGGAAGGATGGCCATCCCTGCCCTTTTTGGTGCAGCGGTCCGGGGTCAATCTGTATACTTCTGAGGATGAACTACACCCCGAGCTGGTTCTGCCGGTTTCCATCTATGCCTGGCCATACGGGAGGTTAGACTTTATTCCGGAACAGCTTCCGACGCCAGCCGCCGTCTTCATTGAGGAAGGTGCTCTGGCACGCGGCGACTTAGAGCCGTCGGCTTATCCGCTCTATGTCCGGTATAGCGCTACCTCCTACACCCCGACCCCGATTACTGCTTACTTTGGCGAGAATATTGTGTTGCATGAGGTCGCCGTCATGCCGCAACCGTCGGGTGATCTGGAAGTGGATTTGCAATGGTCGTTGACGTCGGTGGCAGCGACGTCACCCGCAACACTGGAGATCGCGCCCATTTCCTTTGTCCATGTCCTGGACGGCGGCGCGATCGCCGGTCAGAGAGACGTTCCTTTGGGAGAAGGGTATTGGCCGGTGAGCGCCTGGCGTGAAGGCCAGGTCGTTCGCAACCGGTATATTATCGAACTGAACGAACCTTACGATAGGACGCGCCATCAGATTGTAGTGGGTCTCTATGATGCAGAGACAACGGCGCGGCTGCCGGTGTTCACTCCCGAAGGAGAGCCAGCCGGAGACTCGTGGCTCATTGAGTAGCCACTTGAACAGGCACTTAAACTGGCACAAACTCATGAGGAGAATTTACGAGATGCGTACATTTCGCACGAGAAATATCATCCTGACTGCACTTCTATTGGCTGGGCTTGGACTGTTCCTGGCAACCGTTGCCAGCCACAATGCCCAGGCGCAAGGCGCAAACTTGCTGAAAAACCCCGGCTTTGAAGAAGGATTCTACACCTTCAACCCGGACGACTATACCTGGGTGGCGCTATATGGTTCGCAGCGCGCAGATTGCCGGTTGGCTGACGGCACGCCAATGCCCTGCAACACGGCTCAAACCCCGGTAGGTTGGATTCCGTGGTGGATCAGCCAGAGGGACGAGGATCCGGAGTGGAAGAACCGTATGCCGGAGTATAAGCCGGCCGAACCACCCTTCGTGGATCGTATTCATTCCGGGAATCGGGCCGCACAATACTTTACATTCCATGGCACACACACAGCCGGCCTGTTGCAGGTGGTGAGCGTTCCGGCCAACGCGCAGGTACGCTTCTCCATCTGGGGACAGGCCTGGTCCAGCGCCAGCGATGCCACATACTCCGACTTCCCCACGGCTGTTAATATGCGCATCGGCATCGACCCCACCGGTGGCACCAACCCCTATGGTCCCTCAATTGTCTGGTCCGATTACAAGCAGCCTTACGACGCTTATTCACAGTTTGTGGTGGAGGCGCAGGCGCAGGGTGAGCAGGTGACGGTCTTCACCATTTCCTCGCCTGATGAGGCGCGCAAGCACAACGACATTTATTGGGATGACGCCTCGCTGGAGGTGATTGGCCAGGCGGCAGCGCCGCCGCCACCCCCGGCGGCAACCACCGCGCCGGCCGGCAGCGGCGACAGCAGCAATACCGGCAGCACCGGCAGCACCGGCGACAGTGGTAATAGTGGCAACCCAGCGCCGACTGCCGTCGCCCAGGCTCCCGCTAATGCTCCCACTGCGACGCCGGATGCTGATGGTAATATCTATTATGAGGTGCAGGAAGGGGATTCCTTCTGGAGCATCGCCGCCCGTCACGGTCTGTCCATTGACGAAATCTACGAGCTGAATAACGCCAGTGAAGGAGATTTCGTGCAGCCTGGCCAGCGGTTGATTGTGGGCCAGGGCGCCCCGCCAGCGGCCACGCCTGAGGAGGATGAAGCGGCCGAAGGCGAGGACAGCGAAGGTGCAGAGGCTGACGAGGAGGGCGCGGAATCGGAGGCGGACGCTGAGACGGATGCCGAGGCAACGGCCGAGCCAACCTCTGTGCCACCGACGCCCACAGAGGCCAGTCGTGAAGGTGAGGTTTGCGTGGCTGCTTATTCTGACGAAAACCAGAACGGGCAACGCGATGCTGGCGAGCCGCTGCGTCCCAACGTCACATTCAGCATCTACACTGGAGAGCAGGTGCTGGTTAACTATGTGACCGACGGCACAACAGAACCTTACTGCATTACGCTTGAGAGTGGGAACTACCGCATTGCGCGCTCTGCAGCGCCCGACGAAACGTTGACCACAGAAGGCGAATGGGCCATCTCGGTGTCCGCCGGTTCGGAGCAGCGCTTTGAGTTCGGTAGCTATTCAGACAGCGGCGAAGCCTCTGGCGACGTGCAGGTGGCTGACGCCGGTTCGGCTGGTGGCGCATCTGAAACGGCCGCTGAAGAAGGAGCACAGGTAGAAGAAGGCTCGGCCCAACAGGAGGGCGGCATGACCCGCGTCATTGTCAGCGCCGCTGTGGTTGTGGCCGTTCTGTTGCTGTTGGGCGTGCTGATTATTGTTCTCAGCGCCCGCCGCTCCACCGCCTAAGCGCGTTTCGCGTTTCCTAATGAAGCAAAACGCGCCGGCCACGCTTACCTGGTTAACTATCAGGACCTGAGCTGAGGGCCGGCGCGTGCCAGGTTTATGGTTGATAGAGATGGTAGCATGCAAAAAACTCGACTGATCTTACTGGTTGTCTTTTTCTCCGTGGCGCTGTGGGCCGCACAGGCATTCGCCGCTCCCACCCAGCAGACCAATCTGCTGCAAAACCCAAGCTTTGAAGATCCTTATCAGGGCGGGGTAGCGCAGGGTTGGGTGGCCTGGCATCGCGAGTCGGCGGACCCCGGCGCCTGTTCCGGTCCCTATGCCTACCGCCCCATGTGGTCGCGGGAGACCAATGGGGCGCTGGTGGTTGATGGATTTGTCTCGCAGCACGTTGGCAACCAGTATGATACCTGGTCTGGCGGCGTCTGGCAGACGGTCAGCGTGAATCCCGGTTCCACCTACCGCTTCACCTTCTCTGCCATTGGTCGCGCTTCCAATGAGCAGTTCCCGACGCCGTCCGATACAGCCGTGAACCTGGGCATTCGCGCCGGTATTGACCCTAATGGCAGTGGTCTGTGGAGCGACAGTGACGTGGTCTGGGGTGGCGCGGGGTCGCCCCATGACGCAGGTGACCAGAGCAACTGGCAGCAATTCTCGGTTGAGGCAACGGCCACTGGCAACCAGGTGACCGTCTTCGTTTCGGCCGACCTGCAGGGGGCCAACAACTGCCGCGCCCATCTGGACGTCTGGTTTGACGGTGCGCAACTGGTTGAGGTTGGACCGCCGCCGACAAACACACCGCCGCCACAACCCACCCAGCCGCCGCCACCGCCGGTGACCAACACACAGCCGCCTCCTGCCCAGCCCACGGCGACGACGGCGCCAGAAGAGACAGAGACGCCTGATGAGCCGACGGCGACGCCAGAACCAACGGCGACAGCAACCGACACCCCGGTGCCGGGCGGCGTCATTTGTGTCAACGCCTTTGCCGATACCAATAGCAACGGCATGCATGATGAAGATGAAGGGGTCATGGCCGGTGTAACCTTTACTGTGGCGCAGGGAAACCAGGTTGTAGGTACGGCTGTTTCTAGCGGGCCAAATGCCATCTGCTTTGACAATCTGGAACCGGGTACCTATCAGGTTGCGCAAACGGTGCCTAACAGGTTGCAGATGACCACCGGCGCGATGGCCGAGGTGGAAGTTGGCGTAGGCCAGACGCTGGAAATTAAGTTTGGCAGCCGCCAACGCACGGCCGCGGAACTGGACCAGGCCTCTGGCGAGGATGAAGTCGCCGGCTCAGACACCGTGGAAACCGGTGATGGTGACGTCGTTTCCATTGGCGATCAGAATCCCGTAGCTGAAGCGGAAGAAGGCTCCTCTCTGTTGGCGATGAGTGGGCTGGTTGTTCTGTTGTTGGCCATTGTGCTGCTGGGCGTGTTGCTCTTCACACAGCTCCGGAAGCGGGCCTGAGTCTGGGCCAGCAGCCTGGTCGTCCAAATGTGGCCGCCTGCCGGCCGCCTGCCCCTTAATGTGACATTATGCTCGAGAAGGTGCGACCTTACTTTGCTACAGTAGAACGTCGCACCTTCTTTTATTTGGCCGTCGTCGCCATCGCCCTGGTGGCGGCGCGGCCTTTGTTCTTCGGCGAGAACCTGCTGCTGAACACGCGTGGTGGGGGGGATAGCCCTTTTCTGCTGCAACGGGTGCAACAACTGGTCGTGGCCCTGGCGGACGGCCATTTCCCTGCCCGTTGGATGCCAGACGCGGCCTACGGCTACGGTTACCCCTTCTTCAACTATTACGCGCCCCTTTCTATCTACGTCGCGGCCCTTTTTCGCTTTATGGGGTTCAGCTTCGTGCGCGCCATCCAACTGGCGCAAATCGCCGGCTTCCTGCTGGCGGCCTGGGCTGCGTTTGAGCTGGCGGCGCGCTGGTTCAAAGATGAATGGGCCGGGCTGCTGGCCGCTGCTGCCTATACCGTCGCCCCCTTTCACATGGTGAATGTCTACGTGCGCGGCGATTCGCTGGCTGAATTTTGGGCGATGGCGCTCTATCCGGTCGTTTTGCTGGCGGCCGATGGGGCGCTGCGCAGAGGGCGGAAGGAGGATGCCAGCACGATGCGGCGCGTGCTCTCGCTGGCCCTCCTGGGTCTCAGCTACGGCGCGTTGGTCCTCTGCCACAACATTTCGGCTCTCATATTTTCCCCTTTTGTGCTGCTCTATGTAGCCCTGCTCTCCTGGAGGTGGGAAGGACGGCGTCTGGAAGCATTGCTCTTTGCTGCCGGTGGTCTGCTCTTGGGGCTGGCCCTTTCCGCCTGGTTCTGGGTGCCGGCCCTGGGCGAAAGTAACCTGGTGCAGACGGGACCTGTCACCGAGGGCTATTTCCACTTCAGCAATCATTTTCTGAGCCGGGACCTGGTCCAACCGTCCCTCTTCTTCGATTTCGACGTGGCCGATAGAGCTGCCTTCCGCATGGGGCTGCTGCAGGCGCTCCTGGCAGTTGTGGGCAGCGGCGTGCTGTTATGGCAGGCATGGCGGCGGCGACCTGAGCTGTTATTCCGGTCGCGAGCTTTCTTCGTGCTGGCCCTGCTGCTGGTGGCCACTTTCATGATCACGCCGCTTTCGGCTCCCTTGTGGGAGCATTTGCCGCTGCTGCCCTTTGTCCAGTTCCCCTGGCGCTTTCTCTCCATCCAGGCACTTGGTACGTCATTGGTCACCGGCGCGTTGGCACTCTTGCCCTGGCGGCGTCTTCTGGTTCCGGCACTCACGGTGCTCCTACTGGCAGCCATGTTGGGTAATCTCTCGCCTGACTACCTGTTTCTGCGTGACGAGGACGTGACTTCCGAGCGGCTGGCGCAGTATGAGTGGTTCACGGGCAATATCGGCACCACGGTCAGCGCCGAATACCTGCCTGCACAGGTGCAGCCGCGCCCCTACACCAGTCCCTGGCTGGAGCGCGGTGTGCGCGATTGGGCGCAGGTGCTGGCCGGCGAGGCCCAGGTGCAGTTGGCGGAACGGCGCGCCACACAGCAACGGTGGCAAATTCAGGCTGGCGCGGAGGGAGCGACGGTTGAATTGCCCACCCTCTTCTGGCCCGGCTGGCGGGCGCTGATTGACGGCGAGGAGGTAGAGCTGGCTCCGGCCGGTAATTCGGGACTGGTCACTGTGCAGGTTCCACCAGGCGAACATGAGTTGCGGCTCTACCTGGGGCGCACGCCGCTGCGAGCGGTGGCGGAGGGGGTTTCACTATGGGCTTTGCTGTTGGTGCTGGCGCTCATCATCTTTGCGCTGATACGACCGGTCGAGCAGTTCCCTCTTCGACGCCGCCATCTGGGCTGGCTCGTCACAACATTCCTGCTCTTGCTGCTATTTGGGCTTTGGCCGCAGCAAGACGCGCGATCCATGCCGGCCTTCACCTGGGATTTTGCGCAGATGGGCTATCTGAGCCGCCATCCCAATGGCATCCCTTTTGAGGACGGTACGCGCCTGCTGGCTTACGACTACAGCGAGGACGTTGTGCAGGCCGGTGACACGGTACAAATTGCGTTGCACTGGGCGGAGGACGGAACGGCAGTCGACGATACTGTTCTCTCGCTAGAGACTCCCGCGGTGCATCGCTTCTCGGCCGCGCCGCCGCTGCAGGTAGCGGAGCGGGTGGGCGAAGGGAACCCGGTGCGCTACGAGCTTGCCATTCCGGCCAATGCACCGGCTGGCCTGTATGTGCCGCGCCTGCAGCGGGAGAACGCCAAGGCGCTAACCTTTTCGGGGCAGCAGACCCGCGGTGACCTGTTCTTACAGCCGCTGCGAGTCCTCTCTAATATGCCTACGGACCCGGCCGGGGAGCGCCTTCAGTTGCGGGTAGACAACGTTTCGCTGGTGGGGAGCGCGCCCGACGCGGGGCCGGCCGGCCTGTATGATTGCGCCGCCAGATTGGACGCGCCGGGCCAGTTGCTCGTGGAGCTGGCCTGGTTCACGCCCCATGCCTTGCCCGATAACTACACGGCCTCCTTGCGGCTGACGGGGCCATCGGGCGCGCTCTATGCTCAGTGCGACCTGCAGCCGGGCTATGGCTTTAACCCCAGCGGTAGCTGGCCAGCAGGCCAGTGGGCGCCGGACCGGCTGGCGTTACCCTTGCCGCCCCAATTGCCAGAACAACAATCCTACGTCCTGGCCGTGGTGCTTTACGAGCAGCCAGGGCAGGCGGTTCTGACACGGCGGCTGGGCCAGGTGGCTTTTGAAGGGCAGGAGCTGGCGTTCAGGCCGGTGGAGCCGTCGTATGAGCTGCCGGAAACAGCGGAAGTGGCACGCGCGCGCTTCGACGACCTGTTCTTACTCAGAGGCTATGAGCTGGCCCAGGATGAGCAGACTCTGTCGCTGACACTTTATTGGGAGTCGCTGGCCCCGGCCGTGGAGGATTATGTGCGTTTTGTGCACCTGGTGGGGGATGAGGCGCAGCCGCCCGTGGCTCAGGCCGATGGCATGCCCGATGCCAATAGTTACCCTACGAGCCAGTGGTCAGAGGGGGAGATTGTGAGTGACCGTGTGGTTATGAATCTGGAAGAGGTCCCGCCGGGCGAGTACCAGCTGGCGGTCGGCTTCTATCCGCCGGCGGACCCCGCCACACGGCTGCCCGCCTCTGCAGAAGACGGGCAACCGTTGGCCGGAAATCGTTTCTTGCTCCCCGTTTCGGTAGAAAAGTAGGGCTATAAACTAGCCGGAACTCAGGCCAGCGCTTCCAGCGCCCGCTCAACGCTCTGTTCGGGGCTGACGTTCTTCTGAATATCTTCCAGCCGCCCTTCAGGATCGATGACAAAGTGGCTGCGGATAATGCCCATGTAGGTGCGTCCAAAGCTCGTTTTCTCGCCCCACACGCCGTATGCTTCCGCTACTTCATGCTCGGGGTCGGAAAGCAGCGGGTAGTTGAACCCTTCTTCCTCCTGCCATTTTGCCAGCGCCTTCGGGCTGTCGGGGCTGATGCCGATAACGACGGCGTCAGCCGCTTCAATCCTGGGCAGGTTGTCGCGAAAGCCGCACGCTTGCCTCGTGCAGCCTGGGGTAGCAGCTTTGGGGTAAAAGAAGATAACGACGCGCTGTCCGCGGTAGTCTGAGAGACTGACTTCCTTACCTTCGGAGGAGGTCAGTGTAAAGTCGGGGGCAGGATCACCAATCGTTAGCATATACACTCCTTTTTGCATCTTCTTTGCTTGTGATGAGTATATCACAGAACCAGGGAAGGACAGACAGCGGAGAGCACTGCCCTACTCTATGGCCGGTTTGAGCGCCTGCGCCACATAGCTATCATATGCTTCCATCAGCCTCCGGGTTATGGGACCGGGCCTGCCACTGCC
>CAZRTM010000037.1:20695-34158 GCA_964602995.1 uncultured Ardenticatenaceae bacterium
AGCTATCATATGCTTCCATCAGCCTCCGGGTTATGGGACCGGGCCTGCCACTGCCGATTGTCTCGTCCTCGATGGTGACGACAGGCACCAGCCCGCGCGACGAGCTGCTGATGAACGCTTCGTCGCAGCGGGGAAGGGTCTGCAGCGGTATAGGTTCCAGTCTGAGCGGGATGTTCAGTTGTGGGGCGAGGTGCAAGATGATCTTGCGTGTGATCCCTTCCAGGATGTCATCCTCGGCGGTCCACAGTGTGCCGTCGCTGACGGCATAGAAGTTGCTGGTGCTTGCTTCCAGGATCGCGCCCTCATCGTTCAGAAGCAAGTAATCAAAGAAGCGCGGGTCACTGGAGCGTGAGTTGCGGGTCAGGATGAAGTCGGCCGTCTTGGCCAGCGGCAGGGAGCGGTGGAGGTCGCGCGCAATTCCCAGGCGAATCCCTTTCTCGTAGTGGTGGGCGGGGATAGGCGTGAAGGGAGCCAGGGTGAGCAGTTCACGGCAGCCAGCCGCCAGCCACGGGGCCGGTTTGCTGAGAACATCGATGCGCACACGAGCGTCTGGAAGGGGGTAGGCGGTGCAAACCTGGTGCAACTGCTGCCGCAGACGGGTAGTGTCCAGATCGTACTGCAGACCCAGGAGAGCCGCAGATTGGCGAAGGCGTTGCAGGTGGTCATCCAGCCCCAGAAATTTATTGTGCTCGAAGGTGCGGAAGGAGGTATAGACGCCAAAGGGCAGGTTCTCAGGTAAGTCGTGGATGCCTTGCGGTGCGGGCGTCACCTTCAGGGCCTGCGGCCCATCCGGAGTGAGGACAAATAGTTGAACATCATTCATTACAATGGGTACTTCCTTATTCTTCAGCAGAGCGTTGTTCTCGGCGCGCCTCCAACTCTTGTTGAATCTGGTTATAGGTTGTGCGGTCCAAAGGATAGCGCCAGGCAGCAACTATGGCCAAAAAGAGCATGACGGCCGGTACCACGCCGATGAAGAAACGCATGGCCAGCAGCGCGGATTCCGGTTGTTGCACGAAGGCGCTGCCCTGTTCGCTGCTGATGAAACCGGCCGCTTCAAGCACCTGACCCACGGCAAAGGTGGCCAGCGCCGAGGCCAGCTTGCGAAAGAAGACCAGATAGCCATAGTAAACGCCTTCGCGGCGCGTGCCGGTTCGCAGCTCGTCAACCTCGATGACGTCGGCGACGATGGCCCAGGGTACGGCATTGGCCGCGCCATAGCCCAACCCGGCAAAAATGCCGGCAATCAGCACCAGCATCTGCCCGCCGGGCGGCACCTGGCTCATGATGAGCAACACGATGGCCAGCGAGATCATGCTGCCAATGTAGGTGCGCCGCTTGCCATAGCGGCGCATCAGGCGCACGGTGAGGGGCATGGTTAGAAAGGCCAGCCCCAGCACGACGGCGAGCAGAAGGCTGTCGAAGCCGGGCGAGACGCGCACATAGTCAATCAAGAAGCGCACGATGATGAGGAGAACGATATCTACCGTGGCGAAGGAGAGCAGGTAGATGGCAGCAGCCAGCCGGAAGGGGCGGTTGCTGAACACTTCTTTGAATGTCTGTATTGGTCGAAACGGGGGCTGCTCGGTAACTTCGCGCTCCGGTTCGCGAATGACGCGCACGAGGATGAAGTAGGGGATGGTCATGGTTAAGCCCCAGATCAGGGCTGAAAGCGCGTATCCGGAACGAATCGCATCCACGCCGCTGCCAAACCAGGGCGCGAACGCTTCTTCGGCCAGTAATTTGAAGAGGCCCCCTGTAATCAGGGAGGCCAGGATGGAGACGCCAATGCGCCAGCCTGCCAGATTGCTACGCTCGTCATAGTCCGACGTCAGCTCTGGAGTCAGCGCCGAATAGGGCACGTTGATCATCGTGTATAGCGTATCGAACAGCAGGAAGACGACCACATAGTACCCTGCTATGAGCCACGTCGATTCGAAAGGGGGCACGAGGAACATGAGGGTGAAGGCGAGGCCAAAGGGGACGGCGGCAAAAAGCAGAAAGGGCCGCCGGCGGCCCCAGCGCGTGTTGACGCGGTCGCTGATCATGCCTATGAGGGGGTCGTTGATCCCATCCCAGAGCCGGCCCACCAGAAAGATGGCGCCGGCTACGTCGGCACCTAAACCTACTACGCTGGTGAGGAAGAAGAACCAGAAAGCGTTACGCGCCGTTGTGGAAGCGGCGGTGCCCCAGTCACCCAGGCCATAGACGAATTTGATGTACCGCGGCAGCGGCTGGCTGGTAGGTGTCGTCGTCATGGGGCTGTGGGGAGGGCGTTATGGATGGTTTGTACGTACGTAATCTGCATAGGCCTGGCCAAGCTCAGTTAAAAGGCCATTGTGGCGATCATAGAGGAAGGTTGGCGCATACTCGTCATCGGCCGGTCCGGAGAGGATGAACCAGAACCACCATTGTACCAACCGGCCCTCATCTGCTGCGTAGCCTGTATCATTACGGGCCGTGAGGAAGAAGTCAAACGTCGCCGTCATGAACTGGCTGACCTCTTGTGGCGAGAAGCCGTAATCATGCGGCATGAGAAAGCCATATTCGGAGACCAGCAGCGGGCGATCATCGTAGCCACGCTGGGCCATCCACGCGCGAAAGTCGACGATATTCTGACGAAAAATATCGATATTCAGGTGATCTTCAAGCTCATACTGAATCGCCAGGTCGTCACTCATGCCCGGTGGAATGCCAATGCCCCAACTGTCATATTCCTCGCGCAAAATGAAGGCGTGAACGTTCCAGATGTCAATGGGCATACGCTGGCCATAGCGCTCTTCATACGTATCGAGCACAATGTCCAGATAGGCGCGCCGCAGAGGGGTGGGCTGCGATACGCCTGCAATGGCAACACGGGCGGAAGGATCGCGCAGCTTAATATAATTATAAAGCTCGTGGTACAGTTCTGCATACCGTTGTGGCTCTGTATTGTCTTGCACCACGACGTCTGGCTCGTTGCCGATGAGCCACACGGCTCCGGGATTGGCGCTGATGGCCGCTGCAATTTCCGCGCGCGGCGTCCTGATGGCGCCATCCTGCAGGCGGATGACCTGCCAGTAGTCGACTTGAGCACCGCCAGGTGGAGCAGCATTCACCTTCCAGTCGGCGTAGCTGCCAAACAGAAGGCCAGCGTCCAGGGCGGGTACGATGTCATTGGCAGGCGCTGTGACACCGAAGCGGTGCAGGTATTGCGGCGACATGAGATAGGGTTCGTGGGGGTCGGGCGCAATCGTTGCCGCCGGGGAGGCGCTGGCGGTAAGGGATGGTTCAGAGGGGGCGCCCGGCTCGGCCGGCTGGCGCACCGGCCGAATGGCATAGAGTAGGAGTAAACTGGAACCGGCGATTAGCAGGAGAATAACGCCAATGTAATGACGAAATCGCCCCATACGTTAGGCGCCGCCCGCCAGTCGTAGGGCAAAATTGATGAGGGAGAGGAACAGTTTTTGCAGCGGGTTAAGGGCTGGCCGTGTTTCCAGGCTCAGCCTCATCAGGCCCAGAGATTCCACAATACGCCGCTGCCGCAAGCGAAGCAGGCTGAGTGCACGCAACAATTGTGCCTGGCGCGCGTGGTCCCCGGCCTTTGCCAGCATCTCCGCGCCGTCGCTGTAGTAGCGGGCTGCCGCCTCTGGCTGTCCCCTAAAGGCATAAAGATCGCCCAGATTGCCTAAGGCCTGGCCCTTGCGGCCCTCATCTCCGGCTGTGGTGAACAGGGCAATGGCCTGCTCGAAGGCTTTTTCGGCGGCGTCCCAATTGCGAAGGACGCGTTGTAGCACGCCGATATTGTTGAACATTTCCCCTTCGCCTGCCACATTTTCGCTCTCAGCGTATGATCTGGCCGCAGCTTCGAATTTGGCCAGCGCTTCTTCATGCTGGCCACGGCGGAACAGTGCTAAGCCTTCCTCTTTCAGTTCGTCAGACATAATAAATATGATGCCCCCAATGGATAGATAAAATCGATTGCAAAAGAGGCTGCGTGCAGCACGTTGCCGCGCCAGCCACAACCCGGTTTGTGGAGCTACTAGTAGGTTATTTCCAGGATGCCGGCAGCGATGCTGCGCAGCGCTTCCGCATCCATCTTGCTCAGGCGCATGGCGGTCTGCAGATAACGGATGTTTGTGGGGCGCGCCACAAACTCTTTCACATCCTGGGGCAGCTCGTCAAAATATTGCTGCATCTTCTTTTCAGCTTCGTGCCTGGCCAGCGGTCCCCGTTCTTCGTCGAGGAAATAAGTGATAGAAACGCCAAGAGCCTGTGCCAGTTCCTCTAGCTGCAGGAAGGGGATTTCCTCTGTGCCCAGCTCAAAGCTCTCGATTTTTTGTGGGGAGAGCTCGACCTTTTCTGCCAGCTCCTGCACCGACAGCCCGGCCTCGATGCGCGCCTGACGCAACAGGCCGCCAACGATTTTGCGCCGCAGGACCAGAATGTTGCTAAAGTCCGGTTGTGGCGTTTCGGTCAGGGTATGGCTACCCCAGAAGTGGGCCATTGGAACGCCCAGATAAAGGGCCAACACTTCCAGCTCGGGAAGGGAAATGACTTTCTGACCTCTTTCTGTGGCCGTAAATTCCTCTGGCGTGAATCCGAGAACGCGAGCGCAATCTTCGACAGAACGGCCGGCGTGAAGACGCGCGTCTTGAATCAAAACGCCTAAAATCTTGGCACGTGTACTCTTCTGTTCATCGTTCATATTGTTGTCCCAGGAAGACTCGTGGAGTAACGCCAGGTTGTTACCACTGCCAGGCTGTTGAGGATATTAGCATAACTATACTTCAAGCTCAACTGAGCATTTTGTCATAGGCGCGCTGGTTGTTAAAATTCAGGTACGCACAGACCTATCAATTCGGAGCCTGCTGGCAGCCTGACACTGCAACCAGCTTGCCCTGTGGAGTATTTCTATGATTGCCACCATTCAAGGCATAATCAACCAGATTGGAGACAACCACCTGGTCATTGGCGTGGGCGGAGTGGGCATTCGAGTCTTCGTGCCGCAGACGGTGCTGGAAGATGTGGGCGGGACTGGGCGTAGCATCAACTTGCATACTCATCTTATTGTGCGCGAGACAGAGTTGACCCTTTATGGCTTTGAAACCCAGGAAGACCTTTCGCTTTTCCAGTTGTTGATGGAGGTCAGCGGCGTTGGCCCCAAGGTGGGGCTGGCTATTCTCTCTACACTCAGCCCGGAGCTGTTGAAAAGCGCCATTGTGCGGGAAGAGTCGGCCGTGCTGCAGCGGGTGCCGGGTATCGGCAAGAAAACGGCGGAACGGATCATGTTTCACCTGCGTGACAAAGTGGACAGCGTTACCGCCGGTGGCGCTATGCCGCTGGTCAGCGATGTGGATGCCGACGTGATTGAGCTGCTGACCAACCTGGGCTTTAGCATCGTCGAGGCGCAATCTGCTTTGCAAAGGGTGCCGCGCGAGGTGAAAAACGTGGACGAACGGCTGCAACGGGCGCTGCAATACCTGGACGAAGGTTAGCTCAGGCTGGCTCTCCCCCTGTCATTTCCCCAACCACATAGGCAACAGGCGGCGCTCTGGTTATAAAATCCTAACCTTTGTGTAAGCGCCCCCGTTAGTACCCGATCGTACACTCTTCTCTGGATGATAGTACTCTGGTCCTACATACCAGATTGAACAACGAAGGAAGAGAGACGATGCAACGCAGCAAACTTTACCCCCTCATTCTTATTCTGGCCCTGCTTATTCCAACCGCTTTAGTATTCGCCCAGGTCGATAGCGTCATTCTGCGAAATGGCTCGACCGACGCGCACCAGGTTGATCTTGTTGAGTATGTAGACAACGGAGATGGCACGACGACGTTTACCTATGCCGTGACGGGATTAGGCGTCAAGCAAGCCGTGAGCCACTGGGTGCTGGGAATCGACACCTGTCTGGCGCCCAATACTGACTTCCTGGTAAGCCCTAAGAGTGGCGCTAATTACAGTTCGCCGACCAACATTGAGGCCTGCACCGATGGCACCTATGCCTGTGATCCGGCATCTTACAAGGTATCGACCGGCCACGACGGCTCCACCGGGTTCTCCGGTCTCAAGTTCGACTTTGTAGGGGACGATGGGATCAAAACTGGGGAAACGCACATTTTCCAGATTACGGTCCGCAACTTCCTGGGCCTGACCCAGGTCCATCTACTGACCAAGTACGGCCCGTTTAACACAGGCTTCGACGAGACGATCGCCGGTCCCGAGTGCGCCGTTCCAACAGCCATCTCGTTAAGCTCCACCAACGTAGAGAGCCTTGGCAGTGACACGCTCCTGCCCGTGGCTCTGGTCATGGTCTTCGTGATGACCATCGCCACCGTCACCATCTGGCGCAAGCGGGTTAGCGCCTGAGTTTGAAGTAGTAGGTAGTAGATTCGGCCAGGATGCGATAGAGAGCCTTTACACCGCTGCGCTCGCCGGTTCCGTGGTCTCTGTTGGGGCTGTGGCATCGGTGGGCGCAGCGGCTTGCAATTCAGCGCACTCTTTATCGTTCAGCCCGACCTCCGCAATGGGCGTGGACATGACCTCAGGAATGGTCAGGGCCAGAGGAAGGATTAGCACCCAGAAAAGGGAACTGACCAACCCGCTCCAATCAAGTTGTGGCAGAAATCAGTGAAACTGACGCACACCCACCACAGTACCTTGACACACCCCCGAGGGCTTAGTATCATCGGCAATGTGCCAGATTTTTTAGGAGGAACATCCGATGTTATCATCCCGTTTGGCCCGCATGGCAGTTGCGGGCATCCTGCTTGCTGCCGGCGTCTGGTTCATCAGCCGGCCTGTGCGCGTTGCGCCAGCGGAGGAAGAATCCTTTGAGCAGGCTGAGGCGGCGAACAGCCCTGTAACCGACCTCCAATCCGCCTTTTTACAGGTGGGGAGGCCCGGTTACGGGCTTCGCCCGTTCTCGCAACGGGAAACAGGACTCCTTCTGGCCACGGGGTAGCCTACTCACACTCACCTGTCATAAAAGATGAGCCTCAGACCAACGCGTCCCGCAGCACCTCGGCGGGATGATAGGCCCGTTTGCCGCTGCCGTGCGCAATCTGGTGGCGGCAGCTGGTGCCTGGGGCCACCACGATTGTCTCCGCCTCCGCCTGCCGCACAGCCGGCAACAGGCGGCGCTCGGCCATCTTCAGCGAGATGTCGTAATGTTCCGCCTCGTAGCCAAAGGAACCGGCCATGCCACAGCAGCCGGAATCCACTTCTTGCACCGAGTAGTTGGGCGGCAGGGTGAGGATTGCCTTTGTGGGCCGCGTGCCGACCAGCGCTTTC
This sequence comes from uncultured Ardenticatenaceae bacterium, assembly GCA_964602995.1. Lineage (GTDB taxonomy): Bacteria > Chloroflexota > Anaerolineae > Promineifilales > Promineifilaceae > JAAYYY01. The sequence continues at coordinate 27,969 of CAZRTM010000037.1, forward strand.
TGGTGGCAGTGGCCATGCAACAGCAGGTTGCGCGGCTCGTCGTGGAAGGTGAGGTCCAGCTCGCCGGTTGCTGCCAGCTCGGAGATAAACTCCTCAAACGTCATCGCTTTCTCGGCCACTGCTTTGGCCCACTCATCGTCAGGTAACAACGAGAGGTATTCATCGCGCAGCGTCAGCAGGCAGCTTGGTTCCAGACCGACGATGGGAATCCCTTCTCGTACAAAAGGAATGAGGTGAGCTACCGTGTCACGGGCCGCGGCGCGCGCTTCTTCCACCAATCCCTTGGAAATCATCGGCCGCCCGCAACATTTGTGGCCCGGCAACAAGACGTCGAAGCCGGCCGCCTCCAACAGCTCGGTAGCGGCAATGGCGATGTGCGGCTCGTTATAAGTATTGAAGGTGTCGTTGAACAGCACTACCCGGCGCAAGGAGTGGCGTGAGGTTGTTTGCGCTTTCTCCCGCCGGTACCAGGTGGTGAAAGGCTCGCGGGCAAAGGCCGGCAGCGTGCGCTTGCTGCTGATTCCCACCGTCTTCTCCATCAAAGAGCGCACCACTCCGTTCTGCAACCCCCAGTTGGCCAGGGGCGCCAGCGGCCCGCTGCTCAGGCGGCTGAGGCTGGCAATGTTGCCAAAAAGCCGCGCCCGCAGCGGCGTGCCATTGGCGTCGTGATAATGGCCCAGGAACTCAAACTTGATTTTGGCCATGTCCACCGACGAGGGGCACTCCGCCTTACACGCCTTGCACTCAATGCAGAGGTCCATCACCTGGTACATGCGCTCGCTGGTCAGCTCCTCGGCCGGTAGACTGCCGGAGAGAGCAGCGCGCAGAGCGTTGGCCCGCCCACGCGTGCTGTGCTCCTCCTCGCGCGTCACCATAAAGCTGGGGCACATCGTGCCCGTCGTCCGCTTGCGGCAGATACCGGCCCCGTTGCACATCTCCACGGCGCGGTGGAAGCCCATATCGGAGCTGAAATCCAGCTTCTCCTGAATGGGGATTACCTGATACGCCGGCCCATAGCGCAAATTTTCGGTCATCGCCGGGCCATTGACCACGGTGCCCGGATTGAGGATGTTGTTGGGGTCAAAGATGCCTTTGACCTGGCAATAAAGATCATACAGCTCCTCGCCGAAGAACTCGCGGTTGAGCCAGCTACGCGCCTTGCCGTCGCCATGCTCGCTGGAGAGAGAGCCGCCATAGCGGCCCAGCAGCTCACCCGAGAAGCGCGAGATTTGCGGCAGCTTCTCCACGTCGGTGGCTGTCTTGGTGTTGATCAGCGGACGGATATGTATACAACCGGCGCTGGCATGGGCGTAATAGGCCACGTTGGTGCCCAGGTCATTACAGAAGCGCTCAACCCGGGTCACATACTCCGCCAGATGCTCAGGCGGCACAGCAGCGTCTTCAATGAAAGGAATCGGCTTGTGGTCGCCCTTGATGCTCATCAGCAGGCCCAGGCCCACTTTGCGCACCGTCCACACATTCTCTTGCGACCCGGCATCGAGCGCGGGCACGATGGCTGTGGCGCCCAACTTGTGCTTGCGCAGTTGGCGCTCCAGCCGCTCAATTTTGCCGCGCAGCTCCTGTTCGCTTTCGCCGTAGAATTCGGTAATCAGCACGCAGTTGGGGTGGCCCTGGACGAAGGTGGAGAGCAGCCGCGCATATTCAGGCACTTCGCGGCACAGCGTCAGGCCCAGGTTGTCCAGCAGCTCAATCGCCGACGGCTCCACCTCCAGCATAGCCGGCACTGCAGAAAGCGCCTGGTAGAGGCTGTCGAAGTGAACGATGGCCAACGCCGTGCGCGTGGGCAGCGGCACCAGATTGAGCTTGATGTCGCTAATCACGGCCAGACCACCTTCCGCTCCGCTGATCAGTTTAGCCAGGTTAAAGCGGTGGTCGCGCGGCCAGCGGAACGTGACGCCGTCAGGCACGAAGCGGTCCAGGTTATAGCCGCCACAGCGCCGCCAGTGGTGGGGGGTGGATTGACGGATGATTTGTTGGTTGGCTGGTTGGCTGGTTAGCTGGTAGATGGCGCGATAGATTTCGGCTTCGCGGCTGTTTTGGCGTAGCTTTTGCTGCAACTCCTCCTGGGTGAGAGGGCCGAAATGGGCGGTCGAACCGTCGTTCAGGGTTACGTTCACCTCCAGAACGTGGTCGGCCGTCATGCCATAGAGGATGGAGTGGCTGCCGGTCGAGTTATTGGAGACAATGCCGCCCATGCAGGCACGGTTACTGCTGGCGGGGTCGGGGCCAAATTGCAGGCCATAGGGGCGCAGGAACAGGTTCAGCTCGTCAAGCACGATGCCCGGCTGCACCCGCACCCACTGCTCTTCCACATTCAGCTCCAGCACCTGGTCCAGGTGGCGGCTGAAATCAATGACCATCGCCTCATTGGTGGCCTGCCCCGCCAGACTGCTGCCGGCAGTGCGCGGCAGTAGCGGAATCTGGTAGCTGGCGGCCAACTCCACAGTTGCCTGTACGTCTTCGATGCTCTGTGGAATCAGCACGCCATAGGGCATCGCCCGATAGATGCTGGCGTCTGTGCTGTAGAGCAGGCGACTATAATGGTCGGTGCGAATGTCGCCGTGTACGCGGCGGCCCAGTTCATTAAGAAAATCAGGGAGTGCAGTTGGCTGGCCCATTTCAAGATTCCTTCAGCACGCGGCTCATGGCATCCAGCAAGCGGGTCACATTGTCGCGGCGCGCATTGTAGCCCATCAGGCCCACGCGCCACACCTGCCCCGCAAGCTGGCCTAACCCGTTAGCAATTTCAATATTGTGCTCTTGCAGCAACGTCGCCGACACCTGGCGCGGGTCCACACCCTGCGGCACGCGCACGGTGGTCAGGGAAGGCAGGCGGTTTTCGGGTCTGACGTGGCACTGCAACCCCATCGCTTCCAATCCCTCCCAGAACAGCTCCGCTGCCTCCTGATGTCGCTGCCACGTCGCTTCCAACCCTTCATCAACGATGATGCGCAACGCCTCGCGCAGGGCGTAGTTCAGGTTAATCGGCGCGGTATGGTGGTACTTGCGCTCCTCGCTCCAATATTGCATCAGCAGGCCGGCGTCCAGGTACCAGTTGGCGACGGGTTCAGAGCGCCCTCGGATCTTTTCCACAGCGCGCGGCCCAAACGTAATCGGCGCCAGCCCGGGCGGGCAGCTCAGGCACTTCTGGGAGCCGCTGTAGGCCACGTCAACGCCCCACTCATCTGTGTAGAAGGGCACGCCGCCCAGGCTGGCGACGGTATCTACCAGCAGCAGGCAGTCATATTCATGGCAGAGGTCACCAAACCCCGCTAGTGGTTGCTGGGCGCCGCTGGAAGTTTCACCATGCACCAGCATCAGCACGGCAGGCCGGTGTTCTTCCAGCGCCGGTCGCATCTCCTCGGGCGTGAAGACCTCTCCCCACGCCTTCTCCACACAGCGCACGTCGGCTCCATAGCGGCGGGCCATCTCCGCCAGGCGCTGCCCAAAATAGCCGATGACGCCCACCAGGACGACGTCGCCAGGTTCCACTACGTTGGCCACGGCGGCTTCCATCCCGGCGCTGCCGGTGCCGCTCACCGGGAAGGTCCACTCGTTGTCTGTCTGCCACAGGTAACGCAGCAGATCCTGTGTCTCATCCATCACGGCCAGGAAGGTGGGGTCCATATGACCCACGGTATTCGTAGCCATCGCCTGCAAGACGCGTACAGGTACATTAGAAGGGCCAGGGCCTAACAACAGCCGCGGCGGTATGTTTAGTGGTTCTGTTTTCAGACGGTATTTATTGCTGAGTTGTGCATTCATGGGGATACCTCTCTCCTCTCATTATGCTGGAACGAGGGTCTGCCCTAAATCATACGCCTGCCCCAGCTAAAACACAAGATTTAGCAACTCCATCCGCCCGCAAATGCCACACCTTACAACACCACCAGCGCCCCAAAACGTCCCGTGCGCCCTTTCTCAGCACGGTGCGAGAAGAAGAGGTCGGTGCGGCAGGCGGTGCAAAGGCCGGACATCTCGATCTGTCGCACCCCGGCCCGCTGCAAGTTGCGGCGATTGGCTTCCGGCAGGTCAAAGGTGGGCCGCTCTGCACCCTGGGGCGTGCGCAGCAACCTCTGCGGCTCGTCAAACGCTTCGTGGGCGGCGCTGATGACCGCTTCCCCCACCTCATAGCAACAGGGGCCGATGCAGGGGCCGACGGCGGCCAGCAGCGCTTCCGGCCGGCTGCCAAACTCGCGCTGCATGGCGCGCACCATCGCGCCCGGCAAATCAACCATCGCCCCCTTCCAACCGGCGTGACCCAGACCAATGGCGTGCTGCTGCGGGTCGTAAAGCAGGATGGGCGCACAATCGCCGAAGTTCATAGTCAGGGCGCAACCCGGTTCATCGGTAATGAGGCCATCAACCGGCCCCACCCAGCTACCGTTGTTGGCCTGCGTTACCCGCGCCACCTCGTTCCCGTGCACCAGATGGGCATGAACCACGCTGTGCGTGTCCCGCCCATAGAGGCCATAAGCACGACGGCGGTTGGCGTAGACATGTTCTTTGTCGTCGGGAACGGATACACTCAGATTCAGCGTTTCAAATGGAGCCGGGCTTACCCCTCCCTGCCGCGTAAAAACAGCATGGCGCAACCGCCCATTCTCAGGAAAGGTGCTAAAGCGCAAATAGGGCAACCCATTATGATGCAACAGTTCCATAAGTTACTCTTCAGTTCATATACAATCCGGCCCTAATCGTACAACGCAATGTGGGATCAAGCTATCAGTGGTCAGTATTCAGTAATCGGTATTCAGTGGGTCGGTATTCGGTGAGCCAGTAATCAGTAGGTCAGTTACTGATTACTGAATACTGAAAACTGCTTACTGATTACCGCTTACGGATTACGGCCCACCGCATCTGCCTCCAAACCCATTCCATGCTATAATACCCTCCGGGAACATTTGAGCTATGGCAAAAAAGAAACAAAGCACAAGAGGCGGTACGTCGCGGAAGCGGCGCTCCAGTCGCGCACCGGCAAAACGCCGCTCTTCACGCTCCTCATCCATCAACTTCAGCCTCAACCGGGCGCAGAAGATGCTCATCGCCGGCATCGGCCTCATTTTCTTCACGGCCATTCTGGTGTTGAGCCTCCTTTCCCCCAACCAGGGACAACTGACCTCCGCACTGGCCACCGTGCTCTGGCAGACGTTCGGCTGGGGCGGTATCGTCGTTCCCATTTTCATGGGCGCGGCAGGCTTCTATCTGGTGCTGTGGGGCATGGAACAGGCGCCAAAGCTACCCCCATTCCGCCTTCTTGGCCTGCTATTGCTCTTCCTCACCTTTGAATCATACGCTTCCCTGGCCAGCGTGGCGCTGGATAACGGGCTTTCCGATGTTTGGGCCGTGGCCGAGGCGCAGGTTGGCGGCGGCTACCTGGGGGCCGTGCTGTCCTGGGCGCTCAGCGAAGCCGTGGGCTGGTTTGGCGCCATCTTCATCCTGGCCATCGTCGGGCTAATTGCCGCCATCCTCTTCTTCGGTATCACACGCGCAGATATGGGCCACTTCCTGCATGAGGCCTGGCAGCGCCGTCCGCAGCGCCCCACCCTGAGCAGCGGCGCCCGCGAAATTCCTATTAACCGGGCACGCCCCTTGCGCGAAAGCACGCCCGTCACGCCGCCGATTCCTACCCCCCAGGCAGCAACCGCCACCGCCGCGCCACCCGTTGCCGAGGCCGAGGCCCAGCCTGTGAGGGAAGAGAAACCGGCGCGCCAACGGCGCACGCGGCGGCAACAGCAAGAAGAAAGGGCAGCGCCGCCTGAAACCGGCCCCATTCACCTCGGCGCGGAGGCCATGGGCAGTTCGCAAATCTGGGAGCTGCCAAAAATTGCCGACATGCTGGAATCGGGCGGCGAGCAGGAAATCAGCAACGCTGCCATACGCGAACAGGTAGAAATTATCGAGCATACACTGGAGAGCTTCGGCGCGCCGGCTAAAGTGGTGGAAATCAACCAGGGGCCGACCGTGACCCAATTTGGCGTCGAGCCTCAATTTATTGAACAGCGCAGCGGCAAGCGCACCAAGGTCAAAGTAGGCAAGATTTCCAGCCTGGCCGACGACCTGGCCCTGGCGCTGGCGGCCCATTCCGTGCGCATACAGGCGCCGGTACCCGGCCGCGGCTACGTGGGGCTGGAAGTGCCCAACTCGCAAAAGGCGCTCGTTTCCCTGC
>CAZRTM010000038.1:0-4756 GCA_964602995.1 uncultured Ardenticatenaceae bacterium
GCAACAGGGGAATGAACAACGCTGCAAATTGGGCGGCCAGCGCGCGAGGTCTGGTGTCGAGGTAGATGAGAAAGGGTAGGACAACGACGACAAATAGGGCCAGTACCGTGACCATCGTTCTCAGCGCGGGAAGTTCTGTCACAATGCCGCTGTGCAAGAAATACCAGAGCAACCCCATATAGTCTGCCAGCCCGGCGGGTGGCGTACCGGCTGTGCCCGCTATGTTGCCCGGCGGCGCACTGCCATAGCGCCAGAGTATGAGCAGCCAGGGCAGGAAGAGGAGAACGGCGGCTCCCTGGGAAATCAGCCACGGTCTGAATAGGGCGCGGTCTCGTTCGCGGGCGACCTGCCATAAGAGAAGGAGGTTGATGACCAGTAGCATGAGAACCGAAAAGAGGTGGAGATAAAGAGCAATTACTTCCAGGGCGGTCAGCAGCAGCCAATCGCGCCGGGTTTTCAGAGTCCCTGGTTGCAGAACCAGACCCAACATCATGAGATAGAGCAGCGGCAACAGCGCGTACATACGGGTTTCTTGAGAGTAGTTAATGTGGGCCGGACTGATGGCGAAAAGGAACGCTGTGAAGAAGGCAGCGCGTGGCTCCCGCCATAGTTTACGGGCGCACCAATAACCCAGCGGAATGATGAATAAGCCGCTCCAGACGCTAAGGAAGCGCACGCTGAATTCGCTGAGACCGGTGAGCCTGATAGAGGCATTGAGGAGGAGATAAAAGGCTGGCGTATGCGCGTGATTGATCGTATCCAGCAGCATCTCCTGCGGAGGGATGGTAGCCCAAAATACGCTGTCGACTTCATCGAGCCAGAGGCTTTCACAGTCGAGGCAGTTTATGCGTAAGGTAAAGCCGAGGAGGATGAGCAGGACGAGGAGCGGCAAGCGAACGGCGGGCCGATACATGCTAAACCGATACATAATAGATGATTATAAAAGCTGGATTTGGGAGTGCAACGACAGGGAATTGCAGCGGACAGGTATCGGTGCCATACTAGCCTACCGGTAATTGTGAGGAATGAGGCAATGTTTGCATTACGGGAGTACGGGCGTCTCCTGACTCGATATTTGCGCCCGCAAATGAGAGCGGTCTTTCTGCTCGGTATGCTAATTATCAGCGCCCTTTCGCTGCAGCTCATCAACCCGCTGTTGGTGCGGCGCTTTCTGGATTCTGCCGAGCAGGGCCGTTCGCTGCAGGAGCTGACTTATACGGCGGGGCTGTTTATCACCCTGGCGCTTCTCTCGCAGGCGCTGCGCGTAGCGGGAGCCTATGTGGGCCAAAATGTGGCCTGGCAGGCTACAAACGACCTTCGCGCCGATCTGGCCCTGCATTGTCTCAAGCTGGATATGGGCTTCCATAAGGCCAATAAGCCTGGTGAACTGATTGAACGCGTTGATGGCGACGTGAATCAGTTAGCAAACTTCTTCTCAGAACTGGTCATCCAGCTTGGGAGCAATCTGCTGTTAATGGGCGGTGTGGTGGTTCTTCTATGGTTGGTGGACTGGCGCGTGGGTCTGACGATCACAGTTCTGGCCATTATCACGTTCCTGGCCCTGAACTGGTTCAACCGTCGAATCGTAGTGGGCTGGCAGAAGGCGCGCGAAGTGGAATCCAGCCTGTTTGGTTATCTGGAAGAGTGGCTTAACGCGACAGAAGATATCCAGACCAGTGGCGCGGATAGCTTTATCAAACACCGACTTTTTCAGCTTATGCGCAGGCGCTGGCGTAGCAACATCAGCGCGCAACGGATGGCGATGCCGGTCGTTCTGATGCCGATTCTCGTTCCGGCGCTGGCCTATGCAGCCGCCTATTTGTGGGGTGCAAATCTATTTCGTAACGCCGCGATCAGCATCGGCACCGTTTATCTCATCTTTTATTATGTAGACGTGATGCGCGAGCCACTGTGGAGCATCCAGCGTCAGGTGCAGGATCTGCAACGCGCTGCCGCAAGCCTGAACCGCATCATTACCCTGTTCAACGTGCAGCCGGCGTTGCCGCCAGGCGGTAGCAGCGATGGCCAATACGGTCATATGGTAAGCCAGGGTATGGAGCATGGCGCCGGTGCATTAGCCGTGGAATTTGATGACGTTACCTTTCACTATGCAGATGACATGGAAACAGCGGTGCTTCGTGATCTCTCTTTCTACCTGGAGCCGGGGCGCATCATGGGCCTGCTGGGACGCACGGGGAGCGGTAAGACGACGCTCACGCGGCTGTTGCTTCGCTTTTACGATCCCACAGCCGGAGCTATAAGGCTGGGCCGTGCCCGGGGCCGCGAGAAGCCACAGATGGTCGATTTGCGAGCTATCCCTGAGGGGCAGTTGCGGCAGCGCATCGGTATGGTGACGCAAGATGTGCAGTTATTCCATGCCACGGTGCGCGATAATCTGACCCTGTTTGACGACAGTGTGGAAGATGAGCGTATCCTGGCAGCGTTGCGTGAGTTGGGGTTGTTGCCCTGGCTGGACGCTCTGCCGCAAGGGCTTGATACCCCGTTGGAGGCAGGCGCTTCGCTCTCAGCCGGGGAAGCGCAGTTGTTGGCGCTGGCTCGTGTTTTCCTGGCGGATTGCGGTCTGGTTATCCTGGATGAGGCGTCATCACGGTTGGATCCGGCTACGGAACGGCTGTTGGAGAAGGCGCTGGACCGGTTGCTGGTCGGTCGCACGGCAATCATCATTGCCCATCGCCTTTCCACCATACAGCGCGCCGACGAAATACTGATTCTGGCGGATGGCGCTATTGTGGAGCATGGAGAGCGTATTGCTCTGGCCACCGATCCGAATTCGCATTATGCGCACTTGTTGCAGGTGGGCATGGAGGAGGCGCTGGCCTGATGCAAAAAACAGGAACGCTGCCTACCTGGCGCTATTTCTGGGAGCTAATCCGCTTCCGGCCGGGCTATTATCTGCGCGACGTCGGTGGTGTCACACTCAACTTTGCTTTGATGACGGTGAACGGTCTGATTCTGCGCGCCTTCTTCAATGGGTTGACCGGCGACGAGGGGCTAACGCTTTCAGCATGGACCGCGGCCGGGATCGAGATTTTCATTGCGCTGGTGTCGATGTTCAATATTTACATCGCGATTATGGGCTTCACGCATTTTGAGCAGCACGGTATGGCGCTGTTAATTCGGAATATGGTGTTCCGCATTTTGCGCATGCCAGGCGCACAACCGCTGCCGTCTGACGATGATGGGACGCCATTGTCAGTGGGCAAGGTGATCAGCACCTTGCGCGATGACGCCTTTGAGATGTTGCACTCGATTATCATTATTGACGATCTGGTTGCTCTCACGGCCGGCGCGCTCATCTCTTTTGCGATTATGTTTTCGATCAGCGTGCCGATTACATTGGGTACGTTTGTGCCGCTGGGGCTGGTGATCTTCTTTGCGCAACGGCTGGGGGCACGAGCGCGCCATTACCGGGTACAGAGCAGACGGGCCACAAGCCACGTCACGGCGATGATTGCCGATATGTTCAACGCCACGCAGGCCATTAAGGTGGCTAACGCCGAGGAACGGGTGATTGCCCGTTTTCGCGAGATTAATGCAGTTCGCAAAGAGGCGATGGTACGCGACCGGTTGCTGACGCAGTTGGTGCAGGCGCTCAGCTCAGGGACGGTGGAAGTAGGGCTGGGTCTGATCTTACTGCTGGCGTCGCGTGCTATGCTGGCCGGTGACTTTACGATTGGCGATTTTGCTCTTTTTGCCTCTTATATCTGGCCTGCGACCCAACTGATGCGCACGTTGGGCAACCTGATTACCCGCTATAAGCAGACGGGCGTCTCTGTGCAGCGCATGGAAGCGATCATGCAAGGGCAAGCGCCCGGCGCGGTGGTTGAACACAAGCCTATCTATATGGATGACGATTACCCTGTCGTAGAGAGTCTACCGAAGCAAGAGCATGATTACCTCAAGCGGCTGGAGGTGCGTGGCCTGACGTATCAGTTTCCCGGTCAGGAGCAGGGTGCGGGGAACAACGGGCAGGATGGGGATGGGACGGTGCAGGGCGGCATCGCCGGTGTGGATCTGGATATTGAGCGCGGCAGCTTTACAGTGGTTACGGGCAGAATTGGCTCGGGAAAGTCAACGCTATTAAAAGTGCTACTTGGCCAGTATCTACCACAACGAGGTGAGATTATCTGGAATGGGCAGCGAGTAACGTCGCCGACGACGTTCATGACGCCACCGCGTGTGGCCTATACGCCGCAGGTGCCGCGCCTCTTCAGCGAGAGCCTGCGCGACAATATTTTGCTGGGCCTATCTGAGGAGTGGGGCGATCTGGGCAGGGCGGTGCGGCTGGCAGTCATGGAGAAGGATTTGCAGGATATGGCCGCCGACCACGAAAGCGCCCTCGATACCCTCGTCGGTCCGCGTGGGGTGCGGCTATCGGGCGGGCAGATACAGCGCACCGGTGCGGCGCGGATGTACGTGCGCAATGCAGAGCTGTTGTTGGTTGACGACCTATCGAGCGCGCTCGATGTGGAGACGGAGCAGAAGCTTTGGGACCGGCTGTTCACGATGGAAGAGCGACCGGCCTGTCTGGTCGTCTCGCACCGGCGTGTGGCCCTGCGCCGCGCGGATCAGATTATCGTGCTGGAGAAAGGGCGGGTGGCGGATAGGGGCACGTTGGAGGAGCTTCTGGAGAGGTCGCCGGAGATGCAGGCGTTGTGGCAGGGCCACGCGGACGAATAAGCTCCGCGCTAAACTGGCTGCACGGTGCAGCTTAAATTGGCTGCACGGTGCAGCT
>CAZRTM010000038.1:4856-33447 GCA_964602995.1 uncultured Ardenticatenaceae bacterium
GCTCCGCGCTAAACTGGCTGCACGGTGCAGCTTAAATTGGCTGCACGGTGCAGCTCTTGTCTACGTGGTTGAGGATGCAGAGCACGCAGCGAGGGCTTTCGCCCAGGAGGCGCCTGACGGCGCGCGCATAGCGCTGGATCTGACCGCGATAACGCTCGACCAGTTGTTCGGGATTGGCAGTTGTATCGGTTTTGAATTCCACCAGCGTCCACTGCCCATTGTGGCGGAAGAGCAGGTCGATGCGCCCCTGCTCGAAGCGCTCTTCATCCTGAAGCAGGTAGGGCACTTCGTGCAGCCGCTGCTCAGCAGCGTTCACTTGCGCAAAGAGGGAGTGCTGGCGGAACTGCTGTAAAGCCGCCTCGACTTGCTGCCGTGCGGCGCTCAGCTCCGACGCTGCCAGCAAGCCGAACTGGCGGGCGCGCCCCTCAAACCAGGAACGGAATGGGGTGGACTCTTCTTCAGCGCCATCTTCAGCCGGAAAGCGCCAGGTGGCAAGCGCTTCGTGGGTCAGGGCGCCAATGAGGTAGGGTGGAATTGCGCCTGCATCTTCACGGCCCGACACGCGGCGCACAGGCAGGAGGATGTCGTCTTCCCAACGTTCCCTGCGCGCTTTTACCTCTGCAATCAGTTGTGGCGACCAGGCGCCGGCAATCTCTGCAGCACGCTCTTCGACTGTGGTGGGGGCGGCGGGCAGATGGTAGCGCGGCTCGTAAATGGTGCAATGGACAGCTGTTTCACCCACCTGCAGCGCCAGTTGGTGCGCCTGATCTCCTTCTTCGTCACCGGGAATCGTCTGTTCGTGGAGCCGGCAAGGGACGGCCAGCTCCCGTAGCCAGCCATCTAGCTTGCCTGGTTGCCCGTCTTTCTTCAAGCTAAGGACGCCATTTACCAGAAGTTTGTCGCGAGCGCGCGTGGCGGCGACATAGAGCAGGCGGTCGGCTTCGGCTTCATCCATCGCCTTCTCGCGCTCCTGGGCGGCTTTGAAGATGGCAGGCGCTTCCTCGCAGGTGGCGGGCTTGACCATCAGGCCCAGATGCTCGTCTAGCACCACGGTGGGGCTTTTGGTGCTACCGGAGTTGGCGTCGCCGAGAACGACGATGGGAAACTCCAGCCCTTTGGCCTGGTGGACGGTCATAATTTGCACCGCATTCTCGGCCGTGGAGCGCGCTTCACCCTCTCTGCCCGCTGCGCTGCGCACGGTGCTGATGTACTCCAGGAAGTCGTCAACGGCGACGATGCCGCCGCCCGCATTCGCGGCCTGGGCCAGCTCCAGCAGTTTGCTGACATTACGTAGAGCGCGGTGTTGGCCCGCAAGCCGCAGGGCAGCACGGTAGTCCGTGGCGTCGAGGAAGGCTTTAAGCAGATCGGCAATGCCGGTGCGCCCGGCGCTTTCATGCAACTGTTTAATGGTTGGGGTTAACCAGGGCTGCTCCTCCTCGTCAAGGGCACAAATCGCTTCCCACAGTGTCTGGTGTCCCTCTTCTTGCTGGCGACGCCAGAGGTGGTAGAGCTGGACATCGGATAGGCCGGAAACGGGAGAGCGCAGCAGCCCGACCAGGGCCAGATCGTCTGTAGGATCGGCCAGGGCCTGCAGCGCGTTGAGCAGGTCGCGCACTTCGGGGCGCTCGTAGAAACCGCGGCCGGCGACGGTGAGATAGGGGATTCCCAGGGCGTCCAACGCATCTTCGTAAGGCGTGAAAGAGCGGGAGGCGCGGCAAAGGATGGCGATATCGCCAAAGCGAATGTCGGTTTGGTCGACGAGGGTGCGAATGCGCCGGGCCAGGGCGTTGGCCGCAAGCTGCAGCCCACCGGAAGATTTGGAGCCAATGCCCAGGTGAAGCTCAACGTAGGGGGCCTGCACGTTGTGTGCTGGCTGCTGGCGATGGTGGCGCAGGGGGCTGAACGGTTCGCGCCACGGCTGCTCTTCGATGTCAGCGACGCCCAGCACAGGCTGCATCAGCGCGTTCAACGCCTCCATGAGTGGCGCGTGGGCGCGGTAGGAGGTGGTGAGGGTTACGGTTCTGCCGCTCTGCTCAATGCGTTTCCTCTCGGCACGAAAGACTGTAACGTCAGCGCCGCGGAAGCGGTAAATCGACTGTTTGGCATCGCCGACGATGAACAGCTTTCCGCCTGTGCCGTTGAGGCTGTTAATCAGGTCACGCTGCCGGCCGTTGGTGTCCTGGTATTCGTCGACCAGGAGGGCGCTGATTTCGTTTTGCCAGCGGCGGCACACGGTCTCGTCTTGCAGAAGGGCCAGCGCTCGTTGTTCCAGATCGTCAAAATCGAGCGACTGGCGGGCATCCTTGCTTTGTACGTAACGGCTGGCCGCGTATTGGAACATGGCACGCAGCAGCGGTATGGCTTCGGCCAGCACCTGATCAGCCTCGTTGAGGTCTAGCTCAAGGAACCCTTTCTCGGCGCGCCATAGGGTGCGGAGCGTCTTCAGGGCTTCTTTGACCTTGGCCTGCTGCTCTTTCCCGCCGGGCCAGGCCTTCTGGCTGCCGCGGGCCAGGTTGATACTGTCCAGGCGCGACAGGACATGGCGCTGCTGGCTGTACCCGGTAGCAGCTTCGGCTGTGGCGATGGCAGAGAGTGTGGCCTGCCGCTCCTGCTCCAACGCATCATCGCCGATGGCGGCGACGTTAGCGCGAAGTTCAGCAACCGCATCTTGCCATGATGCCTGGGCCAGCAACCTTTGCAAAGAGGCCAGTTGCTGCCGGCGCAGGCGCTCTTCCCACGATGATAATAAGTCGTCAGGCAGGTTTTGAAAGAGGCGCTCCGCTTCAAGGCGGTTGTTTAACAGGGTCTCTACAATGTCGCGCAAGCCACGTTCACCGAAGAGCTGGAAGAGGCGCACGAGCAGCGGATCGTCGGCGGCCATGGCCAACGCTTCCTCGACGGCGTGGTTTTTGAGGATGGTGCTGTCGGCTTCCTCCAGCATGGCGAAGCGCGGATCAATGCCGGCTTCGGCAGGGTGGGCGCGTAGTAACTCGGTGCAGAGGCTGTGGATGGTGCCAATGCGCGCGGCGTCGAGCTGGGTGTAAATCTCTTCCCAATAGTTCCGCTCCTGGGGATTGAGCGTTTCGTCCCGTAGGTAGGTGGCAATGGAGGCGCGCACGCGATTGCGCATTTCGCGGGCCGCCTTGCGCGTGAAGGTGATGGCCGCAATGTGGCGTGGCGAAAGGCCGCCGGCGAGCAGGGAGAGATAGCGAGCGACAAGTGTACGCGTTTTACCGGCGCCCGCGCCGGCCGTGACCACGATGTCTTCTCCACGCAGTGTGACGGCCGGGAGCTGCTCTTCGCTGGGCCTCAACTGGGCAACAATGGGGTGCAGGGTGGTCGTCATTATTGTCATATCACCGTTCACCAGGTGCGGGGTTCATAGTGCCAGCAGAAGGCGGCGGCAGGGCAGTAGCTGGGGCAACCGCCGTTGGGCGGCGATGGGACAAATGCGCCGTCGCGGATGCCGCGAACAGCGCTCCAGGCGTGGCTCACGGCTGTTTCAATTGCCAGCTCAGGCTCGTAGCGGGATAGCTTCAAAGGACTTGCTTCGGCCTGTTGTACATGCCAGTAGTAGCCCTCAATTGGTTGGCCCAGGTTGAGCGCATCGCGAGCTGCCAGGGCGTAGAGGGCAAGTTGCAGGCGCCGGCCTTCGTGCAGGTCGCGCATGGAGTATTGGCCGGGACCGGCGGTTTTGTAATCGACCACACAAAAGTCGCCCTCCTCGTTGACATCAATGCGGTCGATGATGCCATGCACGTGGAAGCAGTCGTCACCATCATGCACAGTGAGTTTGCTGCCGTCAAAGAACTTTAGCTCAAAATAGGTAGGCATAAAACCGGGCGTGATGGCCACCATTTCGCGTAGCGACTGGCGCAGATTATTTAGAACCTCCTCTTTCGTTTGCTGCCACCAGGCAGTGACGCGAAAGCCTTCCCGCTCTGGCGCCTGGGCCAGATAGGCAGGCGCAATGGCATCCAGCGTGGCTTCCAGCGCCGCGGGATCGGTTCGTTTCTCCGGTGCGGTCTGGCTGAAAGCCTGCTCCAGAAGATGGTGGTAGATGGAGCCAAGCTGCCGCGCGTCCAGCCCTGCTTCCGGTTCCTGGCGCGCTTCTTGCTGTAGCACGTCGGCAATGTAGAAGTAATGGGGGCAGGTGCGATAGCGTTCAAGCCGGGTGGCGCTCCAGACGTGCTCCTTGCCGAACTGCTGGTTGATTAAATCGCTAATTTCGTGTAGGTAGCCGTCGCAATTGCTCTCCCGGCGTTCGAACCGTTCCAGAAGGATGCGGTTTGCGCCCAGAAGTCGCAGCCAACGGTCTGGGTAGCGGGCGTGGAATAGCACCTGAAGCTCCTCGCGCCCGTCTGCGCACAATGATTCAACAAGCTCTGGTTGCGAAGCGGCTGACTGCGGCAGCGGCGCCTGCTCCGATTCCAGGCGTATAGGCTCGATGGCGACCAATCTCTTGACCTCCTCCCAGAAAGGGGAAGGCTGCCACACCGCGCCGCCTTCGGCCAGGCGCGGGCGCGTGAGCAGTAGGTAGCCTCCGGCGCGGGTGACGGCATCGTAAAAGAACTGCGCCTCGGCGCTTTCGATGGATGATTCCAGCTTGCGCGAGGTTGTTTCGCGCAACAGGTCGCGATCCGTTTCATGGAGGAAGGGATCTTCGGTCAGGACGGCGGGAAAAAGCCCTTCGGCCAGCCCCAGTACGGCGACGGCATGGAAGGGAACGCCACGCGTATTGTGCAAGTCGGCGACGAGCAGGGCATCGCCGGCGGCGTGAGTTTCGTAGCTGCTGGCTTCGACGGCTCCATACAGCTCTTCAAAAAAGCGCCTGTAAGTGACGCGTTCGTCTACAATGCCCGCTTCTTCCGCCCACAGCAGGCCCCTGAGGATGGACTTAAATTTGTGGAGGGCGTTGATATCGCGCCGTACCAGGTCTGGCTCCGCGGAGCGTGCCTGTTGGATGACGCGCAGGCTTTCAGGTGCGGAGGTTGACGGCGGCTGGAAAGCGAGAGGCTGATCTTCCAGCAGCGCTTCACCCGCTTCGTCTTCACCGAGCAGATCTTCCAGCCAGACGACAAAGTCACGGAAGGGGCGTTTGCCTTCAGGTGGAGTCAGAAGGGTGAGTAGATTCTCAAATTTATCGCGCAGAATGCGGGCCTGCTGTGGCGACGGCAGCCGGCCGACAGCGCCTTCCGTTTCGTCGTCGCTTAACTCTTGCTCGCTTGCTGCTGGCTCGCGACCAATGAGTAAATCGAACGCCTCGAACCATTGCTCCGGCCCGCCAAGCACCCGTCCCCTACGTGCCAGTGCGTCCAGGGTGTCAATGTCGGCAGGGGAGAGGCCGGCAGCGCCCTGCCAGTCAAAATAGGGAGAGCGCAGGGCAGTGAGAAGGGCGCGCCGTTGTAGCGAGAGCGGTTCGTTGTCAGATGGCAACAGCTGGCTCAGCAGATTGAGGACGGCAGCAACGCACGGATTCTGTTGCAGTGGGATGCCGCCCAGCAAATAGATGGGGATACCGAACTCGGCGGCCATCTGGCGGATGAAGGGGCGGTACGGTTCCAGGTCGCGGGCCAGCAGGGCCATCTCATGCGCTTTTGCGTCGCCCTCCACAAGCTTTTGCTTCAGCCAGCGAAAGGCAGCGCGCACTTCGGCGGCATGATCGGGCGCAGCGACCAGTTCAAGCTGCCCATCGCCGGTCAACTGCTGGCCCGGGCTGTCGAACATATGGCGCGCAAGATGTTCGATGGAATTGGCTGTGGTGGGAGCAGGTCGCAGAGCGGGCAATGGCCTGGCCTCTAGCTGGAGAATCGTTTCCAGCTCTCGGCGTGTCCGGTCATAACGGCGGTAGACGCGCCGGGAACTGGTAGCGTGGTGGTCACCGGTCAGTGTGATCACCAGATGTTGCACCCGTTGCGCGAGAATTTTTAACAGCTCCATCTGTGTCTGAGTGAAGCTGTCGAAGCCATCGATGACCAGCAGCGGCCATCCTCTTGCCGCTGTGGGGGCATGGTCGCGCAGGGCCTCCAGCGCCAGCTGCCCCAAAGCTGAATAGTCGCTCCATTGGTTTTGCTGCAGATGTTCTTCAAAGGCCTGGTAGATGTGGCCCAGCTCCATCAGGCGCGCGCGGTCGGGCGACTGTTCTGCGGTTGTCAGGAAGTGCTGTGGCGTGATGCCTGCCGATTTCAGCTCTTCGATGAGCGGTTGTAGGGCCTGGATGAAGCCCGGCCGGTTGCGCAGCGAGTCGAAGTGCTGCAGGGGCAGGCGGCCGACAAGCGACCGTAGCAGGCGAAATTCGACGGTGTCTTCAATCTGTGTATAGCGCACGCCAGCTTCGGACAGGCAGGCCTGGTAGAGCTGGTCGAACGTCAGGACCTCGACGCCCAGTACACCACCTGCGCTTGCCAGACGACGTTGGCAGCTCAGCGCCTGTTGGCGATTGGCGACGCACAGGCGCGAGATGCCGCGCAAGGTTCCCGCCTGCTGGCGGATGAGGTCCAGCGCGTAGCGGGTCTTGCCCGTTGCGGCCGGCGCCAAAAAAAGCGCGGGTGATTGGTGCGGTGATGTGGACACGAACTCTCCCTCTTCCCGGCTGTGTGCCATTCAGCCCTCAGTGCGACGTTAATATACCTACTTATATATCATAAGCGCCATGCCCTGCAAGCTACGCGCCGAAGGCCTGTAGCGGCTCCATTTGCACTGAGAAGTGGCGCAGGACGGGCGCCTGCCAGGTGATGCGATAGCCGGGAATGGCGTCTCGATTGTTGACCACATAGCAGATGACTTCCGCCAGATAGTCCACATGGCTTTGTGTATAGGTGCGGCGGGGAAAGGCCAGGCGCACAAGCTCCATTGCGGCCGGCTTCTCGCTGCCGTCCGGCTGGTGGCCAAACATCACCGAGCCAATTTCGACAGAGCGAACGCCTCCAGCAATATAAAGGGCATTGGCCAGCGCCCAGGCCGGGTACTGTTCGGCCGGGATGTGGGGCAGGATGGAGCGGGCATCGAGGTAAATGGCGTGACCTCCTGGTGGCTGTACAATAGCGATATTCTCGCGGGTCAGGATGTCACCTAGATATTCAACGGAGCGGATGCGATAGCGTAGATAATCCTCGTCCAGCGCCTCGTGCAACCCTACGGCGATAGCTTCCAGATCGTAGCCAGCCAGGCCGCCATAGGTGGGGAAGCCTTCGGTGAGGATAAGCAGGTTCCTGCATTTCTGGGCCAGCTCATCGTCGTTCAAGGCCAGGAAGCCGCCGATGTTGGCCAGCCCGTCCTTTTTGGCGCTCATGGTGCAGCCGTCGACGTAACTGAACATCTCCTGCGCGATTTCCATTGGTGCCTTATCCGCATACCCTTCCTCGCGCTGGCGGATGAACCAGGCGTTTTCGGCAAAGCGGCAGGCGTCGAGGAAGAGAGGGACCCCGTAGCGGTGGCAAAGCTGGCTGGCCTGGCGAATGTTGGCCATGCTGACTGGCTGGCCGCCGCCGGAATTATTGGTGACGGTTATCATTACCAGAGGAATGCGGTCGCCATGTTCCTTCAGGGCCAGTTCCAGCGCGTTAAGATCGATGTTACCCTTAAACGGCTTGACGAGCTGTGGCTGGTGTGCTTCGGGAAGGGGCAGGTCGAGCGCGGTTGCCTTGCGATATTCCACGTTGGCCCTGGTGGTGTCAAAATGTGTATTGTTAGGAACGATGTCACCTTCTTTCAGCAAGGAGCCGAAGAGAATGCGCTCGGCGGCACGGCCCTGGTGTGTGGGGATGACGTGCTTCAGGTTGGTGATTTCGCGCACGGCTTCCTCGAAACGATAGAAGGAGGTAGCGCCAGCATATGATTCGTCGCCGCGCATCATGCCGGCCCACTGCCGGGAGGACATGGCGCCGGTGCCCGAGTCGGTCAGTAGATCGATGAGGACGTCTTCTGCCTTGAGTAGGAAGAGGTTATATTTTGCCTCGGCCAGCGCCTGTTGCCTTTCTTCTTCGGTCGTCTGGCGGATCGGCTCCACAGCTTTGATACGGAAGGGTTCGATAATGGTTTTGAACTTCATGGGCAATACCTCCGGGAGTGGGATGGTAACAGTTCGCAAGTGGAGTATACGCCAGATCAAAGCTAAGCCCTAACAACGGCGGCGTTTCATCTTTAGCGTATGGTGGGTATAATTACTGACTATGAACAATCGTGAAATTGCTGCCATGTTCGAGAGAGTCGCCGATATGCTGGCCATACGTGGCGACAACTTCCACCGTATTGTGGCCTACCGCAACGCAGCCGAGAGCGTCCGCGGGCTGGGCCGGGATATTAACGCCATCTATGCGGAAGGCGAGCTGGAGAAAATCCCCGGCATTGGTGCAACGCTGGCCGAAAAGATAGAGGAGATGCTGACCACCGGCCGCCTGGAATTTTATGAGCGGCTTGCCCAGGAAATACCGCCGCAACTGGTCGAGCTACTGCGCGTGGAAGGGTTAGGCCCCAAGCGCGTGAAGACGATCTATGAAGAGCTTGAAATCACATCCCTGGAAGGGCTGAAGGAAGCGGCGCAAGCCGGTGAAATCCGAAAGTTGCCGGGAATGGGCCGCAAGACCGAGGATAATATTCTGGCGGCAATTGAGACGTTGGAACGGCATGGCGACGACCGCACGCCGCTGTGGGTCGCCTGGCCTGTGGCTAACGAGTTGCTGGAGGAGCTGAAAGGGCTTCCTCAGGTGACAAAGTCGGCTGTAGGCGGCTCGTTGCGGCGCATGCAGGAGACGATTGGCGACATCGACTTGCTGGTCGCGGCCGAGGACGCCGAGGCTGTGATGGAGCACTTTGTCAATTTACCGCAGGTGGAAGCGGTGGTGGCGCGCGGGCCGTCGAAGAGTACCGTCCAACTGCACAACGGCATGCAGGCCGATTTGCGCGTTTTGCCTGAGGAGCGTTGGGGGACGTTGCTTTCTTACTTTACGGGGAATAAGGAGCACAACGTGCACCTGCGCGAGTTGGCGCTGAAGAAAGGGCTGAGCCTGAACGAGCATTCGTTCCGCCCCATGGTTGATGGTGAGCCGACCTCGGAAGGTGAAATTCTCTGCGCAACAGAGGAGGAAGTGTACGAGGTTCTGGGGCTGCCCTACATTCCGGTCATGTTACGGCAGGGTCGTGGCGAGATTGAGGCTGCGAAACGGAGCGAGCTTCCCGACTTAATCGAGATTGACGATGTCATCGCCGACCTGCATATGCATACGACGTGGTCGGATGGGAAACTGAGTGTGCTGGAAATGGCTCGCAGCGCCCAGAAGCAGGGCCTGCGCTATATTGCCATAACCGATCATTCGGTGAGCCTGGGCATCACGAACGGCCTCAGCGTTGAACGCCTTCTACAGCAGGCGCAAGAGGTGCGCGAGGCAAATGAGAAGCTGGGACCGGATTTCCGAATTCTGCATGGAACCGAAATGGAGATCCGGGCCGACGGCACTATGGATTATCCGGATGAGGTGCTGGCGCAACTGGATTTTGTGATTGCCAGCCTGCACGTCAGCCTCAGCCAGCCGCGCGAGCAGGTGACGGAACGAGCATTGGCAGCGATTGAAAATCCTCATGTGGATATGCTGGCCCATCCCACCGGGCGACTGCTGCCCGACCGGCCAGGGGCAGACCTGGACATGGACGAGGTTCTGAAAGCAGCAGCGCGCACTGGCACGATCATGGAGGTCAATGCCAATCCGCGGCGGCTTGATTTGCGCGATGTCCACGTCCGGCGCGCCCTGGAGCTTGGGGTAAAGCTGGCGATTAACACCGATGCTCACCGCGCTGCTGAGTTTGAGTTGTTGCATTTTGGTGTTGCCACGGCGCAGCGTGGTTGGGCCACGGCAGAGGATGTAGTCAACACCTGGCCTCTCGACCGCTTCCTGGAATATGTACGTCGTAACGATTAGGATTTAGGAGGTATTGGCCTTGATGGTAGTGTACGACGTTTGGGGCGCCGCCAGTTACGGTATGCGCAGCCAATGACGACCGAACCGTTTGACGCGAAATCTGTTCTGGCAGCCTTCCAGGACGTGGAAAGCCCGACTCTGGAATCACTGGCAAGTGCACTGGCGGCGCAGCCGTTGGCTGAACCGCGCACGTATCCGCCAAAGACAGTACTCTGCCACCAGGGCGAGACCGAAGATACATTCTACATTGTGTTAGACGGAGAGGTGGCCATTGTCCAGGATCTGGAGGATGGGCGACAACGTGCCCTGGGCAGGCGCGGTCCAGGCGAATATTTTGGTGAACTAAGCCTTCTGGATAATACGCCGCGGATGGCGAACTGTATTACGGTGACCGAGACCAGCGTGTTGGAGGTTACCGAAACGCTCTTTCATACGATATTGCGTGAAAGCCCGGTCGTGGCCTACGCTATTGTGCGGCAGGTGGCGCAAATGCTGCGCGCCAATGATCGGGCGGCGATTGAGGAGTTGGCGACCAAGAACAAGGAGCTGCGCCTGGCCTATGTGGAATTGCGCCGCGCGCAAGCCAGCCTGGTAGAAAAGGAACGGTTGGAGCGAGAGCTGGAAATTGCCGCCACTGTGCAGCGTAGCCTGTTGCCGTCGGTCTTGCCTAAATACGAGGATGTCCAGTTTTACGCCTACCTGCAACCAGCTCGCCACGTCGGCGGTGACTTTTATGACGCGATTGTGGTCGACGATGAGCACGTGGCCTTTCTGCTGGCCGACGTTGTGGACAAAAGTATACATGCTGCCCTCTTCATGGCCGTTGCGCGCACCCTTTTCCGCAGCGAAAGCCGCCAGTCACTTTCACCGGCCGGTGTGGCGCTGGCCGTCCATCGCGGTATGCTAGACATCGCCGAAAATGGTGAGATGTTTTTGACAGCCTTTTACGCTGTCTTGCAACGCGCCAACGGCCGGTTACGATACATCAGCGGCGGCCACGAACATCCCCTGCTTTTGCACAGGGGTAGTTCTCATGTGGAAACGCTGCCGGGCCGCGGCCGTTTTCTAGGAATGGTCGATCCACTTGAACTAGAGGAGTACGAGATTCAGTTGCAACCGGGTGACCGGTTGTTACTGTTTAGCGATGGTGTTACTGATACGATAAATGCCGCTGGTGAGCTGTTTGGACACCAGCGATTGCACAACCGATTTTTAGCGAGCGCTGGCCTGCGGAGCGCCGATGTACTGCCGGCCATTGCCGACGATGTCAGGGAGTGGTGCGGCATTGCTGACCCGGCCGATGACCTGACAATGATGCTTGTTGAATATGCGCCCACCCCAGCGCGCTGATCCAGATTTGAATGGCACGATATCAAAAACCCCCAGATCCACGAGAGTCAGAGTTAAGACCACGACGACCACGACGCCAGCGCCAGGATGGCGCAGAGCGATTCCCCTGGTTGTGGTTCGGCCTGGGCCTTGTGGTAACGATTATTGGCATTGCACTGGCCTTGAGCCTGGTGAATCTCTTTTTGACCCGCGAACCGTTGGCGACGACGTTGACTACGCCTACCGTCATCCGGCTGACGGCGCCGCCCAGCCCGGAACCGTCGCCGACCTCAGAACGAATTACGCCGACGCCGATTCCGACTTTGACCCCGGCGCCTACGCGTGACCTGGCATCTCCTCCAGATGAGGTCACGGTAGGTTACTATGCGGCCGTGACCGGTACCGGCGACGCAGGGCTGACGATTCGTGGCGGACCAAGCACCGATAATGTGCGTATCATGCGCGCCTCGGAAGGTGCGCTGATGCTGGTGATCGGTGGCCCGGAAGAGGGCGGCGATTTTACCTGGTGGCAGGTACGTCTCCTGGACGGTACAGAAGGGTGGGCTGCCGGTCGTTTCCTGGAACCCGTCCCGGCGCCAACTGGAGTGCCGAATTCTTAGTGGTTAAGGCATAGGCTAGTTAAGAGCAAGGCATAGCCTGGCGCCATTATTTTCGGATAGCAGGTGTGTAGCTTGGCTACGGCGAGATGCGTGAGGTAAATGCGAATGAGCTTGAGTTCGGAGAAAGTCGTGGCAAGCCTGACGAAAGTGGCGTTGCTTATGCTTGTGTTGCTTTTGGCCAGGCCCTCACAACTGGTAGCGGCACAGGAGGATGAACCGCAACTGGAGCTGCGCCTGAGCCGTGACTTTGGCTATGGGTCGGGATTGCAGATACAAGGGCGGTTCTCGTATCGGGTGAGCGGCCCCGATGACCTGGAGCGCGTGCAATTCCTGCTTGATGACGAAGTGATCGGAGAAGCCACTGAACCACCGTTTCGCCTGCGCTTTCAGACCGGTGATTACGAGCTTGGCTGGCACACGTTGAGCGCCGTGGGTTATACGGCCGACGGCAGGGAGCTGCGTTCTGAGACACTCCAACGCAACTTTGTGCCAGCACAGAACTCAATATACATCATCATCGCCGCCGCCGGTCTCATTGTGGCTTTTCGCGCCGTCAGTTATTTTCTGACGCGGGATCGCAGCGGCGGACAACAGCGACAGGGGTATGGTATCTATGGCGGCGCTGTGTGTCCCAAATGTGGCAGACCGTTCTCGCGCCATTGGTGGTCCCCAGGTTTGTTGGTGGGGCGGTTGGACCGCTGTCCCCATTGTGGAAAGTGGAGCCTTGTTAGCCGGGCGACACCGCAAATGCTGGCCAGCGCTGAGGCGTTTGCACGAGAATTGGACGAGGAGGCTCAGGCCGAAGTGGAGATGGTTGAAGAAGATGAGCAGGAGAAGCTGAGGCGCCGCATAGAGGAGTCTCGTTACGATTCTTAGACGGGAGGCAGCGCCGGGCAAGACGTTGGACGTTGCGTGAAGTAGATTGAGAACCGATAAACCAGAGCCGAGAGAAGAGCAAAGCATGACACCCGAAGAGCGAATTGAGCAGCTACGCCAGGAGATCGAGTACCATCGCTATCTATATTACGTGCACGATGCGCCGGTCATCACCGACGCCGACTTCGACGCGCTGTACCGCGAGCTGGAGGAGCTCGAGTCGGCCCACCCTGAGCTGATCACGCCGGACTCACCCACGCAGCGCGTAGGGGCCGAACCGCTTGGCGCTTTCGAGAAGGTCCAGCACCCGGCGCCAATTCTCAGCCTGGGCAGCGGGCACAGCGTGGAGGATCTCTATGCCTGGCAGGCGCGCCTGGAGCGCTTGTTGCCAGCGGATGTGGAGAAGGTCGATTATGTGGTGGAGCCTAAGATCGACGGACTCACCGTGGTGTTGACTTATGAGAACGGCAAATTTGTGCTGGGTGCGACCCGTGGCAATGGGCGCGTGGGGGAGAACGTCACCAGCAACCTGCGCACTGTTTATGCTGTGCCGCAGCGCATTCCGGTTAATCCGAAGAGCGGGGTCCGGGCGCCACGCCATCTCGTTGTGCGTGGTGAGATGTTCTTTCCCCTGGACCGTTTCGAGAAGTTCAATGAAGAGCAGCTTGAGGCCGGCGAACGCACCTATATGAACCCGCGCAATGCGGCGTCAGGCTCTTTGCGCCAGCTAGACCCGCGCATCACGGCGTCGCGACCGCTGACATTATATTGCTATGATATCGTCGAATGGGATGGTGATGCGCCTGATAGCCAGTGGGAACGGCTGGAGCTGCTAAAAGAGCTGGGCTTCCCGGTCTCTAGTGATATCACCTGTTGTGAAACCATCGAGGATGTGGCCGAGGTCTACGAGTTGTGGAAGGAGGAGAAGCGCAACCAGATCAACTATGAAGTGGATGGTCTGGTCATTAAGCTCAATAATCAGCCGTTGGCCAACAGCCTGGGCTTTGTGGGTAACGAACCGCGTGGTGCGTTTGCCCTGAAATTCCCGGCGCAGGAGAGGACGACGAAGCTGATTGACTTTGTGGTGAACGTTGGGCGCACCGGTGTGCTGGCGCCCAATGCAGTGCTGGAACCGGTGGAGATTGGTGGAGTGGTGGTGAAGAATGCCACGCTGCACAACTTTGAAGAGATTAAGCGAAAAGATATTCGCATTGGCGATACGGTTGTTGTCAAGCGCGCAGGCGACGTCATCCCCTATGTGGTAGGGCCAATCACCGAGCTGCGCGATGGTACTGAGCAAGTAATTGAAATTCCCAGCCACTGTCCCTCCTGTGGGGAACCGGTGCAGCGCGTGCCCGGGGAGGTAGGGGTGTATTGCGATAATCCGTCGTGCCCGGAGCAGTTGGTGCGCCGTGTGGAGTATTTCGTCAGCCGTGGCGCTATGGATATCGCCAGTTTCGGCATAGAGACCGGCATTTTGTTGATAGAGAAAGGGATGATCAAGGATGTCGCGGATATTTACTATTTAGACCGCGATGCTCTGCTGGAGCTGGAAGGATTTCAGGAAAAGAAGGTGGACAACTTGCTGGCCGGTATAGAGGCCAGTAAGGAGCAACCGGCGCAGCGGGTGCTGACTGCGCTGGGCATTCGCTTTGTGGGCTGGGTCGTCTCCCGTACCTTGGTGGAAGCGCTGGGCAGTATCGACGCCATCGCCGAGGCCAGCTTTGAGGAGCTGGTAAGCATTGATGGCATTGGGCCGCGCACGGCTAAGTCGGTTAAGGCCTGGTTTGAGGATGAGCGGCACCGCGCCTTGTTGGAGAAGTTGCGAGCGGCGGGGCTTAACTTTGCCGTTGAACAAGAGGAGAGAGGTGCTCAAACCCTTGAGGGATTGACCTTTGTGATTACCGGTACCTTACCGGAGATGACGCGTAGCGAGGCCAAGGCGCTTATTGAAGCGCACGGCGGACGCGTCACGGGGTCGGTTAGCCGCAACACTGATTATCTGGTGGCGGGGGAGGCGGCAGGCAGCAAACTGGACAAAGCCATCGAGTTGGGGACACCGGTTCTGGATGAAGCACAGTTGCGCGAGCTGGCCGCCAATGGGCCACAGTAGGTTCCGCTGCGGTCTATGGCTTGCCTATGGCTTTGAGTTATGGCCTGCTGAGTGAGTAGAAATCAACCCGAGGATAGTGACTCCTGATGAGTGAGTTTTTCAATGTTTTGCCGCCTGACGAAGCGCGGCAGTTAATGTTTGAGCACCTCAGGCGGCCGGTAGAGGTAGAGGAGGTGCCGAGCGAACAGGCGTTAGGGCGTGTGACGGCCCGGGCCATCACCGCGCCCCATTCGTTGCCTTCCTTCCGGCGTAGCAGCATGGACGGCTATGCAGTGCGCGCGGAGGATACGTTCGGGGCGTCTGAGAGCCTGCCTGCTTTTCTACAGGTCGTGGGCGAAGTGCCGATGGGACGTGCGGCAACCGTTGAGCTGGAGCCTGGAGAGGCGGCGCTGGTACACACCGGCGGCATGATCCCCGCTTCTGCTGATGCGGTGGTGCAGGTTGAACATACGCAGCAGATGGGCGAGTTGACCGATTTCCCCTATGAGATTGAGGTATTCAGGGCTGTTGGCGTTGGCCAGAACGTTTTGCAGGTTGGCGAAGATGTTGAGGATGGGAGCGAGATTTTGCCGGCTGGCCATCTGATCCGTCCGCAGGATATTGGTGGTTTGTTGGGGTTGGGCATCACGCGGGTGGCGGTGGCGCGCCGTCCACGGGTGGCGGTTCTGGCGACGGGTGATGAGGTGGTGCCGGTGGAGCGGACGCCAGGACCGGGCCAGATTCGGGACATTAATAGCTACACCGTCGGTGCGCAGATCCGGCAGGCGGGCGGCATTCCGGTCATGGGCGGCATTGTGCCCGACAACATGGAGACGCTTCAGCGCCGCGCCGCCGATGCGCTGGCCGAGGCGGATATGCTGGTCATGTCGGCTGGCTCATCGGTGAGCATCCGGGATGTGACCGTGGATGTGATTGATGGGCTGGGCCAACCGGGAGTTCTGGTGCATGGGGTGGCGACCCGCCCTGGTAAGCCAACGATTGTCGGCGTGGTGGATAATAAGCCAGTGATTGGCCTGCCGGGGAATCCGGTTTCGGCGATGGTCCAGTTCGACATGTTTGGCACGCCGGCAATCTACTACCTGCAAGGGTTGCGCGAGCGACCCCGGCGCAGCACCCTGTGGGCGCGGCTGGCGCAGAACCTGGCGAGCGAAAGTGGACGTGAGGATTACGTGCCGGCGCGGCTGGAAGATGGACCAGAGGGGTTGCGCGCGGTGCCAGTTTTTGGCAAGAGCAATCTGATTTACACGCTGGTGCACGCCGATGGCTTAATCAAGATTCCGCTGAACTCCGGCGGTATTGAAGCAGGGGAATGGGTTGAGGTGCGCCTGTTTTAGGCGGCTCTGTTTTCTACTTCGTCAGATTGGCTGGGCGCGGTCCCGGGCCGTTCTCCGCGTAGAATCATCCAGAGGTAAATAAAGCCACCGGGAAGCCCGGACAGCCGTTCCACGAGAAAGGCAAGAGTGGAGATGGAAAAGCCGGTGCCGACCGGGAAACCGGTGGTCATGCCCGGTAGGATTGTGCCGTCAAAGAGGACGGTGGCCACCGCCTCACGCGGGCCGTAGCCGCCGATGGCGGGCAACAGGAGTGTGACTGATAGGATGGGGACCACCAGAAAGAGGAAGCTGTAGGGCACGTGGAAGCCAAGGGCGCGGGCGCTGGTCCAATACCAGGAAATGAGGATCAGGTTGAAAAGAAAAGAGACGAGCATGGCGCGCAGAAGCGCGGACCGGCCTACGGCTGCTACGGCGCTGAGCAAGCGAGCAACCGGCCCGTCGCCTGTTGGCGACAGAAGGGGAGGCAAGCGACGGCCAAAGCGGCGCAGCAGTGTGCCTTCAAGCAGAATGGCAGAGGCGATGATGCCTCCCGCGGAGAGAGCTACGACGAGAAGCAGCAGGTTATTGGGAAAGGTTGCGGGACGGAAGGGGAGCGCGAAGAGGGCCATGATGAAGAGGGTGAGGAGGCCTGAAACACGGTCGACGATGACGGTGCCCGCGGCGACATCGGCCGGTACATCGCGGGCTACCTCCACCACGCGCATGACGTCGCCACCAAAGCTGGTGGGCAAGAAGGTGTTGAAGAAGTTGCCTACGTAGTAGAGGGCAATGAGGCGCGAGAGCTTTATGTCCATCTTGAGGCCTTGCAAGAGAACCAGCCAACGGTAGGCGCGCACTATCAGGCCCAGGTTGACGAGTAAGAACGTCGCCAGCACCCAGCGCAGGTCCGTCTGTAGGAAGTGGTCACGGACTGTATTCAGGTCAATCTGGCTCAAAACGAAGAGCAGACCGCCAATGGTCAGAGCCAGTTTTAAAATTGTGCCCAGGTGCTTACGCATAGTCAGGTATGGTCATGGTTGTGCCTGGATTCCGTTCACGTACGACGCCTACGGTATAGGGCTATCAATAATAGGACAAACGCCAGCAAAGATACCGTAGCGCCCACCCATGGTGCAAACGGCTGGAATTGCCAGGTGACGACGTGTTCGCCGGGTGGAACGCAGACAGCGCGCAGGGTGGTGTAGGCTGTCAGGCTCTGGGCCGGTTCGCCGTCTACGAATACGCGCCAACCGGGATGTGCGTTTTCACTCAGCACCAGCAGGGCGGGAGCAGGCGTGTCGACGGTGAGCCGCCAGAATGTATCGCTGCGCTCCTGTAGGTGTACAGTTCCTTGCGCCTGGGGTGTAGCGGGTAAATCACAGGGCGGTTCGCCGGCCAGGATGGCTGTCGTTTGCGGGTCGAAGTCCTCCTGATGCACACGAGCGATGGCCGCTTCGGGAGCCTCGATTTGTTCGGCCTGGTAGACAAGCCGCGCCAGGGGCAGCGCGTTGGGGCGGCGATAGAGCCAGACGTCGCCTTCCTGGTGCGCCAGTTCCAGCCCACCGGAGCCGCTGGTGAAGTTGTCCAGGGGAACGTGCGCCAGCACATAGCGCACGCTGAACAAATCATAGGCCGTGGAGCGCGGATCGGGGACGGATGAGGTAAGCGCTTCGGCCGCGGCGGGAGCCATGACGTTATAGCCAAATATGCTATACAGCCCAACCTGCCCGGCGCCGTTCTGCTCAAATATCGAGAGGCCCCAGGGAAGAATTCGCTCCTGTTCATCACCTATCAGGTTGCGCGTTGTATACCAGAAGCCAGCCGGTTCCAGCGGTCCGGTGTGCACCAGCCTCTGGCCAAAGTGCCATAAGTCGACGAGCACCAGGAGGGCGAGTAGGAATCCGGCAAGCTGCCTGCGCCGGGCACTGTTGCCGGCCAGCGCCTGCCATAGCAGGCCCGTCCCAATGATGACCATCAGTAGGAGCCAGGACCAGGAGCCAAGCTGGTGCCATAGCCGGCCACTTGTATCGCTGGGGTGCTGGGCGGCGAAAACGGCCCCGGTTGCTGCCAGGCCGGCGATACTCGCAAGGGCACCCACAGTTGACAGCCAGAGCAACGTCCTACGCAACGCATTGGTATCCGGCTGGCGCTGCCATTTTGTGAGGCCAAGCGCGGCGAGGATGCTGGCGGCGAAGGTGAAGAGGAAGGCAGCGCGGGCTGGGGCGCGTGTCAGGCGCAGGAACGGCATCACTGTATAAGCCAGGCGATAGAAGAAGCTGTAATGTCCGAGCGCCAGCCACAGGCCGAGAACGGCCAACGCAAGGTACAACCAGATTAGACGGTCCGGCCGGCGCAGGGCCAGGGCAAGGCCCAGGAGACCGGTCACGCCGCCGTAATAGGCTAATTCCTCAAAAACGGGAACACTCCAGTAGCCCAACGTGGTTGGCTCGCCGAAATAGGCGGGCATGAGCAGTGTGACTAAGTGGGCAGGAGGAAAAGAGTATTCAGAGGCTGCCTGGAAGGTGCTGTTGGCAACGCGGCTGGAGAGCCATGCTGCTTCGAGGAACGGAATGAGCTGGATGCTGCTGAGCGCCAGGCCACTGAAGAACAGCACCACAAGCAGAAGCAATAGCTTTCTGGAGCGAGTGCTGATGACCAGGTAGACGGCGTAGAGAAGGACGATGAGACCGAGATAGAGCAACGACGTGGTGTGGCCGGCCAGGATTGCCAGTGCGAGGGGCACAGCGGCCACAACGGCCGTCCACCAACGAGGTTCTCTGGCTAACCATTGGATGGTGAGCAGGAGCCAGGGCAACCAGGTGAAGGTAGCGATGACGCCCATGTGCCCGGCGTAGATGCGAGCGGCGATGAAGCCGCTGAATGTCAAGGACAGCGTTCCAATCCATGTACCCAGAGGGCTGGCGCCTTGCTTCTGCAGAAAATGGAAGGTACCCAGCGCGAACAGCCACAGGTGCAGGGCCAGGTACCAGCCGGGTCCAAATCTGAGAGGGAGTACGAGAAGCGGCCACGTGGGCGGGTAAAAGAGGGCTACTTGTGGATTGCCATAAAACGCATTCCCTCCGAATTGGAAAGGATCCCAGAGGGGTAGGTGGCCTTCTGCCAGCGCCTGGCGCGCCGTTTGCAGCCAGGGAATAAAGAGGCCGCGCATGTCAGCGCCACCAGCCGAGTGGCCGGGCGGCGGCGCCAGAAGCGGCGCCAGAAACCAGAGCACAAGCAGTGCCAGGATTGTCGCGCTCCCCCACCAACTCCAGACGAAGCCGTTCAGGCTGAGATGTGATAACTTTACGCGCATGAAACAACCACCGATTGTGGCTTGGCTGGCCGTTATTGAATGGGATGGCTGTCGCCAGAACTCAAGAACAACGCAGTATAGCGGTTGCCTTGTTGCCCGGCAACTATGGTCCCTCTATACTTCGGAGCCGGTCCGCCTCAGGGTTGTGGCCAGTAAGACGCTTTGCCTGTTGACGATTCGACTATGAGTTTTCTCACCATCGAGCGCCGCCTGAGAAACGCGGTCTGGCCCCTCCTGATTCTACTCAGCGCCGCTTATCTGCGTCTCTTTCGATTGGCTTCGGTGCCATTTGGCTGGCATCCGGACGAGGCGACGAAGGCGCTGTTGGCGCGTGACGTTCTTGCCGGAAAGTATTTCCCGGCCTTCTTTTCTGCCTTCACCGGGCGCGAGGCGCTCTATGTCTACCTGGAGGCCGGGGCCTTTGCGCTGTTGGGGGAGCATATCTTTGTTGCGCGGTTACTGTCGGCTTTCAGTGGGGTATTGACTGTAGCGCTGACTTACGCGGTCGCGCGGCGGATCTTCTCCAGGCGCGTGGCGCTGTTTGCGGCGGCGTTTCTGGCTGTCTCGCTCTGGCATTTGATCGCCAGCCGCAATGGCTATCGGGCGGTCATTCAACCGTTGGTACAACTTCCCGTGCTCCTGCTTTTTTTTCGCGGTTGGCAGAGTGAGCGTGGTGCGGGGCTGCGTTATTTCCTACTGGGCGGCATCTGGTTGGGGCTAACCCAATATACGTATACGGCGGCCCGCTTCTTCCCTCTCTTTATTGTGGGTCTGGTGTTGCTTGCGCTGCTGTTCATTCCCGACCGGGCCAGGACTCATTGGCGGAGTGTTGTCCTTGCCGCTCTCTTATCAGCGATTGTCTTCCTGCCTCTGGGCATCCACTTCTTGCAGAACCCCGTGGACTTTTATGGGCGGGCGGCGCAGATTTCGATTTTCTCACCGGAATGGTCAGGCGGTAACCCCTGGCTCAGGTTGTGGCAAAGCGTGAAAGAGACGGCGCGCATGTTCACGGTGTGGGGTGACATCAATTACCGTTTTAACATTGCGGGACAGCCAATCTTTGGTCCCATTGCGGGTGCGTTGTTCTACCTGGGGCTGGGGCTGAGCCTATGGCGCACAGTGACCCGGCGCGGCTTTGAGCGTTTCGCTTATGCCGCCTGTCTGCTATGGCTGTTGGTGATGCTGGGGCCAATGACTCTGTCTGCTGAATCGCTGCCCTATTATCAGCGGGCAATCGGCGCCTTGCCGGTTGTCTACTTCTTCCCGGCGATTGGTCTGGCTTTTCTGGTGCAGCTTGGTCAGCGCTTTACCTCCAGCACCGGTTCTGAAGGGAGGGAGAATTCGTCGGCGATGTACCTTCTGTTGCCGGTCCTCGTCTTCTTTATCTGGAGCGGGCTGCAACTTTACAGCGAATACTTTAATGAGTGGCACTCCGTGCCACAGAATGACGACGACCGGCGCGTGGCGATGGTGTACGTGGCGCACTATTTGAACGATATGGATGCAGTGCCGGAGAACCTCTACGTTTCAACGCAGTATGTACAACATCCGACTCTGGCGCTGCTCTCGCCGCAGATTTACGATTCAGTTAACTGGTTCGACGCCACACAGAGCCTGCCGCTTGCACCAGTTGGGGAAGAGGCGACTTACATATTCCTCCTGGAAAATGCACCGCAGCCGCAGCTTCTGCAAAGGGCGACGAACCTGAACTGGGTGCAGACCGTTCAAGATCGCTTTGCGCGCCCCGTCTTTGAGGTTTATGAGCGGCCGGTTGTTCCCTGGCCTGAGCCAGAAGCGACGGACACAGCCGCATGGTCGTGGGCGACGACGTTCGAGGAGAGCAGTTCCGCCATGCGCAATGCCATCGAACTGCCTGCGCCGTTTGGTGATGTGCTTGCGCTGGCGGGCCACAATCGCTATCCAACTGTAGTGAAAGCGGGCGCAACGTTGGAGTTGGTGACCTACTGGCATCTGTTGCGGCGTCCGAGGCGGCAATATACGTTCTTCGCCCATCTCCTGAGCGCCGGAGGCAAGGTTATGGCCGGCTATGACGCCAATTCCTATCCTGTGACGTTCTGGCCGGAGGATGGTGGGGAACTGCTCCTCAGTTACTTCCCGTTGACCATTCCTCAGGATGCTGCGCCAGGCCGTTATCAGCTTGAGATTGGCGTCTATCACCAGCCAAGCGGCGAACGCTTGCCGGTGATGGAGCAGGGTGAAGCGGTGGCTGATCGTCTATTGCTGGCGCCGGTGCAGGTCGAGCCATAGACGGTTGTGGCGTTGCTTAGCAGGAGATGATGGGCCAATCGTACCGGTTGACCACCTCCAGGGGAGTCGTTATAGTGTACAGGCATCTCGGCCCAGGGTGAGAGCTAGTAAGAGCAGCGCTTCACGGTGATTTTCCACACAAATAGCTTCAACATTCATGTTTTGAAATTATGAACCTGTACCGGCATCGTCGTTATTTTTCCTTGTTGCTGATCGTTGTGCTGCTTCTGTTTCTGGTGGCGTGCTCAAGATCGTCCGCGCCTCTGCAGTTGCCAACGAGCGTTGCTACGGCGGAGAATCCTTTAGCGCTGAATGGGCTGTCAAACTCAGCGCCGCCGACATGGACACCGGGTCCGACGATGATTGCGGAGCATGAAGAGGCCTGGCTGCCGCTGATTGCCAGTGAGCCAACGCAACAGCCGACGGTGCCCACGAGAACGCCTATCCCCCCCACGCCGATTCCGCCAACGCCCACCCCAGATGTGACAGCGACGCCAACGCGCTATGTCAGTGTGATTCCCTATGATTTGCCGCCCACTGATGAGCTAGGCCCGAGCAAGATTGGGTTGCATGTCATTCAGAACAACGATCCGGCGATTATGGAGTTTGTGCGCCAGGCGCAACCGGCCGTGATGAAGTCGGTGGGCGATTATGGTTTTCTAGAGGAAGTGAAAAGGGTGTCGCCGCGTACTATTACCATCGGCCGCTTTCCTGCCAAGCACCAGAGTATCAGTGGCAATCCCGAGGAAGCTGCGCGCGAGTTCGTGGCGGACCAGCTGCAATATTATCAAGCTAATCCTTTTGTCGATTATTGGGAGGGTTGGAATGAGCCTGACCCTGACATGGAGGGCATGGCCTGGTATGCGCGCTTCGAGCAGGAGCGGATCCGGGAGATGGCGCGGCATGGGTATAAGGCGGCGATAGGTGGATTTGCGACTGGCGTCCCTGAGATGGACGAGTTTGCCCTGTTCATGCCAGCCATTGAGACGGCGCACGAACATAGAGCGATTCTGACGCTGCACGAGTACGGCGCGCCAACCATTGATTACCTCTACGGAGATCCTCTGCCCGGCTACCCCGCCTATCCTGACCGTGGCTCACTGACGTTCCGTTATCGCTGGTTCTACCGCGAGTATCTGGAGCCGGCCGGTCTGGTCATTCCACTGGTCATTACAGAGGCGGGAATTGACGGCATCATTGGCAGCCGGCCGGGGCCAAATGGGCTAGGATGGCGCGATTTCCAGTCGTACTGGGCTGAGAATGGTAGCTGGGGCCACAATGGGATACAGGCTTATATCAATCAGTTGGCCTGGTATGACGCCGGTGTGCGCCAGGATGGGTATGTGATTGGCTTCACCATTTTCACGGCCGGCGGCGGTGACCGCTGGCGTAGCTATGAGGTCAACGACATCCTGCCCCAATTGGCTGGTTATGCCAGGAGCCAGTGGCAGCCGTAGGCGGTTAACGGTAGAGACTGGGATCGGTTGCGGCCTGTTGAGGAGGGCGGGGAACGGCGTAATAGGTCTGCAAATTAAAGGCCAATAGAGGCTCAGTAAGCTCTCTGACCGCGCTGGATATTTCACCGAAACAGCAGCCAGTTCCCAGGTTCCAGATGGCTGCGCCCTTCACTTGGGGGAATGAGGAATAGAGAGCCGCTGCCCAGCGGATATCTTCCATCGCTTGTTCGGCGGGCGGAATCGTTTTGTATTCCCAACCCCATTCGGTGATAAGAACGGTGGGTCTTGGAATTCCATATTGGTCGGCAATTTCAAACAGGCTCAGGAAGCGGCCCAGGCGGTATGGGTAAAGCTCCTGGATATTTTCGGCGGACAGGCTGTACTCGTGGAGGGCGATGGCGAGGCGGTCAGGATTTTCACCTGCCAGACGTAGAAACTCCAACATAGCCAGCCCTTGCCAGTCGCCTGGTTCTGGTTCACCCGGCGCCCAACCAAACGCAGCCCAGCGGAAGCCATCGGCCAGCGCCATCTCGGCTGTGGCCAGCGCGAATTCGGCCAGCCACTGCGAGCGGTTCTTGTCTACTTCGTTGAGCGTCTCAATCCAGACCATGCCTGGATCCAGCTCGGGTGGGAATTTATCGCGGTGGAACTCCCAATGGATGCGAGCGGCCTCTGCCGGAGGTAAGCTATATTGAGGAACGCCGCCGGATGACCGAAAGACCAGGGTGTGAGGGACACCACTGGCCTTAGCCAGCTCCTGGGCTTTGTAGAGCGGTTCTGCATTATCAACCGTTTTCAGGAAAAAGGGCACCCCGGCCGCGTCTAATTCCTGCATCCAGCGGTCGAGCATTCCCTTTTGTTCCATGAAAGTGACGTGGAAGCCAATTTTCGAGTAGCCGAGGTCTTGCCCTATGGCATTCACCTCTGCTGCCGCTGCTGCGAAATCGATGGGCCGGATGGGTGTGGGCGGGGCTGGTATTGGTGTTACTGTGGGTGTGGGTGGAACTGTAGCGGTAGCGGTTGCTGGTGGGGTGGGCGAGACAGCGGCGACCTCGCCAGGCGTGGCAGCCGCTTCTACAACGCCCTCATCGTCACCGGTGACGATTGGCAAATAGGCGGTGCGGGTTGCGAATTCGTTTTCTGTGGTAGGTGAGGGCAAGGCCGTTGTTGCTGTTGCGGCCGTGGAATTTTCAGGATAAGCGTTGGGATTAAGCGTCGCCGAGGGGGCCGGATACCCTGAGCCGCTGCCGTTTTCAGCAAGCAGCGTTGGGGTAGAAAGAGGACGTCTGGTTACCGTATCATTATTATTGCTGTCCAGACTATTTGTTTCCGAAGCCCGTAGCAGCTCATCAGCCCCTGAGTTTCTACAGGCGCTAACAAGTAGAAAAGCGGCAATGGTGATTCCGAGTAGAAATGAGCGTTGCAGTGCGTAGCGCTTGTGAGCGATGAGTCGCTTGTGAGCGATGAATTCAATAAAGGTCATGGGCATACGGTACGGTGGTGGGGTGAACCCACGCATTGATTCAAGTCGCGTGGCAGCGACGCAAGTGGCTCCTGATGTACGGAAGCTATCTTACCGGGAGGGGATCACAACGTCAAAAGCGAGAGTGGGTTTCTTAGTGAAGCTTTCACCTTTGTGGGCCAGGTAGGGTGTGGGTGGGAAGAAAAAACCGGACGGTAATCATCAATTACCGTCCGGTTTTTTAGCAATTCAGTTAACGGTTAGCGTTTACCGATCTTCATGAGGCAGTAAGGTGTCGAGGCCCATACTACCAGATTCGTAGAATGGTTTCGGCGTACCCTGCCAGGCCG
Organism: uncultured Ardenticatenaceae bacterium; assembly: GCA_964602995.1. Lineage (GTDB taxonomy): Bacteria > Chloroflexota > Anaerolineae > Promineifilales > Promineifilaceae > JAAYYY01. The sequence goes on from CAZRTM010000038.1 coordinate 29,872, forward strand.
GGCCACTACCGTTGAGATAATCAACCAGGTAATTGTCGAAGGCTGCACGACTGCTACCCGTTTCGTAGGTAGAGGCATATACACCAAAGATGTTCTGGAAGTTCGTGCGCGGACGTGGTTCAGAGACGGTATCGAGGAGATGGCCGTTCACGTAGATCCGAATCGTGCTCTCCGTGCGTTCGATCCGCCATTTATTCCACTCCAGTCCGTGATCACCGTAGTTGTACACCGAGGGCGAAAGGTTCTTCCATCCGGTGAGATCAAGCTGATCGCCGGGGATATCCTTCATAATTTGCCACTTGTGGATACCGGAGCCTTCCCACAGTACCCAGAGCATGTAGTAGTCGCCCAGGTCTGGCTTGCTGGGATCCGGGTCATCCTTACCGTCGAAGATGATGCCGTAGGAGGTCCACCAGCCACCATCGTTGCGGAAGCGGGCATCGACCTCAATGACGTAATCACCATCAGGCTGCTGAATCAGGGGGCTGACCTTGACATCGGTACGATCGTCACAGATGTCAACCTTGTACTGATCATCCTCCACGAACCAGCGGAAACAATCCCTCGGATCGTGTGTGTGGTCCACAACGGGCCAGCCACCAGCGCCGTCGTCGAAGTCCTCAAAGTAGTAATAGGGTTGTGGAGTGGGCGAAGGTGTTGGTGTGGGGGTGAAGGTTGGCGTGGCCGTCGGATCCTTCACCATCATCGGTAGATAGGTGTCTGTTTCGACTCGCGTCTCCAGCACCACGTTATCTATGAAGACGCCAAGGTCATTGTTGGCGCCATTGCTGCTGAAGAGGAAAGCGATCCACAGTTCTTCGGCGCCAGCGTAACTGCTCAGGTCCACAACCTCGGTCTGCCAGCCGTTGCTATCACCACTCAGCGAAGTAACTGAAGTAAAGGTCGAGCCGTCGGTAGAGACCTGTGCCTGGAGAACATCGAGGGTTGGTTCTGTCTTGCTCCAGTAATCGAAGCTCAGGCGGGCGCGAGTGGTGTTGCTGATGTCAACCGGTCCACGAATCATATAGGACAGGGCATTATTCGGGTAGGGGTCTGTCCCTGGTACGAGCAATTCGCCATCAGCGCCGCCGCCGGTGGCCCAGACACTATTGGTCCCTTCGGTGGCCGTGTAACTTGTCGTGGCCCAATAGTATTCGCCAGCAGTACCGGCATTCCCATCTTCCAGAGTCCAGTCAGCGGTGATGTCCCCTTCAAAGGAATCGGTAAAAACAATTGTCCAGGATTGGTTGGTTTGATTGGTCGAATCAGCACTTGCGGCATTTCCGGTGAGGAGACCAACGAGTGCGAAGACCGCGATAAACGAACCAATGAGCATTGAGGTGAGCAGCAATACTTTCTTCATTTTCGAATTTTTCATTTTTACCCCTTTACAGTGCGACAAATAGGCTCTGTGCACCGTGGTTAATTGCTAACCGGTACGTCACTATCTAGCACAAGAAACGACGGCACTCTTGTGCGATGGGCATTCTATCAAGGTTACCCCCTCTGTCAAGCGGGCTGGGTGACATTATATGGGCAGTTCTTCTGCGAGTTAGCTATGGTCCTGTACCGATTTCCACGCCGATCGGTTGTTGTAACTGAAGTTGGTGATTGGCAAGGGGGGCACCTGACGGCGTGGTGAGGGGCAGCCGCTCCCCTGTTTGCCAATCGTACATACCGATGAAGATATGGTACTCGCCGGCCGGGGCGTCGGGCGGCAGAGTAATGGCGTAGTCATCATCAACGATAACTCCCGGATACCAGCGGTTGGTCGGATAGACGCCGCCATAAGGCACTTTATCCTGTTGGGCGATCAGGTTGCCGTCAGGCCCGATGAGGTGCGCAAAGACCGACCAGTAATTCTGCGCCGGGGCGTCGGCCTGCCAGAAGAGCGTGAAGGCGATAGTTTCGCCTGGCTGCACGGTTGTAGCTGAAAGGTTGTAACCCAGCAGGCGCATATCTGATCCGAAGTTCGTACCGTCCTCGTAATCAATGGTGATGCGGTCTTCCACCTCAAACGGTATGGGTGCGTCACGCCACCAAATATCAATTTCCTGATAGTCACGTCGGAAGTTGCCCAGGTATTCGTAATTCCGTTCCAGGAAACGGTGGAAGCTGGGGTAATCGCGCAGGAAAACGATATGGTTTCCTGTGAGCAGCGAGGTATCGACCAGCACCATGCGCACATCATCGCTCACGATTTCGTCGATCAGGATCTCAGTTGTAATCTGGCCGCTCGTTACTGCACCGTGGCTGAGGGCTGCGCCTGAATAGGTTGTTGGACGGCGGGAATAGTAGGCCAGACCGATGTCGTCGGCCAGGATGACGTCTCCCGGTTCTGTATGTTCCTGAATGATGGAAACCAGTTCACTCGTTTCCGTATCTCGCCATTGGGCGCGGTAATGGTTGGCGCGAACGGCCGGAACCAGAATGAAGGCGATGAGGAGTACGCTGAGCAGGGGAACCCAGCGTCGATAGCGATTGCCAGACCATAGATGGCCTCGCAGACCGTCACTGATGAGCCAGGCGGCCAGAAAGCACAGGGCCGGCAAGAGATACATGAAATGGCGTTGCCCGAACTGCCGCGAAATGACGAGAAAGGCAAGGACGGTGGGGAGTTGGAATAACCAGGGCAACCGGGCATCTTTGCGCACGAAACCGGCGACAGCCGAAATAAGCGCAACGCTGATGAGAATAGGGTAGAACTGCCAGTAATTGAAGTAGAGCCGTAGCTTGTTGGCCAACACCTGAACCAGAGTCAGCTCGCTGCCCTGCGCCAGGTGGTGACCGAGGACCAGGTCAAGAAAGGTCGGCTCAAATGCCAGAAAAGCGCCGAAGGTGATACCGACGACGGCGAGAAGGGGCAGCCCAAAGGTGAGGCCGGTTTTGACGAGGTCAGTGAAGGGATGGCGCTCATTCCACCAGCGCCAGGTCAGCCAGAATGCCACGCCGACCGCTGGAAGCAACCCGAACAACTTGGCCAGCCCTGCCAATCCAAACAGAGCGCCAGATGCCGCCAGATGAACGGCCCTGGGCTTTTTCCAGGACCAGGTAGCCATGGTGAGGCCGGCCGTGACGAAGAAGATGAAGGTTGGCTCATTGCGGAAGATGCGCATCTCGCGGAATACGTCAGGGTGGGCCAGAAAGAGAAGCATAGCCATGACGCCGGCGAGAGGATTGGCGTGACGCCATCCGGCGATGAGCAACAGGATACCACTGCCGAAGGCGAGGAGAACGCTGTAGAGTCGCATGGGAAACAGGGCCACGCCGGCGACTTCCATGACCATCGTTCCCCCATATAGGAAAAGGGGAAGCTGTGGTGTGAGGAAATCACGATAGGGTATCTCGCCCAGGGTCATCCGCCAGGCCTGATAGAGGTACTCCCCCTCATCGTCAAAAATTTGCCAGCCGGTGAGGTTATATAGATAGGCTGCGAAGAGAAGCAGTATGAGGGCAATGAGGCCGATCTGAAATAACCTCTTGCGCGGCGTTGTCTGTGATAAGTCGATACTCGTCATTCTAGTGGTAGCTTGATTGCGTCATTCTCTGATGCCAGCAGGTGGTTATGAATCTGCA
>CAZRTM010000039.1:0-13431 GCA_964602995.1 uncultured Ardenticatenaceae bacterium
GAAGAGGCGGGCGTCGGTTTCCTCAAACGTGCCTTCGGCCAGCGGTTCGCCATCCCATAGGTCGATGTAGTCGAAGTAGACACGCTGGTTCAGGGCATTTGGATGCCGCTCTCCCAACACCGTAATGGTCAGGGTGTGGGCGCCCGGCGTCAGCTCATCGAAGTAGTAACTGGCGGTATCCTCAAAGCGGGTATAGAGGTCTGCTTCGGCGACGGCCATGCCGTCGATGGCAATTTCCGCTTTTCCGCCAAAGCGGTCGGTAACGAAACCAACACCTACCCAGACGCCCTCGAAATCGAGGCTGATGGTATCACCTGCTGTGGCAGAGTATATCATCTGGCCATCGCTGGCCCGCGACGCGTCAGCGCGCGTCCAACTGCGGGCTGTGACGGTGCGCGGTAGGTCGTTGTAGAGAATAGATGGATGGTCCTCTTCCAGGCGCGTGATGCCGGTTTGCGGTGGGTTGGGGTCGGTGAAGGGCGCCTGCCCAGGGGTGCTGAGCAGGTCAATGGTAGCCAGACCACGATACGTGCTGATTTGCAGCAGGTGTGGACCGTCACCCAGCCCTTCATAAGAGAAGGTGCGAGTGGTGCTACTGGCGTTGTACAAATCGACTGTGTCCAGGTACTGCCCATCAACGTACAGATTGGCCCGGCCTCCAGTAGAGTAGGAGAACGCCTGGTAACTGAAGCTGTCGCCATGGAAGGGGAACCAGGCGGTGGCAGTGGTGGAACGTACGTAGCTGCCGCCGCTGGCCGTGTTATCGTCCACGTTGCTCCAGCCGTTGCTCAGCAGAACGCGCAGATTGTCTTGCTCATAGAAGCCATCGCCCAACGGCTGTCCGTCCCAGGCATCGATATAGTCCAACTGTACGTAGCGATTTATGGAGAAAGGATTGTGTTCGGACTGAACGGTAATGGTTACTGTGTGCGTCGTGTTTTCGAGGTCGGGGAAGACGAAGCTGATGGGCTGGTTGATTTCGCTGCGGTAGAGATCGAATATTCCCTGGCTTTCACCGTCAATATCGATTTCTACCTGCCCACTCTGATGACTGCCGATGAAGCCGATGTTGAGCCAGCTACCGCTAAAGTCGAGGATCGCGCTGTCTCCGGCTGTCCAACTGCGCAGATAGCTACCGCCGCTGGCCTGGTTCAGATTGTAGTTGTTCCAGTTACCGGTGAGCGTGATGGCCGGGTCGTCCTGTTCATAGCGGGTGAAGGCGCCAATGGACGTAGCTGCAGGCTGCATAGCGCTGAAAGGTGCGGCTTCCACCTCTGGCGCGCGCTCCCCATCGTCGCTTTCCTCTTCCCCGACAGAGATCTCCTCCGCCAGCTCGAAATTGCTCATTGGAATGCCCGCATCTTCCTCTTCCAACTGCCCGCCTTCCAGCTCCATAGCCTCGCTGTTCGGGCGCACCACATTCGGGCCGCTGGCGCTTGGGCCTTCGGCGCCTGTCATGCCTTCGCCCGTATGCGCAAGTTCGTTATCTGAGACCTCTTCCACATTCCAGAACGGTGCGTCGTAGATGGAGTAGGAGTTTCCGCCTGATTCAGGCCCGTTTTCCTCTTCCTCTTCAACTGCCAGGTTGCTGCCGGTGGTGATCGTCGTGGTTACAATGGATGTGCCGGGGGCTACGACAGAGGGCGAAACCGAGTGGCCGGCGTGCACGGCCTGGCCCACGCTGAATATGCCGTAACCGTAACCGCCCTCAAACGGCGTTTCATCGCCGTCCAGCAGCTCCACAGTGATGGTGTAGACGCCCTCAGCCCAGCCGGAGGTGTTCACATCGGCCAGATCATAGGTGCGCGGCGCGCCGGTCAACAGGGTTAGGGGGATGTCCTGCTCGAAGCTGGCGCTGCTGTTGGGGGCCGTCACGGTCGTGCGCGCTGTGACCTCACGCAAGGTATTGGCCACGTTAGCCACTGCCACCCTGAGAGAAGTCGTGCTGTCGCCGGTCTCCACAAAGTCAGGGTCGGCTGTCACCGACATCACCTGCAAGAAGCGGTCCACGACATTGTACCCGGCGTTGGCGCTATCCCTGATGCCATCCAGGGTAACGTCTGGTCCTTCGGGCACAGCTTCGGCGTACAGCCGGTAACGACCCAGGCCTGTTTCGCTAACTTCCATATCGAAGCTGGCGCTGCTGCCCGCGGCAATCGTCTCGTTGAGCAATGTCTGGCCTGAGGGCAGGTCAACTGTGATAGCGTAGGTGGTCTCTACCGTGCCCTCGTTTTTCACATTAAGCGTGTAGGTCAGTGGTTGTCCCGGCAGCGCTGCGCCGTAAGCCGGTGTCCAACTGACGGCAACCTGATGCTCTTTCACTTCACATAGCTGACCATCCAGAGCGGTGATAGCCGGCGCGATGGCGGCCAGAGTGGAAAGAATCGCGGCGTCATCCTCCGCGGCCGCCAGGTCGGCGGCAATTGTTTGCAGCGCGCCGTGGGCCGTAATGAGCGGCGATACGTTGGCCGCGTAGTCAGCTACACCTTCCAGCGCGTTCACAACCTGGTCGCGCAGCACGGCTGGGCAGTCGCCACTGCCACAGGCTGTCTCCAGATTGATGACGGATGAGGCCAGCGTCTCCAGCGCCGCCAACACCTCAGGTTCTGATTGCAGGCAGGTGCTGCTTATAGCCAGGTAGATATCATGAGCGATCTCGCTGACCACATGCACGAAGACGGCCGTCGTCTGAGTGTAGACGGAACCGGCTATAGGACTGTCGAAGTAGACGGGATAGGAACGGCCCACGATCGCATCGCCAACAGTAAGGGTGACAGATTGTGTGTGCATCTCATCGGGTGCAAGTTCAATTGGGGAATCCAGGACGCCATCGACAGTGACAGCCGGGGCAATGGCGCGGTAGGAGAGCGGAAAGCTGCCGGCCGCATTGCCCACATTGGTCAGTGTCAGGTCCGCCGTCGCCGTGCTGTTGGGGCCGGTGTAGACAACCACCGGATCACTCAGCAACATGCTGAACGGCACAGCGGGCATGGTGAAGATGGCGCTATCATTGGCGCTGACGCCACTATCTGATTGGGCCGAAACGGTGAAGGGATAGATCTGGCCCGCGACCGGCAGGACATCTGCGGCGATGGCCAGCCCAAGCTGGCCTACCTCGCCTGCATCCAGAGTCAGAGAGGTTTGCGTGGCGCCCAGACTGTTGTTGCCCAACAGAGTCCAGCCGTTGGGCAAACCGTCTATGTCCAGTGTAATGGTGCGCGGGGCGTTAGCGGTGTTGGTGATGTTGATGGTGTAAGCCGCACCGGGCACCTGGGCCTGCCCGCTGTTCGTATCAGCAGGCGCCAGCGGCTGCGTATTACGCACGGGTCCCATGGGCACGGTGTAAACGGGGTCGGGCTGCACGCTCATTTGCAGGCCGTCGAACTGGCCAATGGTGACAGTATGTACGGCGGACACGACGAGGTCTGGGTAAAGGTTCGATTGCGCCGTGACCAGGATAGCGTGGTCGCCAGGAGCGGCGCCTGCCGGCGGCCGGGCCACGATGTGTCCGGTCGCGCTTAACGAGACGTCCCAGCCCTGGGCTGCGCTGGCGGTGACGGTGTAGGTATCGCTAAAGTTGGCCTCAATCTGGGCCTGGAAGAAGACGGGCGTCTGCGGGTCACTGTGGCTGTTTGGTTGGGACAGGTTCAGGGTGAAGAAGTCAACGCTGTCATCACTGAAAGTAATCTGGTCCCTGTTGGCGTCTACTTCACTAATGGTCAGAGAATGGTCGAAACCGGCGAGGGCCAGGCCGTTGCTGACGCCGACGGCTGTGCCGCCAGCGCTGACGACTCCGGTGGCGGGACCGGTGATCAACCGGCCGTCACTGGCGCCCAGCGTGGCGTTGGCAGCGAACAGGGCGGCAGCGCCGTCACCCGCGCCTTGCAGGAAGACGGGGGCTTCTGTCTCGATGGTGAAATTGCCCTCATAACGGATGCCGTCCAGGGTGACGGCGGCGTTGCGCAGAGAGAGGGCATAGCTCTGGTCGCTGTCTAGCTGGGTCGTATGTGTTTGCCAGGCAGCGCTGGCGCCCAATCCAGCGACGGCCGGCGCATAGGCAGCTACCCGCCCTTCGCCACTGACCGCAGCGGTGGCCTGGACAGAAACCGTCGCCGGTGTTGCACCGGCGGCGCCCGCGCTCAGCGCACCGCTGCCAATAAGCGAGCCGTTCTCGCCGTAAAGATCACCCTCACTTACGGTTAAGGTGTTGAAGGGATAGTTGTTACCGGCCGCGGCGGTCCACTCACTCTCTAAGGCCCCGCTGAGTAACAGAGAACTGCTCTGTAGATTGGCAGAGAAAGGACCGCTGTTGTAGCTGGCCGTCGCCGCCACCTGTTCGCTGACTTCGGAGATAGGGTTGGAGCGGTCAGGATGGGCTACCCAGTTGTCGGGCAGCGGTGGGTCGCCTTGCACCAGGCTACTGAGATACGCTTCGGCAGCTTTTTGACCGGCTCCGAAAAAGTCAAGTGTGTACCCGGTTGCTGCGCCAACGACGCCGCCGCCACAGGAAAGGCCGCCGTAGGAGGTGGCAGCGGATATGGCCCCGTCGAAGAAACCCGCGGCAATTGCTGAGATACAGGTCAGGCCCGTCCCTGCATTGCCTACCGTGCTGAGATAGTTATCCAGGTCAAATGTGCCTTCACCGATGGCCTTGTCCACATGGTGGGTGACAAAGCCTAGAGCATAGGAGGTGAAACCCAACATAAAGTCGACCATGCCGTCGGACATCATATCGGCGGCAAGGGAGCCAATGTACTCTAGCGCTGCGAGGTGCAGGCCGTTGTCCATGACGCCAATCGTTTCACCCGTCTCGGCGTCCATCTGCCACCAGCCGCTGTGCTCCTGGCCGTTCAGCAGCACAGGGGAATGGGGCACAATGATCAGCTTGCCCTCCAGAGCCGCTGCCGTGATGCGTGCTTTAGCCTCTTCAGAAATTGTCAGGTCGTTTAGCGTGAAAAGGTTACCGGCGTCGATGGCTACCGGATAAACTTCTTGCTCAGCAGCAGCCTCAAAGAGCCGCGCTGTGGTTGCCGCCGGTTGGCCTGTGATATATTCCAGCACAGCGCCCTCGATGCCCGATTCTACAACGCCGCGGGCGATATTGAAGCCCACAGCAGCCCGTTCATCCTGGCCAGGATAGGCAATGGCGCGTATGGTGGTGCGGCGCAGGTCCAGCGACAGAATACTATCCTCTTCATCCAGCGCCGTATTGCCGGCAATGATAAGGCGCGGCGCATCATAGTAGCCCTTGACAAAGCCCGTGGCGCCTGTGTCTTGCGCCATGCGGTCGGCCGTCTCGGCAAAGGAGAGGGTGATGTTGGACAGAAAGCGGCTCAAATTTAATTGCAGGCGGATGCGGATAGCGCGCAGCTCATCTTGCTCGGCAACACTCAGTGACTCTTGCTCGCGCAGCTCCAACAGGCGGCGGCTATCGGCATTGGTGACGGCCATATCGGCCAGGGCGCTGGCCTGCGCCTGCTGTCGCGCGCCTTCGGGCACGAAGGCAGGCCAGAAACCGAAGGAGAGAATGTCCATATCGGTGAAAAAGGCCGAATCATTCCCACCGAGGGCGAAGTCGGCCGTGCCGCCGTGGATGCGGTTTTCGTAGCCAATGCGGTCCTTGACCACGCGCTCGTAGCTTTCGCTTGTTCCGTCAGGCGTGAGTAGGTCAATCTCCATCCAGGCGCCGGTCAACAACTTCGTCCCCAGCGGGAAGTTGGTGAGGAACTCCTGGTAGGAATCCCCATAAACTTCGTTCTCGCCAATAAGTAGATACGGCGTGTAGGTGTGGATGATGTTGCCGAAGGCCAGACCGCCCTGGTTCTCAGTATGCACGATCTGAGCGAAAGAGACCGGCTGCCCGGCCACCTCCACCACGTTCAACGTTTGCTCAAAAGGATAGGTGTAGTCTAAGTTGCCCGGCCCCAGGTTCAGCGGGTGGTAATCTTCCACCTTCAACCGCAGCGTGATTTTGTGGCGCATGGCGTCGGGCAGCTCGGCGATGCGGTCGCTGCCGTCTGCGGCGGGGGTGGCAAAGCTATCGCCGATGGTTGCTGTGACGAAGGATGGATCCAGGTCGCGCCATCCCTGGTCTGGCAGATAAGCTTCCACCCACCAGTGGTCTGTGGCTTCGGCCAGTAGCTCGCGATCATGCACCGGATCGCTAATGTAGTCGCCGCCCGGTGTCTGCCCTGCGTAACGTGTGGGCCGTGGGAACATACTCTCAATGAGCGTCTCTGCCTCTTCCGTTGCCAGTGTGCCATGACGGTAGCGGGCCGGGATGCCGGCAGCCCGTAGCATGGCGATAAGCAGGCTGGCCTGGTCGACGCTATTGCCGGCGCCGCTCCAAATTGTGCCACGGGTACCGCGCAAAGAACCTTCGTATGCCTCGTAGCCCATGCCGCGCACAAACTCGAAGAGGGCCGTCGCTTCCTGGCCCAGCTCGGCCGCCTGCGCCAGCATGACGTTGTCATAAATATCGGCGTCTGGCGTCCAGACCAACCATTGGCTGAAGTCAAGGGGAACGACGGCGGCTGGCGCTGTTGATGCAGAGACGGCGCGGCCCTGTAGGGTGCCCCAGACACTGGCTCCGCTATCCAACGTTGCAAAATCGGCAGCCATAACGTTCACCGTGAGCGCGGCGCTCTTGCTGGTCAGCGGCGGAATGTCGCCCAGTTGCCAGGCCAGCCGCCTGTGGTCACGGTCGGGCGTGGGCATGGCCTCGCCGTAGGCAGCAGCGCCGGTTAGCTCGCTGATCAGCAATACATTGCGCAGCGTGTTGGGATCGTTGCCGTTGTCGAAATCGGCGGTCGACTCCACAGTCTCCGTGATGGTGGCGCCGAGCGGTACCTCGGGAAAGAGGGTGGGTGGGCGGTTGTTGGTGACGGTGTAGGTGATGGTCAGGCTATCGCCAACCTGGTACACGCTCTGCACGCGTGAGACCGAAATGGGATTGGCCAGCGCTGGTGGTGCGCTGGCATAGGAGGCGGCCGTCTCTTCCTGTGCCTCTGTGGCTGGCGAGTTGCTCTCTGCCAGTTCGCCGGGAACAGCAGCGCTGACCGGCTGGCTGAATGGCAGGACGAATATCTGAAAGACCATCGCCAGTGCGACAAGAAAGGAGACCGTTTTTTGAAGTGGGCTACGATTCATCTTAACCTCTACAATATTGAGACTACAGGTGTAAAAATTGGCTCTGGAGCTCTTCCCCCAGGGCGCTGAGTGCGCCCGTCAGGCATCAGTCAGGCGGTGTCGTCATGACTCTCCCAGAGCGGAGAGTGCATCGTTTTCTCTAAGAACTGGAATAATTGCTGCATCGTTGAAAATCGCATCAAATGCTCGCTGTGTGGATCCTCCAGTGAAGCGCGCCAACTGCTCTGCTCATTGTCACGCCATATGCGCAAGAGGTAGGCGCGATACTCTTCATGCTCTCTTTCCATCTCATCTCCGTCAGTAACGCGTTGTTACAAGGTCGGCTATAATAGGACCACTATCTGAGGATAACCGTCAGACGATCAGAAAACGATCAGGAAGCCGTTATGCCTGCAACGCTGACCTTGCGCCTCCTGGGAACTCCCCTAATCGAGGTTGACAATCAGCCCTTAACCAATCTGCCCTCCCGCGCTGCTGAAGCGCTCCTCATCTATCTGGCCTGCACTGGTCGCTCCCATGCGCGTGACGTTGTGGCCGAAATGCTGTGGATGGATCGCGACCAGCAGCAAACCCTGGCCAATCTGCGATCCAGCCTCTCCAGCCTGCGCCGCAAACTGAAGCCCTTCCTGCACATCACGCGGCAAACGGTGGCCATGAATAAAGAAAGCGACTACTGGGTCGACGTCATTGCCTTTGAAGAGCGGCTACATGACATCAGCCAGCATGCCCCGGAGGGCGACCGGCTGCCTCCGGAGCTGGTCGAACAGTTAGAGAAAACGCTGGCTCTGTATCGCGGGGATTTTCTGGAAGGGTTTCATCTGCGTTCTGGCCGTGGCTTTGAAGAGTGGGCCATCCTGCAGCGCGAGCGCCTGCGCCGCCTGGCGCACCAACAGCGATCGCACCTGGTGCGCCATTACCTGTCCACCGGGGAGTATGCCCTGGGACTGGGCCATGCCGAGCGGCTGCTGTCCATCGACCCATTGCACGAGCCGGCGCAACGGACGATGATGCTGCTGTTGGCCCGCAGCGGGCAACGCAACGCGGCTCTGCAGCAGTATGAAAAGCTGCGCGCCTTACTGGGGCGGGAGCTGAATGTGTCTCCCGCTGCTGAAACAGTGCGCCTCTACGAGCGAATTCGCACCGCGCGCGGGCAGGCAGCGCATAATCTGCCGCCGCAGAGCACTCCATTCGTCGGCCGCAAGCAAGCTCTAAAGCGTCTGTTGGATGATCTTGCCCATCCTGATCATCGCCTGCTGACGATTCTGGGACCCGGCGGCATTGGTAAGACGCGTCTGTTGCTGGAACTGGGACGGCGCCTCGTTGCGGAACAACAGGGCCGCTTCTTGCACGGCGTGCGCTTTGTGCCCCTGGCCAATCTGGAGAGCGCCGAACTTCTGGCAGTGGCGCTGGCCGAAGCTTTAGGTGTCGCTCTCAGCGGCGCTGGCGACTCGGTAGAGGAGCTGTTGGACTACCTGCGTGAGAAAGAGATGCTCCTGCTCCTCGACAACTTTGAACACCTGTTGGAAGTGAAGACAGCCGGGAGCGGGTTCAAATTGCTAGATGCCATCTTGCAGGGAGCGCCATTTGTGAAGATGGTAGTCACTTCCCGGGAGCGGCTCTTGTTGCAAGAGGAATGGGTACATGATCTGAGCGGTCTGCGCACACCGCCCCAGGAGTGGGAAGCATCCGATGACGCGGTGCTGGTGGAGACGGCGAGTTCATTTTCTGCGCTGGCGTTGTTCTTGCAGAGCGCCCGCCGCGTCGCTCGCTCCTTCCAACCCACGCCTGCTGACCTGCGGGCCATTGCCGCTGTCTGCCGCCACCTGAGTGGCTTGCCGCTGGGTATCGAACTGGCAGCGTCATGGATGCGCCACTTCTCCTGTGAGGCCATCCGGGAGCAAATCGAACAGGATCTGGATTTCCTGGTAGCCTCGGCGCGCAACGTTCCAGAGCGACATCGCAGCTTGCGAGCTGTCTTCGACCATTCCTGGCAGCTTCTAGATGAGGCGGAGCGCGCAGCCGTCGCTGCCCTTACACTGTTCCAGAATGTGTTCTCAGCGGTTGCAGCGCAGGAGGTGGCAAACGCCTCCCCGACGCTGCTGGCTGCCCTGGTTGATAAATCGTTCTTGCAACGGTCGCGGTCAGCCGGTGAGTATGAGATGCACCCGCTGTTGCGCCAGTATGTTGCGGAAAAGCTGGCTCAGGGGTCGCCCCAGGAGTCCGAAAGATTGCACGAGGCGCATGCTCGTTACTTTGCTGCCTTTGTGGAAAGTCGCGGGCAGTTGCTCGAAGGGGAGGGCCAGAACCAGGCTTACCGTGAAATCGGCGAAGTGATTGACGATGTCCGTGCCGCTTGGTCCTGGAGCCTGACCAATGGTCGTTTCGATCTCACCGATCGTTATCTCGATGGATTGTTTGACTTTTATTGGACTCGTGGCTGGTTACAGGAGGGAGCCAGGCGCGCACAACATGTGGTCGAAGTGGTGGCGGCCGAGGCGCCGGACGAACGGAGGGTGCTGGCCCGGGCCCAAATGTACCTGGGGGAGTTTTATGGCTGGTTGGACCGGTATGAAGAGGCAGTGGCCCATCTACAGGAAGCGATCGCTACTCTTGAGGAGTTGGGGGGCGAGCAGGCGCAGCGCAGTTTGACTTTTAGCTACAGCAGTCTGGGACGCGCCTATAACTTCTGGGGGGAATATGAGAAGGGTAAGGAGGCAATAGAGGCCTGCCTGGAGCTGGCAGAGCAGGCAGAAGATGCCCATTTGCTCTCGCTGGCGCTGAACACCCTGGCGATTAGCGTGCTCGAAATGGACGCTGACTATGAGCTTGGCTGGACCTATCTTAAGGAGAGTCTGGAAGCGGCGCGCTCCATTGGCGACCGCTATGGCACGGCGCGCGCTCTAGTCAATATGGGTACCGTTGCCCAGGGTGAGGCGCGCATGGAAGAGGCACAGCGCCTTTATGAAGAGGGCCTGGCACTTTACCGCGAGGTGGAGTATGAGCACGGTATCGCTGCCGCCCTTGGCTATCTGGGTGGGCTGGCTTATCTGACCGGCGATTATGAGCGGGCGCAGCCGTTGATTCAGGAGGGATACGACCGCAACCGGGAGTCGGGCAACCGCCGCGCCATGGCCGAGTCGCTGCGCCGCCTGGGCAACGTGGCCCGTGAAACCGGCGCTGTACGAGAGGCGCGGCGACGGTATGAGGAAGCGCTGCGCCTCACACAGGAGATTAGAGCGGACCAGTTGGCGCTGGCCATTCTGATAGATGCTGCGGCGCTCCTGGTGCGGCACGGCGCTGAGGATGTTGCTCTGACCGTGCTGCTCTTCATCATGGAGGAAGCGGAAGCTGGAAAAGAGGTGCGCGAAATTGCGCGGCAGATCTTCGACGAAATCACTCCACAGCCAGGACCCACGCGCATCAACCAGCACCGCCAACGCGCCCAATCGCTGGCCCTGGCAACCACCATCGACCTCTTCCTGCAAGCTCAACATCTCCATCCTTGAGTTGCCGAGCAGCGGTCAGCTATAGGCCACTCATCGACTAGCAGTCAAACACCGACCAACAGATGTCGTTTCGCAGCCGCTGATCATCCAGGACAAGGTCGCGGATCGCTTCTGGCAACTGCTGGCGCTGCCACTGGCATTCCCGGCGCCCGGCGGCCTCGCGCTCTTCCTCTGGCGCGGCTGCCCGCACGGCCTTGATGGCATAGGCCGCAGCGCCCAACTCGTGGGCGGCAACATGGGCCACCGCCGCCGCCTGGGCTGCCGCGTATGCGGCAAAGCGGGGCGCCCCGGTCAAATCTCTGGCCGCAGCGTTGGCGTGGCCAGCGACGGTACGCGATTGCGTCATCGTGACCTCCCCTCGCGCCCAGGCACGAGCCATTGCGATGGCCCGGCGCGGCCGGTCGTCCTCGGGCCGTACTTCCTCGAAAAAGTGCAACACGTGCTCTGCGCAATCGGCCGCCCAAAGCGCAAGCAGGTGATGATCGGAGTCCTGGAGGGTGCCGCCGCGGCGTACAGTAATGAACCTGGGGTCTCGCTTCTTCGGTAATATCATTCGTTCCTACGCCTTCCCTTTGCCTGACAATTTATTGGCCTGACTCGTTGATCCACCATCCTACCATCCAATCTCCCAGCCATCCAACCTCTGACAAACAATGTCATAACTTTGTCAACCTGCTGTCAATCATCCGTCGCTCGTGCTGGCTATGCTGCAAGAAGTAATGTGAGAGCTGGCAGACATGGTCGCGCTGTCCTGACCGCCTTCCTGTCTCTCATTCGTGCAAGTTGAATAGCCAAAGGAGAAGAAGATGTTACCGACAAAACGTGCCTTAACCTTTCTGTCCATTATTGTGCTGTTGCTAATCGCCTGTGGTGGAACTTCCGAGCACGGTGGGCTGTCTGAAGGAGTGGTGGCTGAAAGAGGGCCAGTCGTCATAGAGACAGTGCCGAGGCCCGGGTTGCCTGCTGGCCAACCGGTGGCGACGGCCGTCTCTACAGCCATTCCACCACCTGATAACTTCTTCCGCGACTATGGCGTGAATCCGTTTGTGGATACAGCGGTTGATCACCTTTCCACCTTCGCCCTCGACGTGGATACCGGCGCCTATAGCGTGGCCCGCCGTTACATCCAGGATGGCCTGGTGCCCCCGGCTGAGGCAGTGCGCGTGGAGGAGTTCGTCAACTACTTCGACCAGGGCTACGCTTTGCCGCCGGACACAGCCTTCGCCATCTACGCCGACGGCGCCCCATCCCCTTTCCATTTTGATGGCAGCTATCTGCTGCGCATTGGCATCCAGGGCTACGCCGTGCCCGAGGAGCAGCGCCAGCCCGCCAATCTGGCCTTCGTCATCGACGTCTCTGGCTCCATGGCGCGCGAGAACCGGCTGGAGCTGCTCAAAGGGGCCTTACAAATGCTGGTCGATGAGCTGCGCCGGGACGATACCGTTTCCATCGTTGTCTACGGTAGTTCGGCAAGAGTGGTGTTGGAACCGACCAGCGCCTCTGACCGCAACCAGATCCTAAATGCCATCTACGCCTTGCAACCGGAAGGCTCCACCAACGCCGAAGCCGGCCTGCGCCTGGGCTACCAGATGGCCAACAGCGCCTTCCGTGCCAGCGGCATCAACCGTGTCATTCTGGCCAGTGACGGCGTGGCCAACGTGGGCCTCACTGACCCTGACGGCCTGGCGGCGCAGATCCGCAGCTATGCCGACGGCGGCATTCAGCTAACGACGATCGGCGTGGGAATGGGCAACTTCAACGACGTGCTCATGGAGCAGTTGGCGAACCAGGGCGACGGCCACTATGCCTACGTCGATACCCTGGCCGAAGCGCACCGCGTGTTCGTGGAAGAGCTGACACAGACGTTGCAGGTGATCGCGTTGGATGCCAAGGTGCAGGTGGACTTCAACCCTCAGGTCGTGCGCCAATACCGGCTCATCGGCTACGAGAATCGCGCCATAGCCGACCATGATTTCCGCAACGACGCGGTTGATGCCGGCGAGCTTGGCGCAGGCCACACGGCGACGGCGCTCTATGCGGTGCAACTTCACGAGGGCGCCAGTGGCCGGCTGGGCACTGTGCAACTGCGCTGGCGCGACCCGCAGACGGGCCAGGTGCAGGAAATCAACGGCAACGTCAATACCTGGGACCTCAGCCCCTCCTTCGAGGAGAGCGACCCCCACTACCAGATGACGGTCGTCGTGGCTCAGTTTGCCGAACTGCTGCGCAACAGCTACTGGGCCGGCGATGCAACCTATGCCGACCTTGCTGTCCGCGCCACACGCCTCGTCGCGCAGTTGGGGCATGATGAGGATGTGGTGGAGTTTAGCAGGTTGGTGCGGAGGGTGGCTGATTAGAGATTGGAGACTGGAGATTGGAGACCAAGCTTTTGCCGCAGATGCCCCGGCGCGGGGAACGCGGATGAACGCAGATAGGTTGATTTGTTGGTTGGTTTGTAGTGGGTGCTTTAGCGCCTGAAGTTGATTGGTAATCGAGGTGGGGAGTGATACAGTTAGTCGTAGCCGAGGTTTCCTTGAGCGAATTTTGGAAAGTTCGGCTACGACTTTCTGTGGCCGGTGGTTGGGCGCTGGCCAGATTCGTGTCATTCGGTGTGACAAGGAGGAGACCCCATGAAAGTGCGTTGCCAATGGGCAGGGACAGACCCGCTGTATGTGGCTTATCATGATGAGGAGTGGGGCGTTCCGGTGCATGATGACCGCAAGCTGTTTGAGATGCTGATTCTGGAGGGGGCGCAGGCGGGGTTGAGCTGGAGTAC
>CAZRTM010000039.1:13531-18200 GCA_964602995.1 uncultured Ardenticatenaceae bacterium
GAGCTTACCGTAAGAGGTAGATAACTACCCAGCCTCCCTCATTGCCATCCCCTCCTCCTCTGCTACAATCAGGGACAGAATCTGATTGTGAAACATAGCACGAAACCATTTGCTGATGAAACGGTATGTACTTCCCCTACTGGCGATAGTTGGCCTTGTTCTGATAGTCGTCTCTGGCCTGGTTCTCTTTACCGACGTTTTTGGAGGTAGAGGGCCCGAGCTGAACGGCACCCTGTATAACGAACCGCGCGACACACCAGAGTTCACGCTGACGTCGGCGTCTGGCGAGCCGGTGTCCCTGAGCGACTACCGGGGCCAGATTGTGCTTATTTACTTTGGCTATACCTTCTGCCCCGATGCCTGCCCGGCGACGATGGCTGACCTGGCGCGGGCCAGGAAACAGGCGGGTGTGGATGACGAGGTGCAGGTGCTGATGATCAGCGTTGATCCGCAACGGGATACGCCGCAGACGGTGCAGAAGTACGTGGAAAACTTTGACCCCTCCTTCGTCGGCTTAACCGGGGAGGAAGCGCAAATTGCTGCGGCGGCTGAAGGTTTCGGTGTCTTTTTCGAGAAGCAGGAAGGAAGCGCGGAGACCGGCTATCTGGTGGACCATACGGCGCGGGTTTTTCTGATTAACCAGGAAGGAGAGTTGATGCTGACCTACGCTTTCGACACACCGCCGGACCAGATCGCTTCTGATTTGAAGGCATTGGCAGGTTAACCAGATGATGCCGATGTTGATGCCGATGACCATGACTCGTTTTATGCGCTCAATAACTTTGCTCTTTCTCCTGGCCCTGGTTGCCTGTGGCGGCGGCGCGGGTGAGCTGCAGGTCAGCGATGTCTGGGTGCGTCCGGTTAGCGAGGGCATGCAGAACACCGCCTTCTACATGAAGATAGAGAACCAGACGGGTGAAGAAGAGGCTCTGCTGGAGGTGCAATCGGATGCCTGTCGTGTCACCGAACTACACGAGAGCCATCTGGCAGAAGGAGATGTGATGCACATGGAGCCTGTACCCGGTGGGCGCATCGTTATTGCGCCGAGTGAAACATTGGCGCTGGATCCGGGTGGGTTACACGTGATGTGCATCGATGCTGCGCCGCTGCAGGTTGGTGAAGAGGTGTCCCTGACGCTGGTCTTCGATCGCGCCGGTGAGCTTCCTGTCACGGCTGTGGTGGCCGATGCAGCGCCCTGATCGCCAGCGCTATTTCCTCACTCCCGTTCCTTATCGTCATTTTGCAGCTTAACGTTCTTGCGGTGCCGTTCACGGTCGCGCTCTGTTTTCTTGCGCAGATTGCGTTCGACGGCAGCGGTGAGGTCCACGCCGGTCTGGTTGGCCAGACAGACGAGGACAAAGAGCACGTCGGCAAACTCATCGGCCAGATCGGGCACTTCTGCCCCTTCCTTAAAGCTCTGCTCCCCATAGAGGCGCGCCATCAGGCGCGCCACTTCGCCCACCTCTTCCATCAACACGGCCGTGTTGGTCAGCTCCGAGTAATAACGCACACCGATGGTGTGAATCCATTCGTCTACGATTTCCTGGTAGCGGCGTAATGTCAACTCGTTCATATGACTCCAAAACGAGGGTTATGATTTTGTATGACTTTGGATAAGAACGAGCTCACCACCGGCGCTAATCATCATCTTCATCCTCATCCTCGTGCTTGTGGACGCGTCCTTCATGGCCAACTATCTTGCTCACCGGTAGCAATAGCTGCAATACCGCCGCTGTGAGCAGGGTAGTGAAGGTGGCCAGGAAGTAGACGCCGACGCCGACGGCCATGCCAATAGCCGCCACCAGCCAGATCGTTGCCGCCGTCGTCATACCCTTGGTCTTATTACGTGTTTGGAGCAAGGCGCCCGCCCCCAGGAAGCCAACGCCGCTGACAATCTGTGCTGCAACGCGTGCTGAATCTCGTGCGCTGGAATCAGCAAGAGGAAAGCCGTGAATGGAGAGAATCGTAAAGAGGCACGAGCCGATGGAGATCAAAATATTCGTGCGAAAGCCGGCCGGCCGGCCCCGCCACTCTCGTTCAATACCGATGATGCCACCCAGAACGGCAGCCAGTGCAATTTGCGCGGCCATTCGCCATTCGAGTGTCTGTAGCGTAATTACCCAGTCTGGTAGCTGGTCCATAGACTATACTTCTCCTGATAAAGGAAATCGTTAACAGGCCACAGGGGAATGAGAGAGCAGTCCTTGCCTGATACGATGACCTGGTGTGGTAGCGGAAATAGAGGTCTCTGTTCTATGCCACTGCCCCGCGGCAGGTTTAACCCCTTATTGTAACGTTGCTGTCTTCACATAACCAATAGCTGTGAATAACCAACCGTAAATAACTAAACATACGCCAAACGTACGCCCAATTGTGGTAACTGGTACTTTACAATTCGTGTCTGAATAGTATCCTTTTCTATAGCCAGGGCATGTGCTTTCTGCACGACAATGTGCGAAAAGTAGAAGTGAACCGGTGGAGGCGCCATGCTACGACTTACCTATCGAGCCCTATTCCTACTCTTACTCGGCCTCACCCTGATTGTTACTACCATTTTTGGGAAGCCAGCACGCGGGAGCAATTTGCCTGGCGCTGATGTGACCTGCGAGGATGGTTACGCGTTATGGGCTGACGCTGATGTCAACAATGATGACGACGGTGACGATGATGACGATGGGGATGGAGGCGGGGATGGCGACGATGACCAGATCCGTGGTTTGCGATGGATCGGCGTGGCTAACACCGTCGCGGGAAAGGCTCACTCCAACGATGACATTTTATTCTACGGCTCGTACAACAGGGTCAATGGTTCTCTCGCATTTGTGGATAGGTTCTACAATTTTGGATTGTTGAATAGCTTTCCTTACCCAGACGAGGTAGGAAGGGATAGTGCTCCTGTCTCTTATGACCTGGATGACTACCGGCCTGGCGGGCGCATGGCAGCGGCGGCCGAAGCAGCCGGCCGCTATCATTTCATCAACGGCCGGCTTGAAATGAGGAGCAGTGGCGCCGTGTTAGATGGCCTCTACTATGTAACGGACAAGGTCGAAATCGCAGCAAACTACCTCAGCGGCAACGTGACGATCGTTTCTGAGGAGCGAATCGAAGTCTGGGGTCGCGCCCATGAGCTGGAGGCTTACAGCGGCGGTCTTCTGTTCTACGCGGCGGATCGAGGTAGTCAGAGTGTGGAGCTGAATGGCGATGATAGCCGCTACAACGGCGTCATCTTCTCCGAGGGCGATATTGATCTCGATGGCTCCGATACCACCTACAGTGGCGCTGTGGTGGGCGATAGGGTGGATATTGTGGGCGACTCGCTCACAGTAAACTTTGAAGCTACCTACTGCCCCACCGGCCCTGCCCCTACCGGCACGCCCCCTCCGATGCCCTCGCCGCCGGTAACGCCGAGTGCTACAGCGACATCTGACAGCCCGCCGGCGGCCCTTTTTGACTATTATTTGGCCTTCACTTCCCTTGGTCTGGGCCAGGGACCGGGCGAGCCAAACGATCGTTGTGATCAGGCGTTCGGTCTTGTTACGGGAGTGCCATACTTCTTCCTACCGGAAGATGCGCAGGATTGGTATCACTTCTTCCTGTCCGAGCCGACCGATCTCAGGGTGTTGCTCACAGGATTTGTGCCCCAGGACGGTCAGGCGGCGCTTTACTATGGTCCGGCCTGCGGCTCGCTCACATTTGTGCGCAATAACGGTGACATAGGGCCGGACAAGAGCATGAACCTGGGCCAGCAACCGGCCGGCCACTACTTTCTGTTTGTCAGTAATGATGGCCAGATGAATTCGGATATCTCTTACCGTCTGTTGATTGAGGCTACACCCTGAGGCAAGATCTTACTTCAATGCCCATTCTTCCCAATTTAGTTGACGCCTGTCTAGAATGGTGATATATTATCCGTGGCTCCCCCCCCAGAGGTGGTTCGCACGGCGCCCGTCGTTGCGGCCACCTCACTTTTTTTCATAAGCTATGGCACGAACAGATCCGCGATTAATCGAAAGTGGTGAAGCAGTAGAACGCGCCGGCCTGGTGCACCGCGTGGCGACGGTGGACGGCGATGGCCCCCACCCCACTGTACTTCTCATTCACGGTCGCCGCGGCACCGAGGACGTGATGTGGGTATTTGCGCGCGCCGTCCCTGATGATTGGTTGCTGGTGGCTCCCCGCGCGATCAAAGAGGATCCGCCCGACGGTTATTCCTGGCGCATCCGCGAATCGGATGAATGGCCCACGTTGGAGCAGTTCGACGAACCGGTGGCCGCGCTCTCAGAGTTTATCCAGGCGCTGCCGGAGCTATACAATGCCGACCTCAGCCGCCTCTACCTGATGGGTTTCAGCCAGGGCGCCGCGCTCTCTTTTGCCTATGCCATACGCCATCCGCACGAGGTGAAGGCCGTGGCCTCGTTGGTGGGTTTCTTGCCGGTTGATTGTGACGACGGAGAGACGATGGCCGCGCTGGAAGGGATGCCGGTGCTGATGATTGTGGGCAAGCAGGACGAGCGTATTCCCTACGAGCGCTCCTTAAACTGCGCGCACACGCTGCATCTGGCGGGAGCCGATCTCGATTACCAGGAGTATGACATGGCGCACCGCCTCAACTCGGAAGCGATGCGTGACTTGCAAAGGTGGTGGCAGGAGCGCGCGGAGTAGGCCTCAG
>CAZRTM010000039.1:18300-32740 GCA_964602995.1 uncultured Ardenticatenaceae bacterium
CTGAGGCCTCAGTCGTTGTTCTGGCCCAGACTCAACCGCACACGAGTATAAGCGCCGGGTGCGCTTTCCAGGGAGAGGGTGCCGCCGACCACAGCCATCATGGTGCTATGCAGCGCCAGGCCACGTCCATTTTCGACGCCCCCGTGCGCTGCTTCGACCCCTACCCCATTGTCTTCAATGGTCAACTGTAACTGTTGCCCTTCCCAGCCGCCGCTAATCTTCAGGCGCAGCGGCTGGCCGTCATCTGCGCCCCGGCCATGATGCGCCGCGTTGCGCACCGCCTCGCGCGCGGCGTAGAAGAGGACTTCGCCAGTCAGTGCTGGCAGGCGGCGCGCCTGCCGGGCCATTGCTGCTGGCACCTGCCACATAATCTCCTCAAAAGCGCCGGCAAACTCGCCCTGCACCGTGCGCCGTAACGCTTCCACGGCGCCCAGGCGCGCTACCTCCGGTGTGATGGCCGGCGGGATGTCATGGAGCAGATCCGAAATCTGGCGGTGGACGTCGCTCAGGAGCTCCTGAACTTCGGCGCTGTCTCCCTCTGCTGTGTTGCTGGCCGTTGCCAGCAAAGCGGCGTGTAGCTGCGGCAACACCTCGTCGTGCAGGATACGGCGGGTGCGGCGGTCGGCTACCTGGCTTTCCACCAGCCGCTGTCGCTGCAAATCGAGCAGGCGGCGCGTCATTTCAGCGCTGGCCTGCACATCCACCAGCCGTTCCCCGCTGGCGCGCGCAATCTCCATCTCCTCCTGCGTATAGACGCTGCCATCCCGCTTTTGGCCCAGCAACAACAATCCGATCAGCCCGCGCTCGCTCCACAGGGGAATGCCCCAGGAAGCGCCGCTATACTGTTCTGGTTCCAATGCTACCCACAGAGTTGAGGGCGACGTGAAGCGCGAGGCGAGCTGGTTCAGTGGCGGCAGCTCCACCGTGCTTGTAGGGGGATAAGCCAGCGGCGGCCCTGCCAGCGGCGCCAACGTACCCAGAGGCACGAGGTAAGCAAGCTGCGTCTCGAGGATGTCGCGGCACAGGGTGTGGAACGGAAACTGGGCATCCAACTCAGGCGTGGAGCGCCGGCCGGGAGCCAGCAGATGTTCGTAGAGGCGCTGGCTGCTGACGAAGGGGCGTAGGTGCTCAATGTAACGCTCGCGCTCAACGTAGGAGCGCCAACTGAGTAGAGCGAAGAAAGTGACCATGAGCAGGGTGGCGATGAGCACGCTGTAGACGGGGCGCAGCTCGGAGGTCAGGGTCCAGCCGACGAGCACGCCGTACCCCACAGCCAGCAACACGGCTTGTTGCCACTGGCGGCGCAGGCCACTGCGCGGCAATGTCTTGCCCGTGAAAATTTCATAGGCGACGATGGCCTGGCCCAGGACCACGGTGGCCATGCCGATGAGAGTGCTGACCAGCAGGTCAAAGCGAGCCAGGGTAACCAGAGTGTCCTCAGTAACAATATAGGTGCCGTTGAACCGGGCGTTGAGCAATATCCACAGCAGCGCGCCAATGACGACCAGGCTGACGATCAACAACAGCAGCGAGGCAGCGACCAGCCAGCCGCGCGCTCGGCGCCGCGCCACATCGCCCATGATCCGTTCGGTGGGGCCTGGCCGCAACAGGGCGTCCAGCGCCAGGCCAACGCAGAGTAGTAAGAAGAGGGCGTATCCGGCGACGAGCAACGGAGTGCCGCCGATGATGGTGATGGCGAAGCGCAGAGGCAGCAGCGAAAACTGTTCGGGAAAGGGATTCGCGTAGGCTAATACTGCCACCAGCCCGGCCGCACCGAGCGTGAGCAGCGCCGGCAGCCAGCGCCGCTGTCGCCGGTAAAGCCGATTGTGTTCCCGGTTCCAGTAGCCCGTGTACCACAGCATGACAATATACCACGCTAGAGGCAGCGCCACGGCCGGAAAGAGGCCCAGGTACCACCAGAAGCGCAATCCCTGGCTCAGGTGTGTAAGCTCCATGGCCAGAATGGCTGTGTGGCTCACGAAAAAGCCGCCCCCCAACAACAAGCTGCCACCTGCCATCCAGATCCCCCACGTGCGGCGGTCGGCGTTCAACAAAACGGTCATCCCCAACCACAACAGCAGAATGGTATTGGCCAGGGAAACGGCGGTGGTGGCCCAGTCGAGGTAGAAGTGGTTGCTCATGTGGAGATCGGAGATTAGAGATTAGAGAATTGGAGATTTAGATTTTTTACCGCAAACGGCCAAAAGAGGCATGGACGCAAATTTCGTGGTTTGTAGCAATGACATTCATGCCCCTTCGCACCGGTGCGCCAGGGTGCCAACCAAAAGCCACTCTCCCTTCCTCTGTGATCCTCCTCACCTCCTCTCCGTGCTCCTCCGTGTAACGCATTCCAATCTCCAATCAACCAATCTCCACCTCCTCCTCCCACACTATCCACTCTTCGCGGCTGTTCAAAACGTGCGGCACGCCTTGTTCATCCCAGTGCACAAGACGGCCGGCGTTGACGATGATGGCGACGCGGGTGCGGGCCATTTTTTCATCGGCGGCGGTTTCGTTCAGACCCCAGGCGGTATAAATCTGGCCGTTAATGCGACTGATGGTGCGCTTGTCGCGAAAGCCAAGCTGGGCCGCGATTTGCTCATTGCTCATGCCCTGGGCCAGCATGCGCGCTACCTGTTGTTCGTTAGGCTCTAGTAAGGCCATGGGGGATTGTTCATCCTTCTGGCGCACTTCGTGCACGCGCGATTCAACATCGGGGTCGATGAAGCTGCGCCCGGCGACGGCATCCTGTAGCAAGGGCACAATCATTTCTGGCAGCAGGTAGTTGGATTTGCGTACGTAAGCGTAGTGGCTGAGGATGCCGCTGCGGCGGAAATCACGGTAGTAGGCGTCGTCATCCTGGATGGAGTAGAAGACCACGGGGTGGCGCGGTTGTTCGTGGCGGATGGCCACGGCAGCGTCAATGCCGTTCATTTCACCCGCCAACTGCACGTCCATCAACACTACGTCCGGTGGTTGGCGCAGGCAATAGTCGACTGCCTCTTCGCCTGTGGCGCAGTCGTGCACCACGGTTACGGCCTGCGTCTGTTCCAGACCCTTCTTCATCGCCGCTCGCAACTTCTCATTATCCTCGACGAGGAGCAGCTTTAGCATTCCACAAACCCTCACTTTTTGCTGGTAGCGTTCCAGAGTTGGCCCGTTCTGTCAAGCACTTGCGTGCCTCAAGTGGCGTACCTGAACGGTCGTCACAACTCCCGGCCTGCCCTATGCTGGCAGAGTGTTCGACCCCGGCCTATGTCTGCCTGCCCCCAGGAGGTGCCTCTGATGAGTTCAGAAGTGGTCGTTATTCTGATGTTACTGGCGTTCATTGTGGGTATGATGACCGGCATCTCCCTGGTGCGTTCCACCCGCTAACCGAGAGGGTACGTGATGATAGTAACCTTGCTGGCCCTGATTCTTGCTTCGCTACTTAGTACGGCAATGGTTGCCGTGCGCTGGTTCTACAGCGGCATTCCGGCCTACCTCTTTCTGCTCTGGAACCTGTTTCTGGCCTGGTTTCCCTTATTCGCGGCTCTGACCACCTACGCTCTGCGCCGTCGTCCCTTGCTGGCGATGGGGCCGGCCGTTTTGTGGTTGCTGTTTCTGCCCAATGCCCCTTACCTGCTCACCGACTTGCTGCACCTGGGGCGTGGCGTTGGCGTGCCCTTATGGTATGACATGCTCATGTTGTCAACGTTCGCCCTCACCGGCTTGTTGCTGGGCTTTGCCTCACTGGAGCTGATGCACAATCTGGTGGCAGAACGGCTGGGCGCCATTTCCGGCTGGTTCTTCGCCGGCAGCTCCCTGGCCCTGAGCAGCGTGGGCGTGACCATCGGCCGCTTCCTGCGTTGGAACAGTTGGGATGCTGTCCTGCGCCCCACGTCACTACTTGTTGACCTGCTGCGCCTGCTGGCCGAACCGTGGACGCACCGTACCTTCTATGTTTTCACCCTGCTCCTGGCTCTGCTCCTATCCCTGGGCTACGTAACCTTGCGCTCATTGCGGGGCCCACATCCAACAGGCCTTGGGAGGATACTCTTGTAATCGAATGAAGTAATGAATAATTGTTCACTTCATGATTCAGTTGTCATAACGCGGAAAGCTTTTAGCTATTCCCCTCTTCATCCCCTCTGGTAGAACACCTATTTCCCCTCCTCTCGTCGTACTATGCGAAGCGGTTCAGCGTTTTTATGCCAGACGCTCGATACTATCCGCCTGGAACCATCCCCCACCCCACTGATCCTGACGCCAGCGCCCCTTTAATTGCAGCGGCGTCCATGCCGGTGGGCGTTGCTTGTCGGCCGTCTTGACCACCACGAAGCTGTCGCCATCATCGAGAAAAAAGCCGCTGCCGCCCGTGCGGCCCGGCAGACGTGCGCCTCGGATAGTCGCCGTGCTACCGCGCAAGCGCGGAAGACGACGCAGAGACACACTCCCGGCCGGCGCGATTTCCTGCACAGCCAACGGATGAACGGATAACGGCATACCGAGCACCTCCATTTCCCAGGCCAGCCGCTGCGCCGCCGATTCCGCTGCAATGGTGGTGGGGCTGGCAAAGCCGAAGGTCATCTGCTGCGCATTGCCCGCACGCAGCATGGTTTGCGCCTCGTCGAGCAGGGTAGCGCGGTTGAGACCCAGCCCATCCAGCGCGCCGCAGCGGATTAAGTTGTGTATTTCCTTATCGCGGAGCGCGACGCGCGCCAGCAGATCGGCCAGGGACTGGAACGGCGCACCGTCGATGATGGCGGCTATTGAGTGATGGCGCAGGCTGCGCACCTGGCCCAGGCCCATCCATAGCACCGCTTGCTCTCCCTCATAGGTGAGCGTGAAGTTGCGGCCGCTATGATTGACGTGTGGGGGACGCACCTGCAGTCCCAGGCGGCGCGCTTCGGCAATGTAGACGGCCGGATGGTGGAAGCCGCCGCCGTTGGCCAGCCGCGCACAGAGGAATTGGGCCGGGTAATGGGCCTTGAGGAAAGCAGAACGGTAACTGACGTCGGCATAGGCGGTGGCGTGCCCCTGGTTGAAGCCATAGCCGCCGAAGGCTACGACCTGCTCCCAAAGTTGTTCTGCCTGCTCTGCGCTCAAGCCCGGCCCGTCCGGTTCAGGCCGCTGGCAACCGTCTAAAAATTGCAGGCGCAGGGCCAGCATCACCTGTGGCCTCATCTTGCTCATACCGCGCCGCAAACGGTCGGCCTGCTCCCAGGTAAGCCCGGCAATCTCGCGCGCCAGGCGCAACACCTGCTCCTGGAAAATCAGTACGCCCTGCGTGGGGGACAGAATATCGCTGAGAGCCGGGTGCAGCAATGCCGTCTCTTCCTCGCCCCGGTAACGGCGAATGAAAGCCTGAGCCATGCCGCCCATCGCCGGTCCCGGTTTGAAAAAGGCGTTGGCAATAGCCAGATCGCGCACGCTGGTGGCTTGCAACTGGCGCAATGTGCGACGCGCTCCTTCAGATTCACACTGGAAGACGGCAATAGTGTCCCCCTGGGCCAGCATCTGCCCCGTCTTTTCATCCTCGCCGGCAATAGTCTCCAGACGGAAGTCACCGTCAGCCATCCTCTGGATTAGCTCCGTGGCGTCGGCGAGCACTGTCAGAGCGCGGATGCCCAGCAGGTCAATCTTAGGCAACCCTGCCTTCTCCACGTCACGCTGGTCATATTGTGTTGAGAGCAATCCTTTACGCGCCCATTGCACCGGCACGTACTCCTGCAGTGGCCCCGGTGTAATAACCACGCCACCGGGGTGTAGTCCCAGGTGGTGTGGCCGCCCGACCAGCGCTTTGGCCGCCTGCAGTAGCGCCATTTCCTCCTCATCCACAACGATCATAATTTCCGACTCTGGCTGTTCGTCCCAATGGCGCGGCAGGCGGCGCACTAGCTGGCTGATTGCTTCGTCAGAATAGCCATAGGCGCGGGCTGCTTCGCGCAGGGCAGAGCGCGGGCGCATGGTGTTGATGGTGGCGACCATTGCCACGCGCTCTTCTCCGTACTTGCGGCGCAGGTAAGCGAGCACCTGGTCGCGGCGGCGGCTGCAGAAGTCGAGGTCTATATCGGGTAAGGAGGTGCGAGCCGGATTGAGAAAACGGGTGAAAAGCAGGTCATGAGCCACCGGATCAACGGTGGTAATACCCATACAGTAAGCGACCAGGGAGTTGGCCACGCTGCCCCGCGTGCTGACCGGAATTCCCTCCTGCCGCGCAAAGCGCACGGCGTCGGCGACGATGAGGAAGAGGGGCGCGAATCCCCGATGATTAATGGCTGCCAGCTCTTCCTGCAGGCGTTGCGCAATCGTTTCCTGCTCCTCGGGCGGATAGCGCTCGGCCATCCCTTGCTGCGCCTGTTGGGCCAGCGCTTCTCCTGGACTCTGTTCCACCGGCAGAGAGAGCGCGGGCCAGATGATGCGGCCGTCTGGCAGGGCCGGCTCACAGCGGGCAAGGAGGGCGCTAATGCCGGTTACCGCTTGCGGCAACCAGGCATATCGCTCTTCCATCTCTTCGCGGCTCAGCCAGTGGACCGTTGCCTCTGCATCCCCCTGCCCCGGTAGCAGGGTCGATGGAATTGCATGCAGCGGCAGATTGTGATCGACGGCGGCCAACAGGCGTAACAGCTCCTGTTCATCCGGCTTCAATGCGTAGACTGGTTGCAGGGCCAGAGGCGGCAAGCCAAAGCGCTGTCCTATCCGCATCGCTTTTTGTAGGAGTGGCCGCTCCTCATCCCGCTGTAGCTCCAGCCCCAGATAGGCATCCTCTTCAAAGAGGCCCCCAAGGCGGCTCAGATAGCGCCCGGCCTCCTGTTCACGCCCGGCGCGCAGGAGCTGGAAGAGCCAGCCCCGTTGCCCCCCTTCAATGCACAGCAGTCCGGTGGTGTGCTGTCGCAACACATCCCAGGGCAGGCCGCGCTGGACCCGTTCGTCCCGTTGCGGGTTGCCCTGCAGCCAGCCGGTGAGACAGCAGAGCGAGCGGTACCCTTCCCTGTTACGGGCCAGGAGCACCAACCTGCCGGATGGGGAGTGGCTGACGGCCATAGTTGGCTCTGGCGCCTGCACGTCAATGGTCATGCCAATAAGCGGTTGCAAGTTGAATTTTGCGCAGGCCCGTGTCAGGGCGATGGCGCCGTAGAGCACCTGATGGTCTGTGAGCGCGAGGTGGCTCAAACCCTCCCCTGCCGCCTGTTGCGCCAGCTCGATAACGCTGGGTGTGGCGCCAAGCAGAGTATAGTGCGAATGAACCTCCAGGTGTGTGAAAGGAAGTGGGCTGCCATTCATACCCGGAATGGTAGTTGTGGCGGGGATTCGGGGCAAATGTCGCTGATGGCCAGCGCGTAAAAGGGTAAGGGCAAAAAAAAATGAGGTAGCCGGAATAGCGGGCGCCATTCGAGCTACCTCTGGGTGGGGGAGCCACCACGAGTCTACCGGATCTACTCTGGAGAATCAAGTGCTATTTACTGTTTAAAGGGGCATTATAGTACTGAATTCCTATTAGACGCTACTTCGCATAGCTGGCGGCAGATCCAACCCTCTGTTTCCCCTTCTGGAACGTCCAGACACCCCTTAGCGGCGCTTTTTCAGTCTGTGTGTATTTGGTGTAGCCATGCTGACATTGTACAATGTCAGGGAATTGAGCAGGCCGGAGGCCCCTTGAAGGCCCTTGTACCTGTTCCTGGAGGTAGTTTTACCCTGTAGTGGAGTGCGGTGCGCCTGTGCCGCAAACGAGGAGAGTGCTTGTGACCCGCGTGATCGCTATCGCCAATCAGAAAGGAGGGACGGGAAAGACGACAACGGCCATCAACCTGGCCGCCGGTCTGGCCCGCCAGGATCCTGACAGGCGAGTGTTGTTAGTGGATGTCGATCCCCAGGCCAACGCGACGGCCGTTTTTCTCGGTGTGCCTTATGCGGCTGGCCCACGCCAGAACAGCACCGTTTATGAGGTAATTCTGGGCCAGGCGCCGGCCGAATCTGTGGTACGCAACGTGCCGCTGGCGGACAATGGCCAGCAAGCGGTCTCGCTGGACATCCTGCCGTCACACCTGGACCTCGCTTCGGCGGAGCTGGAGCTGGTCAGTGCCTTCGAGCGTGAACGACAACTACAACAAGCGCTGGCCCCCATCCTGGCTCATTATCAGTTTGTGGTGATTGACTGCCCCCCCAGCCTTGGCCTGCTGACGGTTAATGCGCTAATGGCGGCAACGGAAGTGTTGATTCCGGTAGATCCAGGCCTTTTCCCCATCATCGGTCTTAATCTGTTGCAAAAGACGATCAACATGGTGCGGCGCGCCAACCCGCGTCTGCAGGTGTTGGGAGTGGTGCCTACCCTGCTGGATCGCACGGCGCTGGCCCGCGACACGCAGGAGGAGCTGGCGGCGTCCTTTGGCGGTCGCCTGCTACCCTCTATTCCGCGCCGGGTGGCAATTGGCGAGGCGCACGCTGCCGGACAGGATGTTTTTGCCTATGACCCCCGCAGTGATGGCGCGCAGGCGTATGCTGAGTTAATCAGGGAGATAGTTGGCCGTGGCTAAGAAGAAGACAGGATTAAGCCAGACGCTGTTCCAGGATATCGACCCTTATGGAGAGTCGGCGGATGATGGCGGCAACGAGCAGACGATTGCCCTGACGGCCATCCGGCCCGACCCGCAACAGCCGCGCCGCCTGCTGCCAGGCGATCTGGCGCGTGAGGTGGTTGTGGGCGAACGGTCGCCTATCGATGCGATGCGCGCCTGGCTGCAGCGCAGCGGCGATACGCCAGCCGTGCAGGATCTGCGCCGCCTGGCAGACAGCATCGAACGCCACGGGTTGATCAACCCCATCAGCGTACGACGGTTAGCGGAAGAGACGGCTCCCCCTGGCGTCAAATATTACATTGTCACCGGCGAACGGCGCTACTGGGCGCACGTGTTACTGGCTCTGGAAGGACGTTCCATCCATGCCGGTGAAAACGTGCGTGAAGCCACCGAAATCCGTGCCAGCGTGACTGCCCCTGGCATCACCATCCGCGCCCACCAGCTCATCGAAAACATCATGCGCGAAGACATCAATGCTGTGGAAAAAGCGCATGGTTTGTGGGCGTTGCGGCTGGAACTGTCTAAGGTGAACTATAGTTCACCCATCAGCTATAGTTCACCCGAGGATGGCAGTTCACCTGATGACGGTGCACCCGACGAGGTGAACTATAGTTCACCTATTGATTACCAGGCACTTTCCTCGGAAGACCTGGTGCCGTGGGACCAGGTCAGCGAGGAGCTGGGCATCTCCAAGCGCTACCGCATCTACCTGACCTCCGTGCTGAATCTATCCCCTGAAGCTCAGGCTCTCGTCAGCGAGCACAACCTGGCCGAAATTACGATCCGGCCCATTGTGCAGAAGCTGCGCGACGAGCCGGAGTTGCAACTGGCAGCCCTGGAACAGTTGGTTGCCTGGCAGCAGGAAAACGAGGCCGAGGATGGACAAAACCGCGCCATCACGCGTTCGGTTAAGGCGTTGGTAGATGAGCTGCTCAAGCAAAAGAAAGCAGGCAGCGGGCGGCGGGGCGTGCGTGCTGCGGGAAGCGCGGTTGATAGCAGCGCCCGCACGCGGCGCTTCCGTACCCGGGTGCGACAGACGTTGCGTTTCCTGGCCGATTTGCCTGCGGATGACGTCACCCTCTTGGCGCGTGATCTGGCGCTGGATGATAACTTCCGTGACACGGCGCAAGAACTGGACGACCTGCGCCGCCAGCTTGACCAGATTCTGGAGCAAGTAGAGCGCTACCGCCGCGACGTCTCCTCCTAGGTCCCTATTCCCACCAAGCACCCATAGTCACGCACTCAGGTGCGCCAAGTTGCAGTCTTACGCTGTCGCCTCCACGCGGCGCTACATGGCATCATAAAGCAGAGTCTGTTGCCTAGCCATACTCTGCGGAGGTTGTGCCATGTACGTCAAGATGATTCTGCCGGCCCTGACCGAGGCCAAAAGTCCCTTCTTCCGCCCTATCAAATACTCCCTCTTCCCGCCGCTAGGGCTGGCAACCCTGGCTGCCTATCTCGACGACAATGATGAGGTTGAGATCCAGGATGAACATGTCGAACGGTTAAATCTGGAAGATGAGCCGGACCTTGTGGTTATCCAGGTCTACATCACGTCCGCCTATCGCGCCTATGAGCTGGCCGATCATTACCGCAGTTGCGGCGCGTATGTAGCATTAGGCGGGCTGCACGTCACCTCATTGCCAGAGGAAGCAGCACAACATGCCGACACCATTTTCCTGGGCCCCGGCGAAGACACCTGGCCCCAATTCCTGGCCGATTTTCGCCGTGGTCAGCCACAACCCCTTTACCGTTCCCAACAACGCACCTTGGAGCAGTTGCCGCCCGTACGTCGTGATCTGATCAAACGCCACCTCTACCTGGTGCCCAACTCCATCGTCGTCTCCCGCGGCTGCCCGCACCGCTGTGATTTCTGCTACAAAGAGGCGTTCTTCGCCGGCGGCAAAGGGTTCTACACCCAGATGGTAGACGACGCGCTGGCCGAAATTGAGCGTCTGCCAGGGCGCCACCTTTACTTTTTGGACGACCACCTTTTTGGCAACGCCCGCTTCGCCGCGGCGCTCTTCGAGGGCATGCGCGGCATGGGTCGTTTGTGGCAGGCTGCGGCTACAGTACAGTCGGTGTTGCGTCCCGGCCTGCTGGAAAAAGCGGCCGCCAGCGGGCTGCGCAGCCTCTTCGTGGGCTTCGAAACGCTCGATTCCCACAACCTGCGCGCCCAACGCAAACACCAGAACCTGGGCCGCGATTACGGCTCCGCCATTCGCCGTCTACATGATCATGGTGTGATGGTCAACGGCAGTTTCGTCTTTGGCATGGACGAGGATGATGAAACGGTCTTCAACCGCACAGTCGATTGGGCCGTAGAACAGGGCATTGAGACAGCCACCTTCCACATCCTTACACCCTATCCCGGCACTGCTCTTTACCAGCGCATGGCGGACCAGAAGCGGCTGCTGCACAGCAATTGGGACCTCTACGATACGCGTCACGTCGTGTACCGCCCGGTGCGCCTATCACCTGAAGCCCTGGAAGCAGGATATTGGCGCGCTTATCGCGATTTTTACCGCTGGCGCAACATCTTCCGCGGCGCTGCCACGAAAACGACTCTGCGTGGACGGCTGCGCCATACGGCCTACGCCGGTGGCTGGAAGAAGTTTGAGCCACTCTGGGATGGCGTCATCCGTCTGCGCCGCCTGCGCTCGATGCTCCCCGTGCTTGAAAACATTCTCTCCGGCTTCGGCCGTTACTCAGAAGCACCCTCTGCCGAGAGTAGGGAAGAGCCAATTGCCCTTCCTGTCGTTAACCAGCCATAACGTCACGGATAATTCGCATAGTGCTACGAACAATGGTAAAAATACCTTACGAGTCCGCTAAAAAGCCCACAAACCATTCTCAATCTCACACAAATCGCCTCTCAGCACTAAAAATTGGCCCATTTTAGCCCTCTAGCATCAAAAATGGGGTAGGGGGAGCCAAATTTCCCCTTCAGCCCCCTGGCGCTTAAATTTCGATTTCTCCTACCTCCGCACCATCATCTGTGCCATCTGTGTCCTAATCCCCCACACATCCGTTCTAATTTCTGCTACAATGGTCTGCCAACTTAGCCGCCAGATTCAACGGAGAAGCAGATCCTTGCAGTACACAACCCTGACCGAGGCCCAACAAAAGGTAGTCGAGCATAATTACGGGCCGGCCCTTGTCTTTGCCGTGGCCGGCGCCGGCAAGACCACAGCCATGGTCCATCGCATCGAACGGCTGGTCCGAGAGGGCGTCTTTCCTGCCTCGCAGATTCTGGCTACCTCCTTCGGCAAGGGCAACGAGATCGACCTGACTAAAAAGCTGCAGCAGTGGCCTCATTGTAGAGCCGTCGAGGTCCGTACGTTACACGCCCTGGGCCGCAGCATCATCGTGCGCGCCAACGAGCGCGGCCACATGCGTGGGGTGCGGCTGGATAGGGACAGCGGATCCAGGTACAGCCCTGAACAGCGCCTCCTGAACGCGGCTATGTACGAAGCGCGTTTCAGGCAGCTCTCGTTTGCTCCCGAGTTGGATAGCATCGACCGCGAGGATTTTTTCTCCTATATCGAAGCCTGCAAAGGGAACCTGCGCTACGCTAATTACGAGCAAGTCAAACCGGCGCTGCCCCTGTGGGCGCAAAAGATTGCCGGGCAGGCCAAGGCGCCGGTTAAGAAGAGCCTGGAGTGGTATCTGGACCTCTACCAACTGTACGAGGAAGTGCGCCTGGAGCAGGGTGTGATTACGTTTGCCGACATGCTGATGACCGGCTGGGAGGTGTTGGTGCTTTATGAGGATGTTCTGGAGGAAGCCCGGTCCCGTTATCAGGCGGTGCTGGTAGACGAATTTCAGGACATCAACCTGGCGCAAGCTGAGATTCTGGACCTGATCACGGCGCCCGAACGCAATTACATGGCCATTGGCGATGATGACCAGACTATTTACGAGTGGCGCGGGGCCAGCCCCAGTTATATCCTGTCGTTCGCCTCACGCTATAAGGCACAGCGCTACCTGATTCCTGACAACTTCCGCTGCCCGGCCGGACCGCTGATCTTCGCCAATCGCGTCATTGGCCACAACCAGCAGCGGCAGGTCAAGCAACTGCAGCTCACTCGTGGTTTTGGCGGCGAAACGCGCCTGTTTGTGGACCGTGATGCCAGCGCCATGGCCCGGCGCATGGTGGAGAGGATTAAGCAGCTACGGCAAGAAGGCTTTGCCTGGCGTGACATAGCAGTGCTGGTGCGCATCAATGCGCAGACGCCGTATATTGAACAGGAGCTTATCTCCGAGGAAATCCCCTTCCACGTCAGCAAGCCGTTTTACAAGCGGTGGGAAATTCAGGCGCTGATCTATTATGTGCGCTTGGCCTGGATAGAGTGGGCGGTACAGAGAGGGCGCGCATTGACGCCAGGGCAAAAGGAGTGGCTGGCTGAGGCCTGGATGGCTATCTATAACCGGCCCAAGCGTTATCTGTCCCGAGCGCTGGCTGAGCAGGTGTTGCAGCTTATCGTGCGCGGCGATCTCTCACCTACCGCGGCGCTGCGGCTGGCGGGACCGCGCGCTTCCCACGATGGCATTACGCAGAAAATGGAGCAACTGGCGGATGATGTGGCCTGGCTGGCTACCCGGCTGCAGAGCGACGCCGCATCTACTTTGCGCCAGTTGGAGCTACGCCTGGACTACAAAGGTTATCTCCTGGAGAGCAGCGGCTTTCCCCAGACCGCTGAAGGGCGCGCGGCCAGTGTGGATGCCTTCATTGATTACGCTCGCGGTAAAGGCTCTGTGTTGGAATTTATGCAGCACATCCAGGAGCTGGCCGAGCGCAAGGTGGGTGATGAACGCTCGCAGCGAGATGATGCCGTGCAGTTGGCGACGATCCATGCAGCCAAAGGGCTGGAATGGCCCGTTGTCTTCATCGCCCAGGCCAACCAGAACATCATGCCTTTTGATGGCGAACGTACAGACAATATGGAGGAGGAGCGCCGTCTCTTTTACGTCGCCCTGACGCGTAGCAGCCGGCATCTGTATATTCACGCCACGAGGGATGATAATCTCTCCCAATTTCTGCGGGAGGCTGGCTACCACTCCTTGTTGGAGCTTCTGCCCCGCTTACAGAGCTTGCTAAAGCGCAATCCTGAGCAGTGGGTTGCTGAAGATGCGCTGTTGCTGGCCAAAACCGTGGCCCGCCACAGACTGCACAGTTACTTCACCGGCTGGTGGGATGCGTCGCAGGAGAAACAAGAAATGGTCGGGCGAACGATGCAGCGCTTTGCGGCGGCCGTGGAAGCACAGCAGGGATGGGACGCGCTGGGCCTGAAGCCAAGCGAGATGGAGCTATGGCAGAAGCTGGGCGGTGAAAAGGTAGCAACCGGTGGGGCACAGTTCCCTGGCCTGGAGAAGTTGCTGGCTGAAAGTAAGGTGGCTCCAGCCTCTCATGGTGACTCGCCAGCTAAACCCTCCGCTTTCCGCCGCGAAAAAGCTGTTGCACTTCCCCCGGAACCACAGCCTTCTACTATCCGGCCTGGCATGTGGGTGCGTTGTGACGCGGGGTGGGGGCGTCTGGAGCGCATTACGGACGGTGAGGGGCAGGAAGTGGCCGAAGCCTCACCCAATCAGCGCCACGGCCGCCTCTACCTGACCCTGCGCCCGAAGCGGGATGCGCTGCCGCTAGAGATTGATCTGGAAGCAGGGCGGCTCTACTTCCCCCAGAACGGCAACCTCTACACCTGCACCCGCTGTGACCGCTTTTCCAGCAGCGACACACGGCTGCTGACAAAGGACCACAATAAGGCGGCGCACAATGGTGTGGGGGCTAGCTACCGGCGCGAGAAGAAAGGGGAACGGCCCCTGCGCGACATCTGGTTTCAGAAGAGGCCGCCACGTGATCCGCTCGAGTAGCGCCACTG
>CAZRTM010000040.1:0-21079 GCA_964602995.1 uncultured Ardenticatenaceae bacterium
ACCCGCGTATCCCGCTCTCCGTAGTTGGCGGGGCTGAAGTTGCCGGCTTCTAGGGTGAGCGATAGTTCGTGTAGCCCTGCAGGCGCATCGAAGGGGATGACGACCAGTTCGTCGGTGGTGACCTCCACATCGGCCACTAGCTCGCCGTCCAGATGGAGCTGCATGCGCCCTTCGTCGCCCATGAAGAGGTTGCGGTATGGTTTGAAGACGGCGAAGAGGTCGATTTCCAGTTGGAGCGATTGGGCTTCGGGTACCGACAGGAAGAGCAAAGCAGGGGAGCGCGCCCAACGCAAATCTGGCTCCTGGCTGTACCAGTTCTGGCCCAGGCCCATGGTTGGCCGCAGATCCAGCGTGTCGGGATCGGGTATCTCGTAGACAGTGACCAGCTCGTCATCCACCAGCGGCTCCTGGTCGCGGAAGAAGGCGTCTTCGAAGCGTAGGCGCGTGGGGGCGTTCCAGGAGGCGGGCAGGTGTTTCCCTAAGTTATCATAACCTTTGTGGTAGACCACGTAGCGGTAGTTGAGCAGCGAGAGGTCATAGAGCGTATTGTCATAGCAGCGCGCCGCCTTGCCGTTCACCTGCACGTCGCTGCGCGTGGCGCGCAGGATGGGGAAGACGCAGGGCAGGTCAGGATGGGTCTGGTAGGTGCGGGAGATGTAGCCGGAGTGGATGCCCTTGCCGTGTGTCATCTGGTACATCTGGTAGTAGGAGGCATAGCCTGGATACCAGGTGCGTGCCGTGGGCACAATGGGCAGGTCGAACACGCCGTACATTTCATCGTCGTTGGCAATTTGTTGGTAGAAGGCGGGCATGGGACGCAACGTTTCCATGGGCCAGGGTTCGGGCCATCTTTCTACCAACAGCAGCCCCATTGCGAGCAGCACAAGTGGGATTTTGTATTGGGGATAGCGGCTGGTTAGCTGGTGCAGGCCGAAGGCGGCGGCGATGGCAAAGGTGACGTAGCCCAACATCATGAAGCGCCCCGAGGCGCGCATGAAGTTGAGGCCTGGTATGTCACTGACGAAGGCGTAGGGCAGGATGATGGGCAGCTCGTAAGCGGTGAAACTGGATTGACCGGCGAGCTTGAGGGAAGGCCCCAGCGCCAGCACGGCGAGGACCAGTGTGATCAGGGTCCAATGGCGGGTGCGACGGGAGCGCCGGCGCAGACCGAGGGCAACCAGAGCCAGCCCAGTGTAGGAGAGGCTGACCGTCGTCTCTACAGTGGGGCGCACGCCCTGGGCGTTGAGAAAGGATTTCGCGCCCTTCCCCAGTAGACGGCTGTGGGGCACGGGCACAAAGAATTCGAGCAGGTCGGGATGGTTATTGAGTGCTTCGCGGTTGACTTCCACGCGCATCAGCGGGTTCTGGGTGGCGCGAAAGGTGGCAAAGAGCAGCGGACCGGCGACGATGGCCGATGCCAGCCCCACCAACACCAGACGGCGCAAGAGGAAGAGGCGCCGGTCGTTGCTCTCG
This sequence comes from uncultured Ardenticatenaceae bacterium, assembly GCA_964602995.1. GTDB lineage: Bacteria > Chloroflexota > Anaerolineae > Promineifilales > Promineifilaceae > JAAYYY01. The sequence goes on from CAZRTM010000040.1 coordinate 1,474, forward strand.
GCGCTGGCCAGCTTCATCACAGCGAACAGCGCCACAGCCATGCCGGCGTAGATGAACTGGTAGCCGCTGTGCAGCACAGCGCCCAGCATGGCGAAGGCCACCGCAACGGCCCACCAGGGGCTGCGCCGTTCGTCCAGGGCATAAACCAGCGTCAGCAAGACCAGCGGCAACATGCCCAGGAACACCTTGGTCATGTGCCCATAAATGCCTGCCAGGTGCATAGGCGCCACCAGCAAGGCCAGCCCGGCAAAGAGGGAAATGCTGCGGTTCAGTTCTAGGGCGCGGGCCAGGAGATAGGTGAAATAGCCGCTCAAGGCGAGGCCGATCAGCACAGCGCCGTTGTGCGCCGCTTCTGGCCCCCAGGGCCAGAAGGGCAGGGCGAAGAAGCCGGTGATGGGACCCAGTCCGTGGGTCAGCAGGGAGATGCCGGTGGGGTAGTAGAGCAGTTGTGTGCTGAATAGAGGCTCAGAGCCGAACAGCGCTTCTTTCGTATGCCACAGGATCCACAGGTTGTGGCGGGCATCGCCGCCGCTGCTTATCAACTGCTTGTCGAAAGCAAGGGGCATGGGCCAGGTGAGCGCCAGGCTAAGCAGCAGAAAGAAGGCCAGGGGGAGCAGGTGTATAGCGTGGGCGAGCAGGTGTCCCCGCTCGCGGGTCTCAGAGCCTAATGCAGTTTCCAACGTTATCGTTTCCGTGCGTGGATGATTTGCCAGGGGAAGACGTAGCCATGCCAGACCACGTCCACAACCCTTTGCGCCAGGGCGCGGAAGGCCCGTCCCGAGTAGTTGTGCAGATGTTCCGGGTCGTTGCCCCAGCTTCCCAGGTGTTTGCCGCGCAAGAAGTTGGCGGTGCGGAAGAACGGCTCGTGCGGCACGCTGATGATGATATCCTGTGAGGAGACCCGCGCCAGCTCGCGCAACCCCTCGGCCGAATCGGGTAGATGCTCCAGCACCTCCAGGCAGACGACGAGGGGAAAGGCGTTGTCGGGATAGGGCAGGTGTAGGACGTTGGCCACGTTGGCGGTGAAGTCGGGATCGACCTCTTGCCGCGCCCACTGGATGGCCTCCAGCCGCAGGTCAGATCCGATATAGTCAGGTGTGCGCGACTCCTGGAGCAGATGTTGCAGCAGGAAGCCCTCGCCACATCCGGCGTCCAGCATGCGCGTGGCGCCTGTGCGCCGGATTAGCTCGCCAATGCGCGTGTGAAAGCGGTCGATGAGCTTTCGTTGCAGAGGGTTAGGATTCTGGTGCTTTTGCAGATTTCCGTGTGTTGCTCGGCTCATGCTCATGGTGCTATCCATCAGTCCCATAAATGGCGAATCGAATATTCATCGCTGGGCCGGAAATGGAAGTAACGGATCATCTCTCCAATGAGGCCGATGGAGATGAACTGAATGCCCAGCAGCATGCCCAACACGCCAACGGCTAGCAGCGGCCGGGTGCCGATGGGCGCCACGTCCGCCATGCTGAAAAAACGAAGGAACCAGAGTCCTGCCAGATAGAGGTTAATCAGCAGCCCGCCGCTGAGGGTGGCCAGGCCTAGCCAGCCAAAGAGGCGCAGCGGGTGGCGTAGATAGCGGGTCAGGAAGAGGACCATCAGCAGGTCGATGATGCCGCGAGCGATGCGGCCGTACCCGTATTTAGATTCGCCGCCGCGCCGGGGATGGTGTGTCACAGGGCATTCGGCCACACGAAAGCCATACCAGGTAGCCAGAATAGGGATATAGCGGTGCAAGTCGCTGTAGAGGCGGATCGTCTTAATCACTTCGCGGCGGTAGACTTTGAAGCCGCTGTTGAGGTCGTTGAAGGGATTGCCGGTCAGGCGTGAGACGACTCTATTAAAGAACAGTGAGGAGCGCAGCTTTCCGGCTGAATCTTGCCGCTCTTTGCGCCAGCCGACGACCATGTCGTATCCATTTTCCAGCTCGGCAATCAGCCGTGGCAGCTCGGCCGGATCGTCCTGTAAATCGGCATCGAGCGTGGCGATAATCTCGCCGCGAGCCTGGTTGAAACCGGCCGACAGGGCTGCCGTTTTGCCAAAGTTGCGCCGGAATTCGATGACGCGCACATGCTGCCGGTCCTGCTCGTAAAGACCTCGCAATATCTCAGGTGAGCAGTCGGTACTACCGTCGTCCACGTAGATAATCTCGTAATCGGCCGTCACAGCAGGCAACGCTGCCTTCAACCTCTCGTGGAGGGCAGGCAGCGTCTCTTCTTCATTCAACAGGGGAATCACCACAGACAACCGGCTCATGAGGCGCTATTCTAGCATTGACGAGTAGGGGGGCAAAATGGGAGGTGGTTGGATGGTTGGTTAGTTGGGTGGGGGTTTTGCCACGAATTACACGAATTACACGAATTTCTTGTAGGAGTATTTTGCCCATTCCTTGTTCAGGCACTGGGCACCAACTCACTCTCCAAAAAACAAAAATAATTCGTAGAATTCGTGTAATTCGTGGCGAAAATTCAGCCTTTAGCTTTGTATTCGCGCACCATTTTTTGCAGGTCGCTCCAGGAGTAGGCGTCTGATAGCTCGGCGGCGATAGCTTCGGCCACGGTTTTGGCGTCGCCGCTGCGTTCCTGCTCCTCGCCCCATTGCCAGCCGTCCAGGTAGTCGTCGCTGCTGATGCTGCCTTCGACCATAGCCGCCACGTTCAGGGCGCGCTCGAAGCGGCCGGGCAGAGGAACGCTGATGGAGCCGTCCTCATCCCAGGCTCTGACCTGCGCCGGGAACTGCTTCCAGTAGAGAACGCGATAGCGAGCCATGGTCATTACCAGAGCGGGGCGCGTTCCAGGTAGATGAGGATGGCGGTAAAGATGAGGAAAAGGGCAGGCAAGATCAGGCTGGCCGGCTGGAAGGTGACCGTCTTGACGTAGGTACGGTCGGGGTAGGCGCCGAAGCCACGGCATTCGATGGCGGTGGCTGTGGCCTCTGCCTTGCGCAGGCCGTTGATGAGCACGGTGAACATGTAACGCTGCCAGAGCTTGAAGCGGTGCAACAACCCCGAACGGCTGGCGCGCCCGCGAATGGCGTGCGCTGCTTTCACGGCGTCTACCTCCCGCTGCACAATGGGTAAGAAGCGCAGGGCCAGAAAGACGGCGAAGGCATAACGGTAGGGGACGCCGCTCTGGGTAAGGGAGACCATCAGGTCGCGAATGTCCGTGGTCCAGATGAGCAGGAAGCTGGCCAGGACGACGACGGAGAGGCGGAAGAAGAAAATAGGCCCCTCGTGCAATCCCACGTCGGTGATGGTCAGTGGGCCGACGTGATAGACCGGTTCGCCGGGATTGGTGAAGAAGTGGAAGAACATGAGGATGAGGCCCAGGCCGAAAATGAGCTTTGAGCTACGCAGGACGGTGGTCAACGGCACACGCGCCACGAGGATGGCCGTCAGCAGCACCAACAGGAACATGATGGCGCCGGAGCGTGGTTCGCGGTAAATGAAGAGGCCGGCGGCGACCAGGAAGACCCAGCCCAGCTTGGCCAGGGGATAAGTGCGGTGTAGCGGGGAGTCACGCTCAATATATTGCAGACTGTAACTTCCTTCTGACATCGTCCTTGCTCCGCTATAGGTTGGGTGAATTGTGCTGCTCCCGGCCCTCACTCTGCGTCATTTGTGATGCAGACAGTTCGTGCCGTTTGAGCAGGCTGATGAAGTCGTCTGTGTTGCGCAGGGCCGGTGGCAGGGTTATGCCCTCTTCGTTCAGCCGGTTAGCCAGGTCCTGTAGAATGGTGCGGCGCAAGTTGGCGGCCTTGAGCAGCTTGTCGCGCCCGAACAGGCCCGAGGTGTCACCATCGTAAAGGATGGACCCTTCACTCATCACCACCACGCGCTCGCCGTACTCCTGCACCAGGCGCATATCGTGTGTAATCATCACGACCGTGACGCCGCGCCGCCGGATTTCCTGCATCAGCGCCACCAGCGTGTGCGTCATCTCTTTGTCCTGCCCGTAGGTCGGCTCGTCAACAAGCAGCAGGCGCGGCTCACCCGCGAGCATGGTGGCCACGCCCAGGCGTCGCTTCAGCCCGGCGCTGAGGGAGAAGGGGTGGAACTGTGCTACCTCTTCCAGACCCAGCAGGGCCAACATTTCGTCTGTGCGCCGTTTCTTCTCGGCGGCATCCGTAATGCCATGCGCCATCAGGCTATAGCCGATTTCTTCGGCAACTGAATCGGTGAGAAACTGGTGTTCCGGATTCTGGAAGACCAGCGCAATCTGGTTAGCCAGGTCTTGCACCTTCCACTTCCGGGCCGGGCGACCAAAGAGGGTCAACTCGCCCGCTTGCGGTTTGGTCAGGCCCACCAGCATGCGCGCCAAAGTGCTCTTGCCCGCTCCATTGCGCCCCACAATCATCAGCCACTCCCCGGCGTGTATATCCAGCGAAATGCCGCACAGCGCTTCCGTACCGCCGGGATAGACATAACGCAAATCTTTGGCCGATATCAGCAGCTCTCCTCGCTCGGCCGGGCGCTCAGAGGGAGCTTCACCGGGTGCGGCCTGCCCGTTCTCAGAGCGAGGCAACGGCGGCAGCACCTGCACCGTCTCTTCCACGGTGATCGGCACCTCACCCTGCAACCACCCCTCCTGGTGCAGCGCAATGCCGATGGCGCTGGTTTCGGGTAGCCAGACTCCGAGGGAGTCGACCATATATGCGCCGTGCTCGCGCAAAACCTGGCGTGGTTCGGCAGCCGCCAACAGCCGCCCATTATCCATCACCAACAGTTGGTCCGCTTCGGCTAAAAACTCGTCCAACTCCCGCGTCACCAGCAGCGTGGTCATACCTTGCTCGCGCAAGGCCAGGACCAACTGGTGGACGTTATGCGTCGTTTCCGGATCCAGGTTGGAAGTAGGCTCGTCGAGCACAATCAGTTGCGGATTCATTGCCAGCACGCTGGCCAGCCCCAGCTTCTGAATCTGGCCACCGGACAGGTTCCAGACCAGATTGTGGCGATGGCTGTTGAGGTCAGTTTGCTGCAGCAACTGATCCACCGTCTTGCGGATGGCGTCTACCTCAAAGCGGAGGTTTTCCGCGCCGAAGGCGACTTCGTCCTCCACGTGCAGGGTGGCGAACATCGTTTCCGGGTCCTGGAAGACGCGCCCGACCTTCTGGGCCAGGTCTTTGACTTTTTGCTCGCGCGTATTTGCGCCATCGACCCACACCTCACCTTCAAACTTCCCGCCATAGAGGTGAGGAATGACGCCGTTGAACAGCGCACACAACGTCGATTTGCCGGAACCGCTTGGCCCCACCAGCACATTCAATGTGCCGCGCCGGATCTGCAACGAGACGTCATGCAGTGTGGGCGTCTCCTGGTTCCAATGGGTGTATGTGACGTTCCGAATATCAACCAGAACGCCGTCCTCTCCCCGTTCGTTTGCGTTTTTGGCTGTTTCAAAGGCGGGCATCGTTTCTCATGGCTCCCCCCATTTTCGTCGATACACCATTACTTTCTTTCCAAAGCGGAGGCCGCGAGCAACCCTCCCGGTTTGTTCGCGACCCCCACACTGTTTAGACAACAATGGCGCGGGCGCATTGTCGCCGTCACTTTTTGAAATGCGGTCAGGCGGCTGCCGCGCGTACCAATCCGGTGCGCTTGATGGCCTGCGCCAGCCAGTAGCCGATCAGGCCACTGAGCACGACGCCCGAAATCAGGTTGATGGGAATCGCCAGCCACACATCACTGGCGGTGGTGGGATCCCAGCCAAAGAGAAAAGCGGTCCACACCGTCCCGAACTGTGAAGCACCGGCGCCGGCAGCCATCGCCGTAATCAGGTCCCACTTGGCGTAGCGCACGATGGCCAGCACGATTTCAATGCCTAACCCTTGCGTGATGCCCCAGCCCAGTGTGCCCACACCAGCCGCATTACCTAGCAGGATTTCGACAGCGGCTTCGATGACGCCCACAGCCAGCGCCGCGCCTGGTTTGCGCACCAGCCACGCCACCAGAATGTAGGCCCACATGAAAGAGCCTTGCAAGAGGGCACCGCCCATCGGGCCCAGGGACGAGTTGGCCAGGTACCAGACGTTGCCTACCCCGGTGTTGACCACACCGGTAATGGCAGCAATGATGGCGATAATGACGATATCTCGTGTCGAGTAGTCGAAGTTCCATCCCCCGCTGTCCTTGCTCACCTCCCCAAATGAGCGAGCGATCACCCCCAGGACGACGACGATCAACACATTCACGACCAGATATAGATACTCCATCGCGTTTTCCTCCTTGGAGTCCTCATGGAAGGCCTCCTCTAACTGACGCTTTTCCCTATGCTGATCATAACACAAGAGCTAACAAAGGGTTACCAAACCCATCTCTATTAGCTCCGCTTTCACCTCATCATACATCTGTTGCCATTCCGGTACGGGCCGCATCGTTTTCAGATCATATGCCTGGTCGAAGCGTGCGCCCTTGTTGCCGTCCGGCAGGGCAAAGACGTGCTCGTATTTCTCCAGGAGGGTATTGACCATGGTGTTGGCCTCTTTCAGCGTGATGCCCTGGCGAGCGACGGCGTGGCCCACTTCGCCCATCAGGCGCGCTTCCAGGCCGGTGCCGTTGGGGGCGTTGCCGTCGGCCGAGCCGACCCCTTCCAGGTGCCCGCCGCTGACGGTGATGGCGATGGCATTGGCTGCGGTTTCGTAAAGCAGCTCTCGCGTCAGCGCGCCGCTCTTGGGATAGATATCGGAGACGATGATGCACGGCGCGTTGCGGGCGAACGCCTGCTGCACAATGCTTTCGACCCACATCACGCTGCGCGTGGAGGTTGCCACGTGGCGCATGTGGATGGGGTGGCAGAGGTGGTAGTCGGAGAGACAGGTGAGGTTGGAGATGATGAACGAGGCAACGTTGATGACGGCCGAACCGGGTGCGTCGCCGCCCAGGCCGCCGACGATGACGCAGGGCAGGGAGGCGTTGCGCATGCCGTACTCCAGGGAGTTCACGGCGCGGGCGATGTTGCGGTGGTCCATCTTCAGCTCGTTGAGCATAGGCACCAGGTGCGAGTCGCAGGGGCGCAGGTAATCGGGGTGCGCCACTGCCAGGTCGCCCAGCTCAGAAACGCTGCTCTGCGCTGCCAACATGCCCATGCCTGGGCGCCCGACCTCACGCAGAATCTGGCGCAACGTCTGCAGTTCGCGCCGTGTGGAGATGATTTCGATGGGATCTTCAGTGCGTACCTCGCGCCCTTCCACCTCGACCAGGGTGCCGCAGGTGATGAGGTCCACGATCGGTTCCTGTGCCCAACTGCGCACGGCGGGGCCGAACAGCTCCTCGGGGTGCGGCGCGCCGGGGTTGCCGGCCCATATCAGGGGTAGCCGCTCGTCCATGATCTTGCGCGCATAGAGCGTGCGGGCGTCCTTGCCTTCGCCCATCACCAGCTCTTGCGGCATCAGGCGCATACCCAGCTCCAGCTCGCCCGGCTCAAATTCGATGATCCGTTCGGTGGAGCGCGAGTAAGAGCCAATCGTCCGCGCCAGTTCTAGCCCGGCTTCAAAGACCGCATCCGCCAGACCGGGATCGTCGGTAACCACTTCTTGTGGATCCCACGCCAGCTTATACTTCTCAACGATCTTCATCGTGGTCATTGCCACGTGTTCCAGGTCCCAATTTTCCTCGGTGCAGTAGGGACCGGAGTTAGCACGATCAATAATTTCCAGGTAATTCAGAATCATTATGCTACCGCCTGTCGCTCAGCTCGTTGTTCACGAATTAGTCGTTTGGCCAGTTGTACTGCTTTCACCGCGTTCTGCGCTGTTCCGTCGGCCTTGATCCTCTCGGCAAACTCAGGGGTCACCGAGGCGCCGCCGACCATTACCTTGAAGCGATCCCGCTCGCCCATTGCTTCCAACAGATTGATCAGATCGCGCATGAAGGGCATCGACGTGGTGAGCAGGGCCGAGCAGCCAATAATGTTGGCGTTCACTTCCTGGGCCTTGCTGACGATGGTTTTGATCGGTACGTCTACGCCCAGGTCGTGCACCTGGAAGCCAGAGGCCGTGAGCATGGAGGAGACGATGTTCTTGCCGATGTCGTGGATGTCCGTTTTGACGGTGGCCATGACTACCACGCCCGTGTCTGACTGGTCTTCCTCTCCCGCTGCTGCGTAGGCTGCCTGCAAGACTGGCTCCACAACAGCCATCGACGCTTTCAGGGCGCGCCCGGTGAGCATGAGCTGCGGCAGGAAGAAGATGCCCTGCTCAAATCGCTTGCCCACAACATCCGCGCCGGCCATCAGGCCATCGTTGAGAATGACCAGCGGATCGACGTTGTCATCCAAGGCTGCGCTCGTCGCCGATTCTGCATCTTTGTCCTCGCCATCGATGATGGCCGTTTTAATCTCCTCCAGGTGTTGTTGTTCGTTAGCCATAGAAAATTCCTCCTCTCTACCCGCCGTTCTACACCTGTCCTATTAGTGAACGAAAAACTAATTCGTGTCTATTCGTGGCAAAAACCCTCCTTACCTATCAAACCCAGGTACCTCTTCCCCAAATAGCCGTGCCACCATAGGATCAATTTCGTGTGGCGGGGCAATGCCCTGCAGATGGGGGAACGGGTCCACCATGTGCGGGAAGTGCAGCGCCAGCATGAACTGGTCCTGAAAGCCGCTACGCGCTGGCAATTCAATTCTCTCAATGGTCTGCAAAATATCGGTTGCTTCCTGGCGACGATCGCGATTCACCAGCGCCAGCCAGGCGCCATCGCCGGCCGAATTGCCTACAGCATGCACGCGGTCCAGCGGGCAGTCGGGAATCATCCCGATGAGCATGGCCTTCACAGGGTCGATGTGGCTGCCAAAGCCGCCGGCCAGCAAAATACGGTCTGGTCGTTGCAGCCCGAACTCGTGCAGCAGGTAGTGGGAGGCCACGTAGAGCGGCGCTTTGGCCAACTGAATCTGGCGCACATCTTCCTGTGTCACCGGAACTTCGCGCCCGATGCTGGTTTCAGATGCCTCAGCCAGCACAAACATAGGCCCATTGTCGCCCTGGCGCAGATTGGGCGAGTTGCTGTCTTCTCGGAACAGGCCGTCGGCGCCGATGAGACCCACGCGGTAAAGCTCGGCAACGGCGTCGATGATGCCCGAACCACAGATGCCACGCACGGGAGGTAATTCGGCGTCCGGATCATCGGACCAGGCGTCGCAGCCTATGACTTTGTAGCGCGGCTCCAGCGACAGGGCATCGATCTGCACTCGCTCGATGGCGCCCTCGGTGGCCCGCACGCCATACTCCACGTGCGCCCCTTCAAAGGCCGGGCCGGTGGGTGTGGAGGTGCAGATCAGCCGCTTGCTGTTGCCCAGAACCAGTTCGGCGTTGGTGCCCACGTCCACAATCAGCCACACTTCCTCGGGCCGAGCTTCATCCTGCTTATGGGGACGCTCCGCCAGCAATACGGCCATGCTGTCTGCGCCGACGAAGGAAGCGATGATCGGCAGCAGGTGTACCGTTGCGCCATCGTTCACGGCGCTGAGGCCCACGTCGCGCGCTCGCAATGTCAGGGCGCTGTGTTGGGTAGGCACATAGGGGGCGCGGCTGAGGGCGCGGGTGTCCAGGCCCAGGAGGAGGTGGTGCATGGCCGTATTGCCCACAATGACCAGCTCCATAATTTCCCTGGCCTTCAGCCGTGCCTGGCGGGCGGCGCGCCGCGCCAATTTATCCAGAGCGTTGAGCAGCACCTTTTGCAAAGTAGCCACCCCATCTTCCTCTTCCGCGGCGTAGGACATGCGCGACATGATATCCTCGCCGTAGCTGACCTGGGGGTTCATAGTAGAGGCGGTGCTTAAAATCTGCCCTGTGTGCAGGTCAGTGAGGTGCGCGGCGATGGTCGTGCTGCCGATATCTATGGCCATGCCGACGAGGGTATCGGCGTAACCAGGCTCCACGCGCACCACTTCGTTTGTGCCGCGCACGGTGGCTGTCAGCTTCCATTCACCGTCGCGCATGGCCCGGCTCAACTCGCGCAGGGCAGGGAGGTCGATGGTTAGAGAGTTGGCGTCAAGCGGGAGCTGGTGCGGGCCGCGGGCCACTGCGTCTGTCTGCAGCAAGCCGGCCTTCAGCCGCTCCCAATCGGCAAGGGGTTGCTCCAGCGTGGCCTCTTCCAACTCCACGTATAGCTTGCGCAGGAGTGGGCGCACCTCTACCGGGCGTGTGCGCGCTGCTTTGCGCACCACCTGTTGCACGGCCTGGCTGCTTTCGGGAACCATGACCACGACGTCGCCCTGAACCCGGGCCTGGCAGGAGAGGCGGAAGGCATCAGGATCTTCGCCCTGTGCCAGCAGCCCCTTGCGCCGCCTTTGCCAATAGCTCTGCTCGCCCTCGCTGGCCGGCGACAAATGGTCCAGCGAAGAAACGACGTTTTCTTTGGCAAAGGTGCCGCTCTGGATGATGACTTTACATTTGCCACAGGTGGCCCGCTCACCGCAGACGCTGTCAATGGCCACACCCAGGGAACGGGCAGCGGTGCGTAACGTGGTTCCTTCTTCCACATCGGCCCGTGCGCCCATAGGCTGAAATATCACTTTGTGTTTGCGACTGGTCACAAACGTCTTCCTCTGACCGCGGTTCGTTAGCGCCGGGTCGTCATCTTGCGCACAATTTTGAACTCAAAAAAGGAAGGCGCGTAATACTCTTCTGAATAGATGATCGGCTCATCATTGGCGTTGTAGCCGGTTTCTTCAAAGTAGTGGAGAGGGGCGCCGGCATTGCACTCGAGCAGGCCGGCCATTTTTTCGTCGGCGACGACGGGTAAAATCTGGGTAATGTTGTAGCTGACCATCTGGTCGCAACGGTCTTTCAGGAACTGGTAGACGGGGCCATGAAGCTCTTCATCATGATAGGCACGGCGCACCAGCCCGGCGGGGATGACATCGACGCAGTAGATGACGGGAACGCTGTCGGCCAGAAAGATGTTGGCTGTGGTCAATACTTCTTCGCCCGCTTTCAGGTTCAGGATGGCCAGCAGGGCTTGTGGCGCGGGACCGAGTGTCAACTGCACGTGACGGATGGCCGGGGTGTATCCGGCAACCTGAATCATCTCTTCGAAATCCCATACCTGGTCCAGGCGGGCGCCGATATTGAGCACCCGTTCATTGACGAACGTGCCCACACCGTGCTTGCGTGTGATGATGTGTTCGCCTTCCAACAAGGAAAGGGCCTGGCGCACGGTGGCACGGCTGGCTCCCAACAGGCGTGTCAGCTCCGGTTCAGACGGTAATCGCCCACCGGCAAACGTCTGCCGGTCAATCAGCTCTCGCACCTGTTCCGAAACCTCGTCAACACGCGAACCAGAATTTTGCATGAGATGTCTGAAGAGTATGGTAGATGTCTGACAACGAGATAGGAGCAGAATAGCATAGGGTGGGGGGAAATGCAAGTGGAGGATTGGAGGATTGGAGATTAGAGATTGGAGATTGGGGATCGGGATTTTGCCACGAATTGCACGAATTTTACGAATTTTTTGGTTGGATGGTTGGATAGAACGTCGCCCAACAAACAAACCAACCCATCTGCGTCCATCCGCGTTCCCCGCGCCGGGGCACCCCGCGTCGGGGCATCTGCGGCAAATAATCTCCAATCTCCAATCTCCAGTCTCCAATCTCCACTCTCCATTCTCAGAATTCGTGTTATCATAAAGAGCATGACCGCGACAGCACCTGATCCACTGGTAATTCTCAATAGTGCCTCGCTCTTTCAGGGGTTGGGCGAGGCGGCTTGCCGGGCGGCGTTGGATGCCTCTTACCGGCGTGTCGTGCGGCGAGGCGAATTCTTTTTCTTCCAGGACGACCCGGCCACGGTATTTTACATTTTGCTCGATGGGCAGGCGCGGTTGGGGCAGATGACGCCGGAGGGGCACCAGGTGGTCGTGCGCTACATCGGTCCTGGTGATGCTATCGGCATTATCGTGGCGCTGAGCAACACCGTTTATCCGCTCTCAGCGCAGGCGATCACCGATTGTGAAGCGCTGGCCTGGGAGGCCACGGCCGTTATTTCTTTGATGGAGCGCTATCCACTTCTGGCCGTCAACGGGCTGCGCATGGTCTCTGGCCGCTTTCGCGAGTTGCAAAACCGCTATCGTGAGCTGGCCACGGAGCAGGTGGAGCGGCGGGTGGCACGCGCTTTGCTGCGGCTGGCACGGCAGGTGGGCCGCAAGATAGAAAATGGCGTCTTGCTCGACTTGCCCCTCTCGCGGCAGGATCTGGGCGAAATGACAGGCACCACGCAATACACTGTGAGCCGCATCATGAGCAGTTGGGAGCAAAATGGGCTGATCGAAACGGGCCGGGAGCGTGTGGTCATCCGTAATCCGCACGGGTTGGTGACCATTGCTGAGGATTTACCCCCCAAGTCGTAAGCGAACGAACTGAATCAAACATCGTCATCGCGTTATTTGCGCCATCGCAAAGACGGACTTACCCACAACCGGCACAATACGCTTGGCAGCCGATAGTGGCTGACGGCAGCCGGTAACGGCTGACTAAAGCGTGGAGGCAATTGTGGATAAAGTGGCTCTGACCGCGGATATGACGGTTGATACGGTTCTGCACCATTGGCCGGAGACAGTAGCTGTGTTCCAGGCGTATAAGACTGCCTGTGTGGGATGTGCTATGGCTTCCTTTGACACTATTGAAGACGTGGCGCGGATCTACCGGCTGGATCTGGACGACTTTATGCAGGCTTTGCGTGACTGTATCGACGGCCGTGCGCCTGGTGCGAATTCCACCTCATAACCTCAGGCATTTTTCCCCTCTTTGCGTTAGCGCAAAGATCCCCCCGCGCTTTCTTCGTACAGTTACAACTGAAAACAACTCGTGTCCAACCGGGTCCGCTCTGCTGCTGGCAGCCACGGACCGGTTAATTCATCTCACAGTTATCTGATGAAGAAGAGGGATCAATGGAACTGCAAAAGAATATACGTTTGAAAAATATAGTGTTGGTTCTGACACTGTTGGCGTTAGTAGCTCTGGTCGTGGCTGCCTGCCGCCGTGGCACAGAAGATGCGGCCAATGGTGGTGGGGGAGCTGTGTTGCAAGAAGCGGGCCTTCCTACAGATGTTGCCGCCATTGCCGAGGCGCGTGGCCTGACGCCCAACGACATCGCTGCTGCCGTCAAGACCTATACCCCCAGCGGTATGCATGACGAGTACATCATGTTCGCCTCCGGGGGCCATTCAGGGCAGGTTTATGTGCTGGGCCTGCCTTCGATGCGCATCCTGAAGCAGATTGCAGTCTTCACACCCGACCCCTGGCAGGGGTATGGCTATGGTGACGTCAATAGCATGACGCTGCTGGAAGAAGGCTCCATCGCCGGCAAAACGCTGACCTGGGGCGACACACACCACCCCGCACTCAGCGAGACCGGTGGGGAGTACGATGGCCAATATCTGTTCATCAACGATAAGGCCAACGCGCGCATCGCTGTGATTGACCTGCGCGATTTCGAGACCAAGCAAATTATTAACAACCCCATTGCTATTAACGACCACGGTGGCACGATGGTCACTCCTGACACGGAGTGGATTATCGAAGGAGGTCAATACGCGGCTCCTCTGGGTTGGGACTATAGTTCGCTCGAAAATTACGCAGAAGATTACCGGGGCATGATCACCCTCTGGAAGTTTGACCGTGACTCGGGTCGCGTGATGCCTGAGGAGTCGTTCGCCATTGAGCTGCCGCCCTACTGGCAAGACCTGTGCGACGCTGGCAAGCTGGTCAGTGATGGCTGGGTCTTCTGCAACTCCTTCAACACCGAAATGGCCACCGGTGGCGTGGAAAAGGGCAACCCACCCTTCGAGTCTGGCGCATCGCAGCGGGATATGGATTATCTGCACCTGATTAACCTGGATAAGGCAGTGGAAGTGGCGCAAAGTGGTAATACGACTGAGGTCAACGACTTCCGCGTCATTTCCCTGGACACGGCTATTGAAGAAGAGCTGCTCTACTTCGTCCCCGAGCCGAAAAGCCCGCATGGTGTAGATATCAGCCCCGGCGGCGAGTATATCGTCATCTCCGGTAAACTGGACCCCCATACCACGATCTATAGCTTCGAGAAGATCCTGGAAGCGATTGAAGAAGAAAATTATGTGGCCGAGGAGTATGGCATTCCGGTGCTGGACTTCGACAGCGTGATGGAAGCGCAGGTTGAGCTGGGCCTGGGGCCGCTACACACGCAGTTTGACGACAAAGGGTATGCCTACACCAGCCTGTTCCTGGACAGTGCTGTGGCGCGCTGGAGCCTGGGCGGCCCCTACAGCGAGCTGAATGATGACCCCGACTGGACTCTGGTGCAGAAGACCAGCGTTCATTACAACGTGGGCCACCTCTCGGCCGCGGAAGGGGACACGGTCAGCCCCGATGGGCGTTACCTGATCTCCCTCAACAAGTGGGCCGTTGACCGCTTCGCCAAGGTCGGGCCGCTGCTGCCACAGAACTTCCAGCTACTGGACATCGCCAACCCGGGCACAGATATGCCGCTGCTCTATGACATGCCCTTCCCGTCCGGCGAGCCGCACTACGCGCAGATTATCAAAGCGGACAAGCTGGACCCCTGGGAAGTTTATCCCGAGGTAGGTTGGAACCCCCACACCCAATCTGTGGATCCCAACGCCACGAAGCCTGGCGAAGAGCGCATTGAGCGCAATGGCAACACGGTCGAAATCTGGATGACGGCCGTGCGCAGCCACTTCACGCCCGAGCATGTGGAAATCAAGCAAGGGGATCACGTCATCTGGCACATCACCAACGTGGAGCGCGCCTACGACGCCACACACGGCTTCTCCATCCCGGTCTATAACATTAACGTCAGCCTGGAACCAGGCGAGACGGCGACGATTGAATTCGACGCCACTGAAGACGGTGTCTTCTCCTACTACTGCACCGAGTTCTGCTCGGCCCTGCATCTGGAGATGACCGGCTATCTGCTGATTGAGCCGAATGAATAGGCCTCAGCCGGCGCCTCGCTAGAGTAAGCTAAACGCCAATCAGGATATAGGAGGGGCCAGCCCTACCTGGCCCCTCCCCTCAAGGGTGAATGATGACCACCATGAGTTTTGTAAAACGATTTATCGGACCCAGAGTACCGCAAGAAGCGCACGCGCAGGACCGGTTGCGCTACCATGCCCCTTCACTCCTGCTGGGTGTGGCAGCGGTAATGCTCCTGGTCTCCATGTTCTTTCCCTACTGGAAGATGACTCTGATGGCCCCGCAATATCCTGGCGGCCTGGAGGTGCAGGTTTACGTCAATCGCATGATTGGTGACGTTGCTGAGATTGACGGGCTGAACCATTACATCGGCATGCGCCCGTTGGATGAAGCGGCGCAGTTGGAACGGTCGGTCAGCGTCGCTGCCATTTCCATACTGGCGTTGCTGGTACTGAGCGCCATCTTCATCCACACACGCTGGGCGGCGCTGCTGTCGTTACCGGCTTTTCTGATGCCTTACCTGTTCCTGGCCGACATGTACTTCTGGATGCGTAACTTCGGTCTGAATCTAGACCCCACGGCGCCGTTGAGCAGCGCCATCGAGCCTTTCGTGCCGCCCATCTGGGGGGAAGGCACAGTCGGTCAGTTCCGCACCATTGCCGATTTTCAGATCGGCATCTATATGGCCTTCCTGGCCGGGTTCCTGATTCTCGCCGGCCTCTATTTCCACCGCCGCGCGTATAAGCCGTTGGTGGAGGAGATTGAAAGTTGATGAGGGGACGGTGGACGGTGGACGGTAGACGGTGGACGGCAAGACGGCTGGTGGCTTTCCTGGCGCTGGGGGTTGTGGTTTTGTTGTTGCACCCGGCTGGCGTGGGTGCGGAGGCAACAGGCACGGTCGTTTCGGCGCAACAGCTTCCGGCGGCCATCGCGGCTGCTGAGCCTGGCGACGTTATTGAAGTGGATGGCGGCGCCTTCTATGGCTCGCTGACCATCGACCGCCCCCTGACGCTGGTAGGGCGCAATTGGCCGGTGCTGGACGGGCAGAACGAAGGCACTGTGCTGACTGTCAGCGCTCCAGACGTGACCGTGCGCGGCTTCCTGATTCGCGCCAGCGGCGATTCCCTGGACCGCGAGAATTCGGGCGTCGTCGTCGAAGCGCCGAATGCTGCCATCACCGGCAACCGTTTCGAGGAGACGTTGTTCGGCATCTATCTGCGCAAGGCGCATGGTAGCCTGGTGCAGGGCAACGTGATTCACAGCAAAGATTTGGCCGTGCCGCGGCGTGGCGACGCCATTCGCGTCTGGTATAGCAATGATGTGACCATCGAAGGCAACGTCGTTGAGCGCGGCCGGGACGTCTTGCTCTGGTATTCGGAGCGGCTCCTGGTGCGCGGCAACGACATCAGCGACGGGCGCTATGGGTTGCACTTTATGTACTGCGATGACGCCCTCATCGAAGGCAACCGGCTGCTGAACAACTCCGTAGGCGCGTTCCTGATGTACAGCCGGCGTTTGACGATGCAACATAACATGATTGCGGCCAATCGTGGCCCCAGCGGCTATGGCGTGGGGCTGAAGGATATGGACGATGCCATTGTGCGCGAAAACCTGTTCCTCGATAACCGCATTGGCGCCTATCTGGACGGATCGCCGCGTGAGGTGGACAGCATCGGGCTGTTTGAGGGCAATGTCTTTGCCTACAACGACGTGGGCGTGGAGCTACTGCCGGCCGTACGCCACAATCAGTTCATCGCTAACAGCTTTGTGGACAACGAAGAGCAGGTGGCGCTGGCGGGCGGCGGCCGGCCCGGCGACAACGCCTGGACGGTAGAGGGCGTGGGCAATTATTGGAGCAATTACGCCGGATATGATGCGACCGGAGACGGCATAGGCGATATTCCCTACGTCTCGCAGCGCCTCTTTGAGGATATGATGCAGCGGCAACCGGCTCTGCGCCTCTTCCTCTACAGCCCGGCGACGGATGCTCTTGATTTCGCGGCGCAGGCCTTCCCTGTGGTGCGACCCCAACCCAAACTGGAAGACACGGCTCCGCTGATGGCGCCACAAATACCGGATGGGGCGCCGCCCATGCCCGCTAATAACGACGGGCGCACCTGGTGGGGCTGGGCCGTTGCATTGCTCTTGTTCCCGGTTGCGCTGGCCCTGTTCTCACGCCGCCAGCGCCGTGTATACACACCACTGCCCCTGACCCGGCAGCAACCTGTTGCCTGAGGTAATTATGACTGAAACTTCACAAACTGCAGACCTCACTGCAGACCTGGTTGAGATTAAGGACCTGACTAAGAAATTCGGCGCCCTGACCGCCGTGGACCACGTTACCTTTTCGGTAGCGCAGGGTGAAGCGGTGGCGCTGTGGGGCGCTAACGGCGCGGGCAAGACCACAGTGCTGCGCTGCCTGCTGCACCTGATGCCCTTCTCTGGCACTATCAGCATTGCGGGGATGGATGTGCAGACGCAGGGCAAAGCCGCGCGCCGCCTGATCGGCTTTGTGCCGCAGGAGTTGACCTTCCACGACGACCTGAGCGTAGGTGAAACGCTCATCTTCTATGCACGCCTGAAGAAGCTGGCGGCCGGCTATCAGTTTGGCCCCCTGTTGGAGCGGCTGGAGTTGGAAGCGCACGTGCAGAAGGCGGTGGGCGAGCTGTCGGGCGGGCTGAAGCAGCGTCTGGCTCTGGCTCTGGCCCTGCTGGCTGACCCACCTATCCTGTTGCTGGATGAGCCGACGTCGAACCTGGACATTACTGCTCGCGAGTCGTTCCTGCAATTTGTGCATGAGCTGCACGAAGAAGGCAAAACACTCATTTTTTCTTCGCACCGGCTGGAAGAGGTACGGGCGCTGGCACAACGGGTGTTGCTGCTGGAAGGCGGGCGGCTGGCGCTGGATGCGCCGCCGGACCAGTTGGAGCACAAGCTGGGCCGGACGACGACGTTGCACCTCTCGCTGGCGCCACGGGCTGTGGCTCTTGCGCTGGAAGCGCTGACGGCAAATGGGTTGCCTGTGAGCCGTAATGGCCACGGCATCCGCGTGCAGGTACAGCCGGGGGCCAAGGCGCGGGCGCTACGCCTGCTGCATGACGCCGGTATCGATATCCACGATTTTACGGTTGAGTGAGGCTTGATGATGCTGAACATTGACCTGCAAAATGTACTGATTCTGGCGCAGAAAGAGCTGCGTGATGCGCAGCGCAACCGCTGGTTTCTGCTCTACGCGCTGGCTTTCGCCGGGTTGTCGCTGGCGCTGGCCTGGTTTGGCCTGCGCAGCGCGGGGACCTATGGCATTGCCGGGTTTGGGCGCACCAGCGCCAGCCTGATCAACCTCATCCTGCTCATCGTGCCCCTTATGGGCCTTACCCTGGGGGCTATGGCGCTGGCCGGCGAGCGCGAGCAGGGCACGTTGCTCTATCTGCTGGCACAGCCTGTGAACCAGGCGGAGCTGCTGTTGGGCAAGACCATCGGCCTTTCCCTGGCGCTGATCGCGACCCTGGCGCTGGGCTTCGGCCTCACGGCGTTACTGATCGCGGCCAATGGCGGCGGGGCGGAAATCGGCATCTATCTGTCGCTGCTGGCTCTGGCCTCGCTGCTTGCCGTGGCCAGCCTCAGCCTGGGGCTGCTCGTCTCGGCGCTGACGACGCGCGGCGCGACGGCTGTGGGCCTGGCGCTGTTCCTGTGGCTGATACTGGTCTTCTTTGGCGACCTGGGCCTGATGGGTACAGCGCTGGTGCTGCAACTGAACGTTGATCAGCTCTTCCTGTTGGCATTGGCCAATCCGCTACAGTTGTTTAAAATCGCTGCTGTCTATAGCCTGCGGCATAATCTGGAAGTATTAGGCCCGGCTGGAATTTACGCCCTGCGCACCTACGGTGGCAGCCTGCTCTTTCTGTTGATAGGCTTGCTTGCGGCCTGGGCGGTTCTGCCCTATCTGGCAACAGCGTTCTTCTTTAAGAGAAAGGGGATCCTCTAATGAGATACCGTCTACTGTTTTTGCTGGCAATGCTCGTACTGGTTGCCTGCGGCGGTGGCGCGGCCGAGGGACCGCCCGAGATTCGCTACGGCGAAGACGTCTGTGACCAGTGCCACATGATTATTAGCGAGCCACGCTTTGCGGCGGCCTTCATTGTGGGACAGGGGCCTGAAGAGGGCGCGGCGCGCCGCTTTGACGATATCGGCGAACTGTTTCTTTACATCGTCGAAAGCGATGAGGCTGTGCGCGAGGCGTGGGTTCATGACTTTGATGACGAAGCGTGGTTGCAGACGGACGAGGCGACCTATGTACACGATCCGGCCCTGATGACGCCGATGGGTTGGGGAGTGGCTGCTTTTCGTTCCGTTGAACAGGCTGAAGCTTATCAGGCGGAGAATGGTGGCACCCTGTTTAGCCTGGCCGAGCTGCAAACCGCTATTGAAGCCGGTGAGATACATCCCGGCATCATGACTGGCGCCTATAACCATGACGCCGCTCGTCACGATGATGTCGGCCCTCACGACGCCCATCATCACAATAGTGCCCATCATCACGATGGGCTACATAGTCATTCATCACACTTACCATGAGGAGAAGTAAATATGAAGTTGCGTAGAATTTTGTTCCCAGCCCTGATTTTGATGCTAGCTCTGGCTCTGGTGGCTTGTGGCGGCGGCGAAACCCCGTCCAGCGACACACCGGCGGATGGCGGCGC
>CAZRTM010000040.1:21179-32485 GCA_964602995.1 uncultured Ardenticatenaceae bacterium
TGGAGAGGAAGTGGTGAGCGCGGGTGACGCAGCGGCCGGCGAAGAGCTTTATAACAGTAATTGCATCGCCTGCCACGGCCCCGGCGGTGAAGGCATCGAAGGGTTGGGCAAGCCGTTTACCACCAGCGAGTTTGTTCACGGCCAGAGCGATGAGGACTTATTAGCGTTTATCAAGCAGGGCCGCCCCATCAGCGATCCTGAGAACACGACCGGTGTTGATATGCCCCCCAAAGGTGGTAACCCGGCTCTGACCGACGACCAGATCCTGGACATCATTGCCTATATACGCACGTTAGAGGAGTAGGCTAACCAGATACCTGGCGTTCGAGGCGCGCTAACGTCCTCCGTGTCAGTGTCAGACGAAGAAAGCGCATCGCGCTTTCAACCTGTTGGCGCGTCTCGGCCGGGTGGGGGTGAACTTAACTTATGGCCGAATCAACTCAACAGAAAATAGAAAGGGGTAGCGTCATGCATGGTGGCGCTACCTCGCGCCGCGCCAGACGTCCCATCTTCCGTAAGGCATTAATCCTCCCCGCGGAGCACGGTTCCTGGTCCTGGCTGCTGGTCCCGTTTCTGGCCGGCATCACTGTAGCCCGCCGCCTGGATGCCGCCCTCCTGCTGGTTCTCAGCGGTGCGTTGGCGGCCTTTTTGCTGCGGCAGCCAGCCACAGCCTGGCTCCGCATTCGTCGCGGCAGGGGGCGGCGCAGCGATGAGGGGTTGGCGTTGGGTTGGACCGTGGGGTTGGGACTGGTGGCCTTCCTCTGTCTCGCTGCGCTGTTGGCCCTGGGCCATACACCGTTACTCTGGTTGCTGCCGCCGGTGGTCGTTATGCTGGCGCTATATCTGGCGCTGGCGCGCAGGCACCGTGCCCAGGTGCGCAACTTGTGGTTGGAACTGGCCGGGGCCGTGGCCCTGGCAGCCACCGCGCCCGCTGCCTATGTCACAGCGACCGGCCTCCTGGACACCATTGCCTGGTCGCTATGGCTGGTGATGGGCTTACAGAATGGGCTGGGGGTGCTCTATGTGCGGCAGCGACTGTCGGACACCAAACCGAAGCACGAACCGTTGCCGCGCCTGATGTTAGGCGCGCACCTGTCAGGTCTGTTGTTGGTAGCCGTCCTGGTCGTCGCCGCTTTTCTGCCGCCGCTGGTGCTACTACCGTTCGCCGCGCTGGCCCTACGCGCCGTCTACTACATGCTCCGTCCGCGCCCCCTGGAGAGTATCCGTCGTTTCGGGTTCACAGAAGTAGGCGTTGAGCTGATTAGCGCCCTGGCGGTGGCGGCAGCTTATCTGGCCTGGTGACGGCGGGTTTTTGCCACGAATTTCACGAATTAGACGAATTTATTTAGTTGGTTGGATGGGGGTTCGCGGTCAGCTGAAAGCTGACCGCTGACAGCTGTTAGCTATCAGCTTTCAGCCTCACTTCCCCGAATCAGCGCCAACACCTCTGGCAACAGCTTTTTCGTGGTAGCCATCGCCTCATTGCCGCGGATGGTGGGGTTGCCGTCCCAATCGCCGAAGTAGCCGCCTGCTTCTTCCACAATGGGCAGGAAGGGGGCGCAATCCCAGACGCTCATAATTGGGTCCAGCATCACCTCTACGCGGCCGGTTGCCACCAGCAGATAACCATAGGCGTCGGACCAGCCGCGGGTGGGAGCGCCGCAAGCCTGGATGCGCGCCCATTCGTCAGCGCGGCCGAAGGGGGAGAAGGTGGTAGCGTCGGTGAAGGAGATGATGCCGTCGCTCAGCTTGTCGGCGTCCGAGACACGGGCTGGGCGTCCGTTCCACCAGCAGCCTTCACCGCGGGCGGCGGCGATCATTTCGCCCAGGGCCGGGTAATAGGCTACGCCTACCGGCACGTCGCCATCCACTTCCAGCGCAATCAGCACCGCGTAGAGCGGTACACCACGCACGAAGCTGCGCGTACCGTCGATGGGATCGATGATCCATCGCCGTTCGGTCCCTTCGGCAGCAGCCTCTCCATACTCTTCGCCTATGATGCCATAGCTAGGATATGCTTCTTCAATGCGCGCGCGGATTAGCTCCTCAGCCTTGCGGTCGGCGATAGTCACGGGGGATTCGTCTTCTTTGAAATCTGTCGTCACACCGGTCTGGAAATAGCCAAGCGTGAGCTGGCCTGCTTTCCAGGCGGTTTCGGTAGCGAATTCGAGGTAGGGTCTCCAGTTTGTCATAGTTCGTGTGATCAGTGTTCAGTTAGCCGTAATCGGTATTCGGTTGGCGGTAATCGGTAGGTCGGTAATCGGTGATGGCGGACTGCTGACCACTGATTGCTGACCTGCTGAATACTGATTACCGAATACTGACCACTGATTACCGAACACCGAACACTGGCACAACCGTTATCAATTTCGTAAGATTATCAGGCTTCAATAAGGGCGGCGCTGCTTGTGTGGGGCAGTCGTTGTTTCGAGTTCTAATCATCGTTGTCGCCGTCCACACAGAAGGAGTCGGGCG
This sequence comes from uncultured Ardenticatenaceae bacterium, assembly GCA_964602995.1. Lineage (GTDB taxonomy): Bacteria > Chloroflexota > Anaerolineae > Promineifilales > Promineifilaceae > JAAYYY01. The sequence goes on from CAZRTM010000040.1 coordinate 23,655, forward strand.
CCAGTCATTCTTATGTCCGCAGCTATCAAAGGTATCCGCCTCTACCTGAGCCGTCAAGCCTCCAGCGTGCCGCGCTATTTTCTGGAGCAGTTTCTCTACTTCCTGGTGGGTTGGGTTCCGACGCCGCTGGGTATTGTGCTACGCGCCCTGTTCTACCGGCTCATTCTGGATATGAATGGGCTGGCCGCAATCGAGAAGAATGTGCGGTTGCGCTATGCCGATCACATTCATCTGGCGCATGGCGCCTATCTGGACGAAAATAGCTATCTTCACGCCTGTCCACAGGGTATATGGATTGGCGAGGAGACGATTGTGATGCACGGCGCTGTCTTACACGTTTACAATTTTCGCGACATGCCGCATTCTGGCATCAAGATTGGGCGCAATAGCCTGATCGGCGAGTACTGCGTGATCCGTGGGCAGGGTGGTGTACATATAGGTGACCGTGTTTATACCTCGCCCTTTACACAGATCATTGCCGTCAACCACGTATTTGACGACCCGCAGCGCCCCTTCGTGGAGCAGGGTATCACGGCTGAGGGCATTGTGATTGAGGATGACGTGTGGCTGGGCGCCGGTGCGGTGATTACCGACGGCGTGCGCGTGGGGCGCGGCGCTGTCGTCGCCGCCGGCGCGGTCGTCACCAAAGATGTCCCGCCACACACCGTCGTCGGCGGTGTCCCCGCCCGCGTGCTGCGCAAGATTGACGGGAGTCAGGTGGACGTGCCGGAGAAGGTGATTTATTGACAGTGGGTCGGTAATCAGTGGTCAGTATTCGGTAATCAGTATTCAGTAGGTCAGTATTTAGTGGTCAGCGGTCAGCCGTCACCGATTACTGACCTACCGATTACCGACCTACCGATTACCGCCAACCGAATACCGATTACGGCTAACTGAATACTGATTACTGACCTACTGAACACTGATTACTGTAACAAGGAGCAATTATGAAAGTTCTAGTCACAGGCGGGGCCGGTTTTATCGGCTCCCATACCGTCGATGCCTTTCTGGAGAATGGGTTTGAGGTGGTGGTGGTGGATGACCTGTCCACCGGACGCCGTTCTAACCTGAATCCCGAGGCCACTTTTTATCAGGCGGATATTCGCAGCCCGGAATTGGCCGAGATATTTGAGAAGGAGAAGCCGGATTTCATCAGCCACCACGCGGCGCAGATTGACGTGCGGCGTAGTGTGGCCGAGCCGCTGTTGGATGCCGATATTAACATCCTCGGCTCCATCAGGCTGCTGGAGCTGGCGCGGGAGCATGGCGTGAAGCGCTTTGTCTACATCTCCACCGGTGGCGCGGTCTATGGGGAGCCAGAATATCTGCCCTGTGACGAAGAGCATCCGATAAATCCCATCTGCCAGTACGGCGCCAGCAAGCACGCGATAGAGCATTATCTCTATCTATATCACGACATTTATGGCCTGGACTACACCGTTCTGCGCTATCCCAACGTGTATGGCCCGCGCCAGGACCCGCATGGCGAGGCCGGGGTGGTCGCTATCTTCACAGGCCAGATGCTGAATGATGAGCAGGTCAAGATTTATGGCGACGGCTTACAAGAGCGCGACTTCGTCTTCGTGAAAGATTGCGCCCGCGCCAATGTGCTGGCAGTGCAGAAAGGGGTAAACGGGATCTACAACCTGGGTTCTGGTGAAGGGACGAACATTAACCAGATTGCCGAAATGCTCAGTGAAATCACGCACTACGGCCACCAGCCAGTCCACGCTCCGGCCAAAGTAGGCGAAACACGCCGCATTTACCTGACGGCCGAGAAAGCAAAGCGCGAGCTGAACTGGGAGCCAACTGTCTCACTCCTGGAAGGGCTTTCAAGCACGGTAGATTATTTCCGCAAGCAAGAAGTAGCAGCATCGTAGCGGCGACGATAACCTATTCGTTATCAGAATAACCGGCCTCCAACAAGGAGGCCGGTTTTGCTATCTTGACGAATAAGCCGGCAAGATGCCGGCGCTCCATCCAACCACCCACCCCATCAGCGTCCATCCGCGTCCCCGCGCTGGGGCACCCCGCGCCGGGACATCTGCGGCAGAAATCAATCTCTAATCTCCAGTCTCCAATCTCCAATCTCTACCCCCGACTCCCCCTAGTCTCCAACAAACACCCCTCCTGCCGCAATGCAGACAGGTCGCGCAGCACGGTTCGTGGCGTGACGGCGAGGACATCGGCCAGGGCGCGCACGGTGGGGGATGCCCCTTGCGCTTCAGCTTCGGTAATCAGCCGTTGCAACCGTTGCCGCCGGCCGGCAATCTCCACCAGTGGGGCATCGTGTGGGGCATGCACCGTCCAGATGACGGGCAGCAGCTCGTCGGGGTAGAGGGCGCGGCCACCGGGCGCCTGTTGCAGTGGCAGCATGACGAGCTGTCGCGGGCCGTTGCTGCGAAAAGCGGCCAGCTTGCGGTAACTGGGGTTGGCGTTGACAATGGTCTGCCGCCGCGCATGGTGGTTGAAGCGCGAGAGGTGGTCGAGAAAGAAGGCGTAAGCCCGTTCTCTTGCCCGTGTCGCCTCTGTACGCTCGCCCGTTGCCTCTAACACCGCGGCGGCTTCCCACAACGCTTCGGCCGTCATCCAGGCGCAGGAGCCGTCAGCAGCGGCCTGCCCTATCGCTTCGTGCGCGGCCTGTTGCGCAACCTGCGGGCGACCACCTGCCAGCCAGACCTGGGCCAGCAGATGCTGAAAATTCAGACCTGGCTGCGGCAGTTGTGCCAGTAGCTGCGCGCAGCGCGCGGCCGTGGCCAGGGCCGTTGCTTGCCGGCCCAGCTGCCATGCCAGCCATGCCTGGTGCGCCAGCAGGGGCGGCAGAGGCGCCGACTTCTGTAGTCGCTCGGCCATCGACACGGCTTCTTCCAATAGCTGCCAGGCGTCATCTGGCCGTCCCACGGCGAGGGCGGCGCGGCTAAGGTGGAGTAAAAGTTGTACCAGCCGAGGGGATGGGCCTCGTTGTCGCGCCGGGGCCAGGCATGTTTCGGCCAGTGCTTCTCCTTCTGGCACCAGGCCACAGCAAATCAGCAAGCTGCCAAGCAGACTCTGGCAAAGGTGGGCTTCGTGCGCATGCCCCACCTGTTGCGCCAGCCGCACGCCCTGCTGCAACAGTTCAATGGCTGTTTCGTACGCTCCCGTCGTGGCCAAAATAAGAGCCGCGCTGCGATAGGCCTGGACCGCCAGCCGCGGTCTGGCCTGTAACGCAGGCTGCGCCAGCAGCTCCTCCGCCACTGTCTGGCCGGCCTCACGGTGAGCCAGGGCGCTGGCAGCGGTCGCCAATGCACGCAGCGCATCGTCGCCGCTTGCTGCTGCGGCGCTCAGGGCTGCCTGCCCTTCTGCTGCGGCCTGCTGTGTGTGGCCTGCTTCAGCCAGAACGAGGACCAGTGTGGTGCGCGCTTCTGCTTCCTGGGCCAGATCTCCTGCTTCGGCCGCCAATTGTGCAGCACGACGGAGCGCCAGCGCCGCCTCCTCGAGGTAGCCTTGTTGCTGCCGGGCATACCCCTGGCGCAGCAGGGCCGTCACCAACCACGCCTGACGGCCGCTACGCATAGCCAGCCGCTGCAGAGCGTCCAGCTTCTGCTGCCAGGCCTCGCCGTTCTCTCCCTGTGCCAGGAGACTCTCTTCTAGCAGGAGACGCCGCCAGATACGTTCGTCATACTCGTCCATGTGCAGGTGCTGGCCGGCTTGAGACGCGATTTCTACCGCTGAGGCCAGGTCTGAGATGTGTCCATGTGCCAGCGCCGCTTCGCCTGCCTCCAGGGCCATTGCCAGCGCTTCCTCCCACTGTCCGGCACGGGCGGCGTGGCCCATTGCCTCACCGGGCTTGTCCTGGCGCAACGCTGCGGCGATGCGCGCGTGCCAGTAACGGCGCGTCTCCCCGTCCAGGTTGGATAGCACCTGCTCGGCAAGCCAGTCATGCAGAAACCACAAGTGACCAGATTGTTCGCTCAGAACCCATTGCAGCATCGCTTCTGCCTGTGCGGCTTCGCGAATGCTCGTTTCTGGCCAGAGGCGCGCCAGCAGGGCCTCTTCGGCGGGGCGGCCGAGTATGGCCAGGCAGGCGACGAAGGCCCGTGTTTGCGATTGTAACGGTTGTAGCCGGCGGGCCAGCAGGTCTGTGAGCGGATTGGGCAGAGACAACTGCGGACGCACCAACTGCCAGCCGCTGTCCGGACGCCACTGCAGCCCTTGTAGCCCTTGCAGCGTGCGCACTATCTCCTGCGCAAAGAGCGGGTTGCCGCCGCTGCGACGCAGCAGACGGTCGAGCAGGGACGCTTCGATGTGGCCGCCCAGACTCTTCTCCAACAAAGTCTGCATTGCTGGCTCCTGCAATGGATCAAGGGGCAGGCAAGGGATGCCCTCAGCCGCGCGGCAGCTTGGGAACGGGTTGCGCGTCATCAGCACCAGCAGGGGCAGAGGTCGCCGGGCCAAGGCTCGCGCCAGGGCAATGCTTTCGTCGTCGGCCTGCTGCCCCTCCTCAAGGAAAAGACAAACAGGCCCGGCGGCGGCCAACCGGTCAAAGAGGGAGACCAGCACCCGTTGCCGCCATTGCGCTTCACTACCCCATTCCCACGTGGGCGGAGCAGGCGGTGTTGTGGTTTTCAGCAGCGGGCGCAGGGCGGGTAAATAGTAGGCAGCGGCCAGCACCGTCGCCTCATCAAGTTGCGAGAGCGCATTTTGCACCATCTGCCTGCTGCCGTCATCGTTCAGGTTGAGAAACGCATTGTTGATCCAGGTCAATGGCTTTGTTTTCGTCTGCTCGCTGGCTACGCCGTGCAGCACCACTGTATCGTGGCGCAGGGCCACACGGGCTATGAATTCATTGGCTAACCTTGTCTTGCCCACCCCCCGCGGCCCTTCCACCGCTGTTATCTGCCCCTGACCGTCGCGCGCTGCCTGCCACAACTGGCTCAATGTTGCCAGCTCTTCCTGACGGCCCAGCAGGGGAAGCGCGTCAAAATCCATGATGGGAGAGGGAGGGCTGCTGTCAGAGCGCAGGGTGCTGTGCGCCAAAGGCGCAGGACCACTCCTTTTTTCCGGTTCAGGCAGGCGAGCGACGGCCCGCTCCAGCGCCGCCAACGCCTCGCGTGACTCCAGGCTCAACTGTTCCTGCAGCAGGGTGCGCGCGTAGTTGATCTGCGCCTGGGCTGCGCTGCGCTCTCCCAGATTGTGCAGCGCGCGAACCACGGCCAGATGGGCCTGTTCTTCCCAGGGTTCCTCCTGCACCCAGCGGCGCGCTGCTTGTAGCGCCGTTGCGGGATCGGCGGCCGCGTGCGCCATGACCAGCAAACGGCGCAGGGCCAGGATATAGCGGTCATGCAGCATGTGCGATGTTGCCAGCGCCCAACCATCTGTGGCGTCCTGTAAAAATGGTCCACGGTAGAGAGCGATGGCCTGCTGTAAGCCGTTGCGCGTGGCCTGGGGGCCGCTGTTGTCCAGAAATCGGCGGACGTCGTGGTCAACTACGATCTCCTTATCCAGCGCCACCCTCTCTTTGTCAGCGTGGATCAGCCCTGGCAGGGTGCGCCGTAGCAGATAGAGCGTGGTGCGCAAGTGGGTTGCTGTGCGAGCCGGAGCATCGCCCGGCCACAACTCCTGTCGCAAGCGAGTGCGGTGCAATGGTTGGGGATGGGCCAGGGCCAGGCGCGCCAGCAGCGCGCGCGTGTGGCGTGTTGGCAGCGCCGGTAGCGGCTGGCCGTCAAGAGTGGCCAGCCAGGGACCCAGCAGCCACAGCTCCAGGTAGCTGGTTTTCTTTTCACCGGTATGGGAGCGGCTGTTGGGTGGCGCGACCGGCGTGTATAGATTATGGAATGTGGTTTTCAACTGGCATTGCGGCTGTGTTTAGAGCGACTGGTTTAGAGCGACCGTGTTTAGAGCATTTGCTGAAAGATCAGCATGGCAGTGATGGACAGGGTGACAGCAATGGCAACGCCATTGTGTGAAGCCTCGGCAAAGGCATCGGGGAGTAGTTCGGCGAAAGCCATCCAGATCATGGCTCCAGCGGCGAAACCCAGACCGACAGGCAAAACCTGCTCAAATACCGTGACAAACAAGAAAGCTGGAACCGCCATCAGCGGCTGGGGTAGGCTGGAGAAAATGCTCCATAGCGCGGCGCGCCAGGGGCTGGTACCCTGTGGCACGAGCACGAGACTGATGGCCAACCCTTCTGGGATGTTGTGAACGGCGATGGCGATGGTAATCAGATCGCCCAAAGAGCCGTCGCCGCCATAAGCGACGCCAACACCGATGCCTTCGGAGAAGGAGTGCACGGTCATCACCCCAATGACCATCAACGCCTTGACCGCGCCGGCTCCTTTCAGCGACCCAAGCTCCAGTTCTTCGCGGTTGGAAAGGACGCCGTGACTGATGACCATGAAGAGCACGCCCAGCAAGATGCCAGCGATGACGCGCACCCAGCCGTAGGCGTAGCCCTCAACAATCAGGCCGTGACTGGCGCCCAGCATAAGGCCGGCGGCGATGCCATTAAAAATACCCAGCCAGTAGCGGCTGATATCGCGTGTGAAGAAAAAGGGCAAAGCCCCCAGCCCCGTTGCCAGCGCCGTAATCAGCGCCGCCAGCGCGACTGTCCAGACGTTGATCTCCATGTTGGCTCCATTGCGGACGACGGAAGTCGGTTTTACAGGCTGCTGCAGCTCCTGCTAGGCGACCAGAGGCGCAACGCACTCTGGCCCTTCATTTTGTGGCCTGTTGACGAAGGTGCTGATGGGATAGGCGTCCAATACCTCATCTGGCGCCGGGCGTAGCAAATGTTGCAGTTCGTCCAGATTCTGGCCGTCACTTTGCAGCCAGATGCCGTAATCTTCGGGGTCCAGGATGACGGGCATACGGTTGTGCAACTGGTCCATCAAATCGTTAGGCGTGGTGGTCAGAATGGTGCACGACTCGATTTCAGAGCCGTCCGCCCCCTGCCAATGTTCCCAGAGACCGGCGAAGCCCAACGTCCTTCCGTCCGCGTGATAAATATAATGTGGTTGTTTTTGTCCGTTCAGCTTCTGCCATTCATAGAACCCACTGGCAGGGATGATGCAGCGACGATATTTGAAAGCAGCGCGAAAGGACGGTTTTTCGGCGGCTGTTTCGGCCCTGGCGTTAATCATACGCCCGGCCATGCTGGTGTCTTTAGCCCAGAAAGGTATCAGTCCCCAATGGAAATAGGTAAACTCTCGCCGTTTGGTATCAGGGTTCATGCGCACCGCAGCCACGGGCTGAGTGGGGGCGATGTTGTATCGAGGTTGTACCCGCGGGACTTCGTCTAGCTGAAAAAGTTCAGCCAGTTCCTCACCGGGCGCTACCAGAGAAAATCGTCCACACATTATCCTATCCTACCTTTACATAAACGCTTGCCAGCGTCATCATCACAAGCCCTAATTTTACCTGATTTTCTCTGGAAATGCTATCCGATTAGTAACTGTTCAGAGTTGTGACAGAAGAGGTCAGGCAGGCGAGGGAGCTGAATCGACAGGCAGGCCCAACTCGCGCCAGCACTGCTGGAGCGGATTGAGTTGGCGCGCCTTCCAGGTCTCAAAGAGGCTGGCCAGCGCCATACGTGTCTTGCTGCCCTGCGGACTGTGACTGCCGCCGCTGATTTTGCGCTGCACCACCAGGGAGCGTAGGGCACGCTCGGCCAGGTTGTTGTCAGCAGGAACGTGGGAATGTAAGACAAACTGGAACAGCTCATCCTCGTGACGCAGGAGGCGCTTGGCCAGGGCACGACAAGGATGAACTGCCTGGGCGTAGGGCAGCGCCAACTCGCGAGTTCTCAGCAGTAGTAAATCGTAGAACGTCTGTCGGTCCTGAGCGGTCTGAGCGCGCTGCATCGCCTCCTGGGCGTGCTCATACTGGGCTTTGACCGCCAGGCCCCAGGCTACCACCTCCGCATCCTCCGCATGCTGCTCCCGTAGGTCGTGCAGGTCGCGCAACAGGTGTACCCAACAACAGCGCTGATGGGCGCCGGCATAGATGTTGTAGCTGCCATAAAAGTCACTGACCAGATGGCTGGCAAAGGTACCCAACAACTCCTGCGCCGCGTGCCGCGCTCGGCTGCGGTGATATTCATAGTAGCGAACCGGCTGCGGGCTGTCGCTGACCAGGCACCAAATGTAGCCGCCCAGACCATCTTCCCGCCAGCCGGTTTCGTCCATGTGCGCCACCGGGCTGGCTCGTGCCTCCGCCTTCAGTCCCTCGCCCACCTCCCCCAACTGCTCCGTCACCTGCTGGCACAGATGACTAATTGCTCCCACGCTCAACTGCAACTGGTGCACCGTCTCCAGATATTGCTGAATCGTACGCAGCGGCGCCCGCAGCATCGCCCGCAGGTAGCCGACCAGCCCCGCCAGACGCACGCCCATGCGGCCCTGTCCCATCACTACCCCGCTCCAATCGTCCGTCGGCCAGTGCCAACAACGACAGTGACGACACCAGCGCTTCTCGATGTGGTGCTCGATGACCTCCACCGGTTGCGGGCCAGGGATCTCTATCACCTGCCTGCGGTAATGCAGACTCCCGCCCACCAACTGCTCCCCACAGTCGGGACAGGCCGCCAGCGTGTGGCGCTCCACTCGGGTCGGCCTCTCCAGCTTCCGCGCCTGGTTATGCTTGGCCCCCGCTTCTTGCGCGGCTTTTTCTCTCTCTGGGCGCGGTTCGGCTTGACAAAGGAGGGCGTCCCTTTCTGCCCGCTCTTTTCTTCTACAGCCGCGCGCAATTCGGCGTTCTCTGACAGTAGCCGCGCGTTCTCTGCTCGCAGCGCGGCATTCTCTGCCCTTAACTGTTTACTGATTTAGTTTAGTTGTTCGTGACTGGAATGACAG
>CAZRTM010000041.1:0-12510 GCA_964602995.1 uncultured Ardenticatenaceae bacterium
GGGGGCAGACGAGCTGGAGTTTGTGCCGGTTGGGGAGCGGTAGGGTGGAGATTGGAGACTGGAGATTAGAGATTGGCTCTTGCCGCAGATGAACGCGGATGAACGCAGATTATTTGTTGGTTCGTAGTAGACGCTTTAGCGCCCCCGCGCAAAGGCGCTAAAGCACCCACTATAAACCAACTCCTCTCCATGCTCCGCTGCCCCGAATCTCCAATCAACCAATCTCCAATCTCCAATTCTCCAATCTCTAATCCCCCTCCGCGGCTCTCCGTGTCACGTCCTTCCCACCCGGCGCCAGCAACAGTAGTACACTGAAAAACAACAGCCCACTTCCTATGAGGAAAAGCGCCGGGCGTAGCTGTTGCCAGGTGTAAAGGAAGGGCGAGGGCGGGGTGACGGGTGGGGGTGATGGGGCGTAGGCGGCGACAGCGTTCCACACCGGCAGAGGCGTGAAATCTGGCTCCATCATGCGGAAGTAGTACCAGGCCTGATCCCTTTCAAAATCAGCTGCGCGCTTGAAAAACCAGTAACTGACCACACCTATCCAGGGCCATTCCTGCCTTGCTCGCTCAAACCCTTCCACGGCATATCGCGCCTTCTGCTCCTCCGTGACCTGGCCGTAGAGCGGTGGAATGCCGTCGGGCACGGCGTTCCAACCCATTTCGCTAATCCAGATCGGCTTTTCCGCGTCGCCGTGGCGCACCATGATATCGCGCAGGAAGAGGTGGTGTGGGTAGTTAATCACCGTGGGCCGCAGGCGCTGGTCCGTAGGCCCTGACCAGAGGCCATAGCCCTGTGCCGACATAATGTCGAAACAGTCACCGGCTCCGGCCGCATACATGCGCTCCAGGAATATCAGATCGTTGAGATTGCGCCCTTCCAGCGCCACCGTCGGCGTCAGCGCCCCCGCCAGAACCACCGCATCCGCATCCACATCCTTGATACGCTCGTAGGCCAGGCAGAGCAGCTCCGTAAACGCTTCGGGATCCACATCCTGCAACCCCCACTCCTCGTTACCGTTCGGCTCATTCCAGATCTGGTAATAGGTAATCTGCTCCCGGTAGCGCCCGGCCACCGTGGCCGCAAAATCACCAAAATCGTTAAAGTCATCCGGCGGAGCGTAGGTGCCAATGGTGTTAGTCAGTGCCCGCGTCCAGGCCGGTGGATTGCCCAGCCGTGCAATGATTTCGATATCCTGCTCTTCAGCCAGTTCGACAATGTTGTCATACTTGGCCCAGGCGTCAACCGGGTCAGGTACACCATCACCGTCCAGGTCGTTGCGGCGGTCTACGAAATCTCCCTTGCCATGAATTTCAATATCCTCCCAGGTGAACTCCTGGCGGATAAAGCGGAACCCGGCATCACTGAGTAACGCCAGACTTTGCTCCCGCACCTCTGGCAATGCTTCGTTCTGCAAGAAGGTGTTGGCCCCAAAGGGGTTAACGTCGCTGTATTCGATGGGCACATCCGGAGCCAGTTGTGGCTGTGGGCGGATGGCTGTGTTGAACCAGTGTAAAAGGCCGCGAACCTGCCCCAGCACCGCTTCTTCGCCGGTCAGCTCATAAAGGGAAAGAGTGGGGGGGAAGAGGGCCAGGGTGACCAGCAGGAAGCCGGCGAGGGCGGCAATGGCGGTCACTTTGCGCAACATGCTAGACATGGAGCGCATTATACGCGGGATGGGCAAGCTTAACAGCTTTTCCTTGACACACCCCTCAAATTTATGCTTTAATGAGAGGCGAACGTTCGCGCGAACGTTCGCCTCACAAATCTCGTCGAGGTAGCCAATGGCTCGAGTTACTCTGAAAGATGTCGCGGCGAAGGCCGGCGTCAGTTATCAAACCGTATCCAAGGTACTCAACAATCGCGCGCAGGTCTCTGAGGAAACGCGCGAGCGCATCTGGCAGGCGGTTCGAGAGCTTAACTACCGCCCCAACATCAGCGCGCGCAACCTGCGCACTCAGGCCAGCAACTTAGTCGGCTATGCCTGGCACGGTATGCCCAAAGATTTCATGCATCCCGTACTCGATGCCTTTGTACATAGCATTACCAACGCAGCCGAGGAACGGGGCTATCACCTGCTCACCTTCACCGCCAATCGCGATGGCGGACACAGCGACGTCTATCAGGAGTTATTCTCGCGCAACCAGGTCGCCGGCTTTATTCTGGCCGACACCGTAACCAACGACGCCCGGGTCAAGGCCCTCATCGAACGCCAGATTCCCTTTGTCACCTTTGGCCAGGCCAATGATGAGTGGGATTTCTGCTGGGTAGATGTTGACGGCTATTACGGCATGAAGATAACTATAGAACATCTTCTGGAACGGGGTCACCGCCGCATCGCCTTCATCACGTGGCCCGAAGGGTCGCAATCAGGCGCCTTGCGCGAAAAAGGGTATCGCGAAGCGCTGACGGCAGCCGGCATCACCCCCTGCCCTGAATGGATCGTCCGCGGCGAAAACTCCGCCGAGTTAGGGCAATACGCCGTACGGCGCTTGCTGGCGCTCCCGGCAGAGAAGCAGCCCACAGCTCTTGCCTGTGTCAGCGATCTGATTGCCATTGGCGCCCTCAACGCTCTGCAGGCAGCCGGTCTGGTCGCCGGCGAAGATGTTGCCCTCACCGGCTTCGACAATATCCCACTGGTCCAATATACCCAGCCTCCTCTCACTTCTGTACACCAGCCAATCAACCGCATTGGTGAAACGGTAATCGAATTGCTGTTACGCCAGATCAACGACGAGCCAGTTGAGCAGAAAAACGTTGTATTGCTACCCGAATTAATAGTCCGCGCTTCTAGCTGAAGAGAAGCGACGGCGCTACTGCTCTTACCTGTCAGTAAAAACAATTTAGTAAAGGGATTCATGTGTCACTGTTAAAAGCAGTTATTTTTGACCTCGATGGAGTAATTACGGACACCGCAGAATATCACTACTCGGCCTGGAAGCGGTTAGCCGATGAAGAAGGAATACCTTTTGGCCGCGAAGCGAATGAGCGGCTGCGTGGTGTGTCACGCCGTGACTCCCTCCTGCTTATTCTGGACGAGATCAGCGTCTCCGAGGAACGATTGCTGGAGATGATGGCCCGCAAGAACGACTATTACCTGGAGATGCTGGAGCAGATATCGCCTGAGGATTTGCTGCCCGGCGTCGCCGACTTGCTGGACGAGCTTGATGCCGCCGGCATTCCATACGCCATTGCCTCCGCCAGCCGTAACGCTCGCGCCGTTGTCGAACAACTGGGCATCAAAGAGCGTCTGCAACTGGTGGCCGACGGCAATAGTGTGCCACGAGCAAAGCCGGCCCCCGACCTGTTTCGCTTTGCCGCCGCCGGCCTCAACCTGCCGCCGGCGCAATGTCTGGTGGTCGAAGACGCTGCCGCGGGCATTGAGGCCGCACTGGCGGCAGGTATGCCTGCCCTGGCCCTGGGACCGCGTGAGCGCTTCGAGGGGCTTGGCGGCACTAGCCGCCGCTTTTCGCGCCTCGATAGTCTGGAGGGTGTCACCCTGGATCAGCTACAGGCCATTACCGGCGGCGAAAAGGGATGGGTAGTCACTCAAGACGACTTCGACCCTTCAAATCTACATCATATGGAAACAGTGTTTACTACAGGGAATGGTTACTTTTCCAGCCGTGGCACGTTTGAAGAGGGCTACCCCGGCGATCATGCACTCACCCTGGCGCACGGCGTCTTTAACGACGTCTTCATCTTCTTCACCGAGCTAGTCAATCTTCCAAACTGGCTGGACCTGGGTCTGGAGGTTGACGGTGAACCGTTTCGCCTGGACAAAGGGCGCGTTCACTTTTTCTGGCGACAGCTAGACCTGCAACGAGGCGTCTTGTTGCGACATGTGCGCTGGGAGACGCCTGGGGGAACAGTGGTGGACCTGACATTTGAGCGTTTCACCAGCTACACTGAGCCTCACCTCGGCGCCATACGCTTTTTACTTACCGCTGTCAACAGCGATTGCCAGGTAGAGCTGGATACCGGCATCAATGGGCACGTGTCCAATGACAGATATCTGCACTGGCGTCATCTGGACCAGGGCTACGACGGCAACCACGTCTGGCTGCATAGCCGCACCAATGAATCGGGCGTTGAACTGGGTACGGCCGTTTCGGTCTTCGCGCCCGGCGAGATAATGGTTAGCGGCCAGGATTGCCCCGCCTATCCGGCGCTGCACCTTTCGCGCCAGGTACCCGCTGGCCAGACGCTGCAAGTGGACAAGCTGGTGGCCTACACGACCAGCCGCGATCAGGTTGAAGATGCCGGGGAAGTGGTTGCACGGGCGCGAGAACGCCTGGAGGCCCACGACTACGATTCGCTCAAACAGGCGCACATGGAAGCATGGCAACGGCTGTGGGACGATACCGACGTCGTCATTGAAGGAGACGACGAGGCACAGTTAGCAATACGCTTTAATCTGTTCCAGCTACAGATAGCCGCCCCACGCGACGACGACCGCGTCAGCATTGGAGCCAAGACGCTGAGCGGGTTGGGCTACCGGGGCCACGTCTTCTGGGATACCGAAATCTTCATTTTGCCCTTCTTCACCTACACCCAACCTGAGATAGCGCGCAACCTGCTGCTCTACCGCTACAACACCTTACCGGGCGCGCGGCGCAAAGCGCGCGCCAATGGCTTCCGCGGCGCGCAGTATGCCTGGGAAAGCGCCTTGACGGGTGACGAAGTGACCCCCACGTGGGTGCCCGACTTTACGGGACAGAAGCTGGTGCGCATCTGGACAGGGGATATTGAGATTCACATTTCGGCCGATGTGGCCTACGCCATCATGCAATATTGGCGGGTGACGTGTGATGACCAGTTCATGCGCGATTACGGTGCGGAGATCATTCTGGACACCGCTCGCTTCTGGGCCGACCGCGCCGAGCTGGAAGAAGTGGAAGGGCAACGCCAGTACAGCTACCGCGATGTGATTGGGCCAGACGAATATCACGAACACGTTGACAACAACATCTATACCAATCGCATGGCGCAGTGGCATCTGGAGACAGCGCAGCAGGTGTTGGGCTGGCTGCGCGAGCAACATCCGGACAAAGCCCGCGAGCTGGAAGAAGCGCTTGAGCTGGATGAGGAGGAGCTGGCCCTCTGGCGCGACGTGGCCGAGAACATTGTCCTGTTACAGGACGAGGAAACAGGCCTGATGACCCAGTTCGAGGGCTTCTTCGATCTGGAAGAGCTGGATTGGTCGCAGTACGAAGGCCGCACGCACTCGATGCAATATTTACTGGGCATTGAAGGCGCCAACCGCAGCCAGGTGATTAAACAAGCCGACGTCGTGATGCTCCTGATCCTGCTACGCGATCAGTACAGCAAGCAGGAGTGGCAGGTTAACTGGGATACCTACATGCCCATTACCGACCACCAGTATGGCTCGTCGTTAAGCCCCAGCTTCCACGCCTGGGCTGCCTGCGAGATGGGACGACCAGATGAGGCCTATGACTATTTCATGCTGGCGGCGAACGCCGACTTGCTGGATGTGCGCGGCAACGCCGGAGATGGCATCCATGCCGCTTCAACCGGCGGCGTGTGGCAGGCTGTGGCCTTTGGCTTTGCCGGGCTACAACTTCAAGGCGATGCCTATACCGTGACACCGCGACTCCCGGCCCACTGGAGGCGCGTGCGTTTCAAATTCTATCACTGTGGGCAACAGCACGTTGTCGATGTCACCAACACAGGCGACAGATCTGACGCAGACAGCGTGCACAGTGAAAAGGAGGTGAAGTGAAGAACGGTGATTTAAACGTTACGCCAACCGCCGTGGATTGCTACGGCATCCTTCTTATCAACTTTCAAGTGAAGTGAGGAGAAAAACATGTCTAGAAAATGGTATCTGTTGCTGATTACCCTTCTCGCCCTTGGCCTGGTTCTCGTGGCCTGTGGTGGCGACACTCAGGAGCCGGGCGCCGGAGAGGGTGTGGAAACGGAAATGCCGGCTGGTGAAGAAGAGCCTCCTGTGGAGGAAGAAGAACCACCTGCGGAAGAAGAGCCCGCAGCCAGCGGAGACGTCATCGAACTGCAACTAATGGGATGGTCCAGTTCCGAAGCCGAGAACACGCGACTGCAGGCTATGGTCGATGATTTTAACGCATCTAACGAGAATATCCAGGCGGCTCTGAACCTGGTGCCTGACTACGACACCAGATTACAGACGAGCATCGCTGGCGGTGCGCCTCCCGATGTCTTCTACATCGACAGCTTCCGCCTGCCTGACTATGCAGACGCCGGCGCCGTGGAGCCAGCCGAAGGCCGAATCGAAGACCCGGATGACTTCTACCCCAACCTGCATGATGCCTTCGTCTATAACGGTACATTCTACTGCCCGCCAAAGGACTTCAGCACGCTGGGGTTGATCTACAATGCAGATATGTTCGACGAAGCCGGGCTGGACTACCCCACGGCCGACTGGACCTGGGATGATCTGCGCGACGCGGCCGAGCAGTTGACCAATGCCGACGAAGGCGTCTACGGCCTGTCGCTCAGCGCCGACTTCGCCCGCGAGATCGCCTTCCTCTACCAGGCCGGCGGCGAGGTTGCCAATGAAGATTTCACCGAAATGCTGATCAATAGCCCCGAGAGCCTTGAAGCAATGGAGTTCTACGTGAATCTGGTTCTTGATGGCTTTGCGGCGCAACCGGCCGACCTGGATAGCGGCTGGCCCGGCGAAGCATTCGGCCGGCAGCAGGCGGCGATGGTCATCGAAGGTAACTGGATCGTCCCCTTCCTGAGCGACCAGTTCCCTGACGTCAACTACGGCGTTGCGGAGCTGCCCTCAGGACCTGGTGGTCAGGCCACGATGGCCTTCACAGTCTGCTACGGCGTGCCCTCGGGTATTGACGCCGAGCGCCAGGAAGCGGCCTTCACGCTGGTTAACTACCTGACTGGGCCGGATGGCATGCAGGCCTGGACTGACCTGGGTCTGGCAATGCCCACGCGCGAAAGCCTGCGCGATCACTGGCTGGAGCAGTATCCAGATCTGGAACCGTTCCTCAATGGCGCGGATTATTCTCGCGCCTGGCAGTTCGTGCCTGGCTTCCAGGATGTGTTAGACACCATTAACAACGGCCTGCAACAGGCCTTCGCTGGCGCGATGACGCCGGAACAGGTGTTGCAGGAAGCGGAGGAAGTTGGCAACGAAGTTCTGAGCCGCTAATCCGCTAACATCGCACTCACAGCGCGGTGGGTCCGGCGTCGGGCCCACCGCGCCCGCACCTCCTTGTGAAGGACGCTCCATAGCGAAGGAGAGCTATTATGGCAAGCGGTATCAAAGGACAGGATCGAGAAGATACGATTGCCGGCTGGTTGTTCATGACACCGGCGCTTATCATCTTTGTCGTCTTTCTCGTCATCCCCATTATCTTTGCCTTCTACTACAGCTTCACCGATTGGAATGGCATCAGCCCACCGGCGACGGCTGAGTGGGTCGGCGTTAAGAATTACCAGTCGCTCCTGGTTCAGGATGGCATCCGCCGCTCCGACTTCTTCAAGGCCCTGAAGAATACAACTTACTTTGCCCTCGGCGTGGTCCCGGTGCAGACGGTCCTGGCGCTTTTGCTGGCCGTGGTTGTCAACCAGCGCTTCCTGCGTTTCAAGGATTTCTTCCGCACGGCTTACTACTTTCCCTCCATCACGTCCTCAGTAGCCATCAGCCTGATCTTTCTCTTTCTCTACCAGAGGAGCGGCCTGATTAATCGCGTGCTGCAATACCTAACATTCGGCGCCTGGGAACCGGTGGCCTGGATGGCAGACGCCCGTGGCCTGTTCCACATCATCCTGGGCTGGTTCGGCGTCACGTTGCGCGATGGACCAGCATTTCTGAGCAGCCAGATACTGGGCCTCACCGTCTGGGACTGGATCAGCGGGCCTAGTGTGGCCCTGATGGCGATCATGCTCATGAACACCTGGACCACCATTGGCACGATGATGATCATCTTTCTGGCAGCTCTGCAGGATATCCCCGGCAGCGTCTATGAAGCGGCCGCGGTAGATGGGGCAAGCGCGTGGGCCACCTTCCGACGTATCACCGTGCCGCTGCTGCGCCCGACCATCTTTTTTGTGGTGACGCTGGGTCTGATCGGTACCTATCAGGTATTCGACCAGATTTACGTGATGAGCAGCGGCGGTCCGGCCAAGACCACGCTAACAGTGGCCTACATGGTCTATCGCAACGGTTTCGGCAACAGCGAGATGGGTCTGGGCGCGGCAATCGCCATTCTCTTGTTCTTCATCATCTTCACACTGACGCTCATCCAGCGTCGCATCACAGGCAGCGAGGCCGATTTTTAGGAGGATATGATGACATCAATCACGACCCCAACCGTGGCTGAAAGCCCAGGAGTTAGCTGGCCGGTTCGCGCGCGGCTGATCCTCTCCTATGCCTTGCTCTTTCTGCTGGCGTTTAGCTTCCTCTATCCATTTCTGCTGGCCATCACCACCAGCTTCAAGCCGCTGCCCGAAATTGCCGCTAATCCCGTTGCGCTCATCCCTGAAACGTGGACCCTGGAAGGGTACCGGCGCATGCAGAATCTAAATGTCGATCGCTGGGCGTTCAACAGCGCCCTTGTGGCGGTCTCCATCACCCTTGGCAATATCCTATTCGCCAGCATGGCCGGCTACGCGCTCTCCCGCATCCCCTTCCCCGGCGATAACCTCCTCTTTCTGGGCGTCCTGGGCACCATGATGATTCCCGGCATCGTCTTGCTGATTCCCATGTTCATCGTGCTCAAACAGCTTAACTTCATCGACACCTACATGGGGCTTATCTTCCCGAAGTTAACGACGGCCTTTGGCGTCTTCCTGATGAAGCAGTTTTTCGAGTCAATCCCCATAGAGATGGAAGAGGCAGCGCGCATCGACGGCGCCAATCGCTTCCAGATGTTCTTCCGCATCATCATGCCCATCGCCCGCCCCGCTCTGGTGGCCCTCATTATTTTCACCTTCCAGGGCGCGTGGAACGACTTCATGTTCCCTCTCATTGTCATCAGCGTGCGCCAGGAGCTGTACACCCTGCCCCTGGGTCTGGCCTTGCTGCGCGGCGGCCTGGGCGAAAACCTGCAATGGAACGCCATCCTCGCCGGCTCCCTGGTCACCACCCTACCCATGGCCCTCATCTTCATCTTCTTCCAGCGCTACTTTATTGAGGGCATCAGCTACGGCGGACTAAAAGGTTAATGCTTAACCCTCTTCACGTCATAACCACCGCCTTCCGCATCTGGTGGCGGGAGTGGGTGGTTTTGTTGGTGCTCAATATCGCCTGGTTCTTGCTGCAGCTACCGGTAATTACCGCTGCTCCGGCGACGGCGACGGTGTATGCTATGACCCAGCGCAGTTTTGATGGGGAATATTGGACGCCGCGTGACGCCTGGGCTGCTTTTCGCCAGATGTTTTGGCCGGCGTGGAAGTGGGGCTTGTTAAACCTCTTTGTCTGGCTGGTGGGCATCTCCAACCTGTTGAGCTATTGGCGTGCGACGGGCACGCCGTGGTTCCTGCTGCGCCTGGTCTGGATTGGCGGACTTACTTTGTGGCTGGTGCTCAACTTCTACTACTGGCCCTTCTGGCTGGCCCAGGAAGACCGCTCTCTGCGCGCCACCTATAGCAACTGTTTCAAGTTCCTGCTTTTCCACCCCGCCCTGGCCCTGCTCCTCGTCCTCTTTGCGCTGGTAATGGCCCTGCTCAGCGTTGTGACCACCCTGCCCTTCACCATGGCTCTCATGTGTTGGCTGGCGCTGCTGGGTGTGGTTGCTGTACAGCGTTCGCTGGCGGTGAGGGCGGGGGAGTCCAGCGTAGAGGGGAGGATTGGAGATTAGAGATTAGAGATTGGAGGTTGGAGATTATTGGCGGAGCTGTGGTGACTTATATGTGGGGGGTGAGGGCCTGGGCGATGGTCATTGCTACCTCCCAACCGCTCCCACTTTCTTCATAACTCCACCAGGCGGATAGCACAGCCTGCGCCACAGCCCAGCCGATCAGCCGCCGCCGGTCAAGCTCTAAAATCTGGGCAAGCTGGTCAATGCGCCGCAGCAGCAGTCGGGACAGCTCTGGTTCCTGCGCAATCTGGGGCGTGGGATTGCGCAACAGAGCGCCCACTTCATAAGCCGGTTCGCCTGCCACCCCTTTAGGATCCAACGCCAGCCACGGTTCTCGTTCCGCCGCCAGGATATTGTAGTGATGCAAGTCGCCATGCAGCAGGACAGGCGGCGCGCTGGAAGGGAGCAATTCGGCAAACAGACCCTCGGCCGTGGCCACTATCTTTTCCGGGAACGGGCCGCTGCCGCCGTTGAACTCCTGGCGCAGGCGCTGCATGCCCCTGGCCCACTTCTCCACAGTGGGGAAATTGTGTTCCGCAGGTAACGGCTGCCACAACTGCTTCATCACTCCCGCAGCAATTTCCGTCGCGGCTTCGTCGTCCTTCACAGTCACCAACATGGCGCCCGGCCGCAGCCGCTCCAACAGAAGCGCGCCCAACTCCTTATCACTGTCCAACAGGCGAGCAACGCCGCGGCCGTCATAGATACGCAACGCCTCAATCTCACTATCAAGCTCGGGATTGGGTACGCCAATCTTGAGCACCACGTCACTGCCATCCTCTCGCCGCGCGGGAGCCACGTAGTTATAACTGAGGTCGAAAGGCGGGAAGAGGCTCAGAGACCAACGGCGGGCGCACGTTTCCAGCAGCGAGGGCAAGGCCTCTAACCACGCCTGCCCGCGCTCGCCGTAAAGGTCAATCATTCGTTGGGAAAAGGGCTGTGGTAGATCCATAATCATTCATCACTCTCGACAGGAGGGCTGCCCAGCTTCTGCTGCATTGCCCACCCTTTTGCCCTATGATAGACTCTGTGGCACACGTCTACATGTCACGCACGACGCACATCTACATGTGGCGTACGCCGGCATCGTCAGTTTAGCCATCATCATAAATGGACTCTGAGAGAAAGCCATGCTATCCCCCACTGAGAAATTCCTGTTTATCCTACTTGTTGCCATTTCACTGGGCGCAACAATTATAACCTTTGACGAAATGCGTCGCATCATTGCTCGCGGCAAAGGGAGTCTTTACCTTGACGAGCTTCCCCGGCGTATCTTCATCGGCATTAAGAACCTCATTTTCCAGGGCGACATCCTCAAGAATCGCAAAATCACCTCCATATTGCACTATGGTGTGGCCTGGGGCTTCATCTTTTATGGCCTGGTCAATATCGTCGATATCCTTGAAGGGTTTATTGCTGGCTTTGAAATACCGGGCGTGTTGGGCGATGGCTACCGCCTGCTTGCCGACCTTTTCTCAGCAGCGGTCCTTATTGGCGTCATTTACCTTATCCTGCGCCGTTTCGCCTCTCCCAAAGGGCGCAGGACGCTTTCTGCGCGCCAGAATGTGAAGATGATGCCGGAAGCCAGAGGCGGCATCCCCAAGGATTCGCTCGTCGTCGGCCTCTTCATCCTGCTGCACGTCGGCTTCCGCTTTTTGAGCCAGACCTTCGACATTGCCCTGGAGGGCGGTGACCCCATGCAGCCAATTGCCGGCGCTGTGGCCACCGTCTGGCAAGGGCTGTCGCCCACGGCGCTGAACATGGGCTTACACGCCAGCTGGTGGATCGCCCTGGGCCTCATTTTCCTTTTCTTGCCCTATTTCCCCTATACCAAACATGCCCATCTCTTCATGGGACCACTCAACTTCATGACCAGACCGGAGCGCACCGCCCTGGGCGCCCTGGATCCCATTGACTTTGAAGATGAGAGCATCGAACAATTTGGCGTGGCACGCCTCACCGACCTGGAGCAGACGCATGTACTCGATGCCTTTGCCTGCATCATGTGCAACCGCTGCCAGGATGCCTGCCCTGCTTACATCACCGGCAAGGAGCTTTCTCCCGCGGCGCTGGAGATTAACAAGCGCTACTACATTCGTGAGAATATGCCGCACCTGGCGGCTGGCGGCGTCGACGAACCGCACCTGCTGGACTATGCCATCAGCAAGAGCGCCCTCTGGGCCTGCACTGCCTGTGGCGCCTGTGTCGAGGTTTGCCCGGTGGGTAACGAGCCGATGTTCGACATCCTGAACATCCGCCGTGACCAGGTGCTGATGCAGGCTGATTTCCCCAGTGAGCTGCAAGGCGCTTACCGCGGCATGGAACGCACGGGCAACCCCTGGGGCCAGACCGACGACCGCCTGGCCTGGGCCGGCTCGCTGCCGTTCGATGTGCCCACAGTGGAAGAAAATCCGGACTTTGAGGTGCTCTACTGGGTCGGTTGCGCCGGGGCGTATGACCCCAAGGGACAGGAAGTGGCGCGCGCCACGGTGACCATCCTGCACGCGGCCGGCGTCAATTTCGCCGTGCTGGGCAACATGGAAACATGCACCGGCGATTCCGCCCGCCGTTCGGGCAATGAGTACCTCTTCTATGAAATGGCGATGAACAACATTGAGACGCTCAAGGAAGTGGGCTGCGAAAAGAAGCGCATTGTCACCGGTTGCCCGCACTGCTTCCATACCATCGG
>CAZRTM010000041.1:12610-32479 GCA_964602995.1 uncultured Ardenticatenaceae bacterium
GCGCAGTTCTGGAAGGAAGAGGAGCCTGGGCTGCAGGCAGTCAGCATGAACCGCTACCACGAAGCAGAGAAGACAGGGGCCAAGACGCTGGCCATTGGCTGCCCCTTCTGCGCCCGTATGCTGGAAGACGCCAGCAAAGAGGCGGGAGAAACGATGGCAGTAGTAGATGTAGCCGAGGTTGTCGTGCGAGCGATGGAGTAGGGCGGAGATTGGAAATTAGAGACTAGAGAGTGGGGCTTTGCTAGGTTCAGTACAGGGACAAGGAGTATGCATGGTAACGAAGAGAAGTGGTCTGGTGGCGTTGGCGGCGGCATTGCTGTTGGTGATGGCGCTGGCGGCGTGTACAGGACTGGGACTGGGGCTGACAGGGCCTTACGAAGAGACATTTGACGAAGTCGGCAGTTGGGGCGCGGGGCAAGATATTAATGCCGAGGGCGATGTCGTAAACGGGCGCTATGAGTTCCTGGTCAAAGCCGACCTGGGTCTCTTCTGGTCAACGGCCGGGGAGCGCCTGGAGGACGGCGTCTACCAGGTAGAGGCCACCCAGATTGACGGACCGCTGGACAACGGCTATGGCATGATGTTCCGCGTCAATTCCGACACCAACTCCTTCTACCTGTTTGAAGTGAGCGGAGACGGCTACATCTGGATTGGCGTCTGTGAAGAGAACTGTGCGGAGGAGCGGCCATTGGTTGAGAATGGCTGGTTCGCCTCCGATGCCGTCAACGGAGGGCTGGACGCCACCAACGTCTTGCGCGTGCGCGCCGAGGGCGGCAACATGATTTTCTTCGTCAACGACCAGGAAGTCGCCCGCGTCACTGACACCACCCTGAACCGCGGTGACATCGGCATCATGGTGGAGACTCTGGGCCAGAGCGGTGTCCTGGTTGCCTTCGACAATTTCACAGTGACTCCCCTGGAATAGAGTACCTTCCCCCGCACTCAGGATGACGGGAGGGGAATCAGGGCGACAGGAGAGGGAATGAGGGTGACGGATTGGCAAATGCTGTCGCGCCTCCTCCCGTCATGCTGAACGAACGTGAAGCATCCCCGCGAAGCCATCGGTGAGAACGAGGGTACCGCTCACAGCGCGGAATGGAATCCGCGGCTACAAAACCACACGTCGCGGTAACGGTACATAACCACAATTCCGTCGTAGCGCATAACCGCCTCACTCACCAACAACCCTTCAGACCACGACATGCAAACCGCAACACCGAAATACCCCGTATTTCAGAGCGCCCCCAATCTCCAATTCTCCAATCTCCAATCTCCACTCCCCCTCACTCCTCCGGAATCGGCTCCGGCCGCGGGTCCAGCAATTCATCAATGTGCATCCAGATAGCCCGCGAGTAGCGGAAGACAATTGGAGAAAGCAAGGTGAGCGAGAGCAGCGTGCCCACCAGGAACCAGATCGGCGCGACCTCCATGATGTAAAGGGCGACGTTCAGCGGCAGGATGGCGATGAAGCCCAGGATATAGCCAAAGAAAATGGCATTCATGAAGTAGCCCTGCTCCCGTTCATACGGAATGCCACAGACCGGGCAATATTCGTACATTTGGAACAGGCCGTAGAACACCTTGCCGCGCAAGCAGTGGGGGCAGTGAAGCGTGAGAAAGGCAATCAGGCGGCGCAAAGCTCCTCCCATTCTAGCCATCTGCAACCCCTCCTTGCCCATCGCTCAGCTTTTTGCGCGCTGCTTTCTGGCGCTCTTCGCGTAAGAGCAGGCAGCGATAGCCACGATTCCAGTACACCAGCGGCGGCTGGTTGGGACGGGGGATGCCACAGGCCTGCACTTTGCCCACGTAGATGGTATGCGTCCCCGCCACATAACTACCATGGATGGTGCAATCGAGCCAGGCCAGGGCATCGGCCAATACAGGTGCTCCGGTCACTGCTTCTCGCCAGTCGCCCGCGTCAAAGCGATCTTCATCTTTGAGCCAGGCAAAGCGGTTAGATAGCTCCATCTGGTCCTCGTGCAAGATGTTCACAGCAAAAACAGCATCTTCCGCTTCCAGCAATTCAAAAGCGCTGTGACGATGGTCAATGGCGATCATAATCAGCGGCGGTTCCGGCGAAATAGAAGCAAAAGCGGAGACGGTCAGACCGTGAATTTCATCTCCACTCTTGATGGTGACGATCGTGACGCCCGCCGGAAAGTGGCGTAACACGTCGCGAAATTCTTCAGACGAAACAGACATGACAGACATAATCCTTCAATAGAAAAACCCGAGCAAACAGCTTGATAGCCAGCCGCTCTCAGTCGCCAGGGCTTCATTAAGGCTTAATGCTACGGCTCAATGTTTGGCTCAGGTTGAGCTTCAAGTTCAAGATAAGTGCGTATGACGCGCGCAATGCCGGTTAAATCGTGAATCTGCTCTGCCAGCGCGGCGTGGCCCTGGCCTATCAGGATGGCCGGTACCGGATTCTCTGTGTGCTGGCGTTGCGTCTTGTCCTCGATGTTACCGTGATCACTGGTAATTATCAGCAGGCCGCGCTCGTCCCAGGCCTCTATCAGGCCGCCCATGACCGTATCCAGCATTTCAAGGTGCGCCACCGCCTGCTCCAGTGGGCCACGGTGGCCGCTACGGTCGCTGGGCCAATGCTCAAAAAAGCTGAAATTGTATGTGCGAGCAAGGTGCGCAATGCGCTGCCCTGCTTCTTCCAGTGTCAGCAAGGGAATATCCGTATATCCCAGTTGCTCACGCCACCCCTGCCCTGTGAAATAGGGGCTTACGGCGCGCCCGGCGCGCAAATCATCTGCGGTCATCAAC
Organism: uncultured Ardenticatenaceae bacterium; assembly: GCA_964602995.1. Classification (GTDB taxonomy): domain Bacteria; phylum Chloroflexota; class Anaerolineae; order Promineifilales; family Promineifilaceae; genus JAAYYY01. The sequence continues at coordinate 15,386 of CAZRTM010000041.1, forward strand.
CGCACGCCGGCGCTGGTCGCCGCCAGGGGCACTGCCGAGAAGAGGCGGCGCCCACTGTCAATGGCGTCGAAATACTGCTGGGGATAGGGCGTCAGCAACGCCGCCGTACCACCGGCAGCCACAACCTCATGAAAGAGGGAGCCAGACCGAATAATCTCAGCCACTGCCCGATCCGGTTTGGGGCCGTAATGGCGCCCAACCAACTGCGGCACATTGCGCCCTGTCAGAATCGTGGCCTGCCCCGTCGCGCTCTGCGGGCGACCGGACACGTTGAGCGTGGCATCAGCCGGCACAAACGTAGCGCGCTCCCGGCTGATAGGGCCGCCGTCTATAAGATACCACTCCGGCCCTAAGAGCCGCTCCAGATTGGGCATATGTGCGCTCACAAACGGATTTACCTGGGGATCGCTGCTCCCCAGGCCTACCCCATCCATGAAAAAGATGTGAGCGAACTTTCCGTCTAGCGTAGATGGTACGTGGTGATCGTCTCTATTCCCTTGCATCTAGCCGAGTGTACTGGGCAGAATTAGAGGAGTCAATAGGCTGCGCCCCATTTACAACGCTGCTCTTATACATTATCAAGGGGCTTTGATTATAATGATGATTATGAGTGACGCGAATCAGATTCGGATTAATGAGGAAGTAACAATTCCCGAGTGGGAGCTGACCTTCTCCTTCTCGCCCAGCGGTGGCCCCGGCGGACAGCACGCCAACCGTTCGGCGACGCGCGCCACTCTCTATTTTGACGTTACCAACTCGCCCAGCCTCACCGACGCACAGCGGCAACGCGTGATGAAGCGGCTGCACTCACGCATTGACCAGGAAGGCATCCTGCAGCTCAGCTCCCAGGAAACGCGCAGCCAGCATCAAAATCGCCAGATTGTCATCGAGAATTTCCAGGAGATGATGGCCAGGGCGCTGAAGCAACGCAAGCGGCGGCGCAAAACACGGCCCAGCGCCGCTGCCAACGAACGCCGCCTGCGCCAGAAGAAAGAGCGCGGCCAGCGCAAAGAGGAACGCAGTCGTGACTGGTTCGACCGGATGTGATTTTTTGCCACGAATTACACGAATGTTACGAATTTTTTTGTATTTTATTTCGTGAGAATTCGTGTAATTCGTGGCGATATCTATTAGGTGTTTAGGGCTGCCTGGTCTTCGGCGCGGGCGATGGCGCGGCCTTCTTCAACGTTCACGCGGGTGAGCAGGAAGCCGCCGACGATAAAGAACAGAAGCAGGCTGAGTACCCCTGGCCGGCTGCTGCCGAAGATGGCCACGGCCGCAGCGAAGAGCAACGGTCCGCTGAACGCCGCGAACTTCTCCATGATGCTGAACAGTCCGAAAAATTCGCCGCTCTTGGAGGCGGGGGCCAGGCTGGCATAGAGGCTGCGGCTCAGCGCCTGGCTGCCGCCCTGCACCACGGCCACAAGCCACGCCAGGAACCAGAACTCAATGACAGAGTCGAGGAAGAATCCCCACACGGCAATGATGCCATAGGCAACCAGCGAGAGGAAGATGGCTCGCTTGGTATCCACAGCCTCCGCCAGCCTGGTGAAAAGAGGCGGCCCCAGCAAAAAGGCGAACACGATACCCACGAGCGCCAGCGCCACCAACAAGCCAATGATAAGAGCCAGATTGCTCTGTGGGAACAGAGGCATCACTTCCACCTGCGTCACGTTCATCATGACGCCGCTGCTTTGTGGATTGCGCTCGCCGCTGTTGACCAGTGTCAGGGTATGCTCACCTACCTCCTCCGCCTGGAACGTACGCGTCACGTCATAACGTACGGTGCTACTGTAGCCATCAATGGTCACCGGCTCGCCGTCTTCCAGCAGCGGCTCGCCATCCAGCAACACATTCCAGATGCCTTGCTGCGGGCCGGTGTGATAGGTCACCACCACCTGCTGCCCGTTGAAGCCGATGCTGTACTGCGCCCCCACTTCATCCGTCTCGCTAAAGGTAATATCCTCATCCGTGCCCACGGTCGCGGCGCTCACCGTTGCGGAGTGCCATAACCCTTCATAGGTAATGGCTTCAGACGTCGCCACGTAAACCCCTTCGTCCACAGCCGTTGCTGTCGCCGGCAAATCCTCAGGCTGGACGCCGACCACATCCGGCGGCAGCAAGGATGACGCCACAACACCGGTCACCGGCAGCATGACGATACTAAAGAGGGTGAAGGCCAGAAGCACCGGCCGCCGCCGGTCACCGGAGCGGGGTAGCCGGCCAAAAATCAGGCTATAGGGAATTCCCACAAATTGCACCAGCAAAATAGCCAGAATCAGCTCAATACTGCCGAAGCCCAGCTCTGCGCCATAGATAGCCGCCACGCCGATGATGGTGCCAATGCCGTCGTTGTAAATCAGGTAAGCGACGAGGAACTTCAGCAGCTCCCGGTAGCGGCGCATGTCGCTGAACGTTTCTCGCATACGGCGGAAAGTGGCGGTGACGACGTTCATTCCCTTTTCGAGCGCCACTGTGGCCGACGGCGGTTCAGGCACCACGCGCAGCAAGGGAATGGAGAAAATGCCCCACCACAGAGCCACGCTCAAGAACGAAAGGCGGCTGCCCCAGTTGCCGGGCAGGTACAGGATCATGGCGACGTTGATGGCCAGCAATAACCCTCCACCCAGGTAGCCCAGCGCATAGCCACGGGCCGATACCTCGTCGCGGTCCTCTTCGCGCGCCACGTGGGGCAACAGCGCATCATAGAAAACGATGGAACCGCTGAAGCCCACGCGCCCAATGATGAAAAGGATCGAGGCCAGCAGCCAATCGCCTGTATCAACCAGCACCAACAGGCCGGTGCCAATGATGCCGATGGCCAGGAAGATGCTCAGGAAACGCTTCTTCCCGCGCATGATGTCAGAAATGGTGCCCAGAATGGGGGAAAGGATAGCGGTAATAAACAGAGCAATGCTCAGGCCTGTGCTCCAATAGGCGGTGGCCCGAGCGGCGCTGGGAAGTGTGGCGCCCGCAACCTGGCTGTAGTAAACGGGAAGAACTGCTGCCAGAATGGTTGTGGCAAACGCTGAGTTGGCCCAGTCATACAGCGTCCAGGCCCGTATGCGACGGCGGTATTCAGCTTCGCCAGCGGCCGTGGTATCCTCTGGAACGAGGGCCGCACCTGTCATAATGTGCCTCCTGCAATGGAAGTCCGCCGCCCATTCTGCTGCCGGGAAGTGGCTCCTGGGTCCTGTCAGCTAGAGGGCCGGACACGAGATGGAGACAGGATACGCCAAAGTCGGGCGCGGCGCAATGCGGATAGAGGATTGGAGATTGGTTAATTAGAGTTTAGGACGAGACTGTTATCCTGGCGCGAATAGGTGGTTGACGCAGGGATCGTAATCAGACCCAAGCACAACGCGGTAGTCATAGTCGTAAGGCGTGTCTGGCACCAACTCGATATCGCCCGACTTCTTGTGGAAAAGCCAGCTAAGGAGCGTATCGAAGGAGCCTTTGAGGTTATTGCCGTAGTAGGAGATGGTGGTGTTCTCGTAATCGCTCCGGTCAGCTTCCGTAATCACCGGCACAAAGCCGTACCAGGAAAGGTTGTCTGCGGCCAGCAGCGCCAGGTCAGGGTTCGCGGTGCCATTCACCACTTCCACGTAAATGGGCGTGCGACTGGCACTGTTCAGGACGGGAGGGGAGAAAAGGCTCTGGAACGTATACTGCATATTCTCCCAGCGCGGCAACTGCACATTCATCGGTGGGTTGCTGTCGGGAACAGACCACGGTTGCAGTTGGTTGCCCACAATGTAGAGCTGCTGCATACCATTCTCGCGCACAGCCGGGGCGTGCCGGGCCAGCTGCAAAACGCGACCAATATCTATGTCGGTATCAACGGTGTCGCGGTACGTTTCATAGAGAGTGGGAATTTGAGGCAACATGTTGAAATCCACACCCTTGTTGAACAAGGCGCGCAGAACTTGCTGCTGTCGCTTGGAACGGCCCCAGTCCGACTCAATGCGCTCCCGTGAACGGACATACCACAGCGCCGTTTCGCCGTCCAGGTGGTGAATGCCCGGATCCAGGCGGTATAGCTCCCAACTGTCCACATCTTGCGGGTCGAGATCCGGCGAAATGAGCTTGTGATCCTCGAAGGAGCAGCTAACAGCCACATCTACACCACCGACGGCATCGACAGCGGACTGGAAACCATCGAAATCGATGCGGGCATAGTAGTGAATGGGCACGCCGAAGTTGTAGAGAATCGTATCTTTCAGCAGTTGCACACCGCCCAGGGGCAATGCGGTGTTGATGCGGTGCATGGTGCGCCCGGGGATGTAGACCCAGAGGTCGCGCGGCAGAGACACCATGGAGACCGTCTTGCTGTCGGTGTTGACCGAGGCGATGATGATCGTATCTGTGTTGCCCACGCCGCTGCCAATGGCGTTGTCGCTACCCAGCAGCAGAATGTTGGTCACACTGGCCGGAATCTCCCAGCGCGGTACAGGCGTTGGTATGGGCGTTGGAGGCGTTGCCGTCAGGTACTTTTCGGGCGTGCCGTAATTGGGCAAGAAAGGGTTGCTCTGAGGCACGCTGGTGGGTGTCTCTGTGGGCACCGGCGTGTCTGTGGGCACCGGCGAAGGTGTGCTGGTATTCGTCGGGGTCCGGCTGGGACCAGGCGTTGGCGTCTCGGTGATGGTTGGCACAGAGGTAAAGGTCGGCGGAGGCGTCAGCGTGGCAGTGGCTTCTTCAGTGACAGCCGCGACCTCCTGCCCATCAGTAGCGCCACTGACTTCGCCAGTCCGGTCGTTAGCACACCCCTGGACCAGCAAAAGTGTTAATAAAATGAGAGCCAATACATATACGCGACGAACAGACATAGGTACGTTTACCGTTTTTTCCTGCATTATACTCGTTGAACGTGGTAGGCGGGCCAGACGTTGTCTTAGCGTAGGAGTCCCGTGGGCCATTCGACCGACCGCCACCCGCCGGTGCTATAGTGTTTCGCCAAACAGGTGCTGTGTACGGGCAAATACGGCATAGCCCACCACCAGCACCAGAACGGACGTTATGAAGGTGCGCAGCAAGTAAGCCGGGTCCATGGCCGCCGGGCCTGCGCTCACCACACCATCAACCCCTATTGTACCCCACAAGACGGTGCGGAAGCCGTCGATAATCGAGGCCATGGGGTTCAACCAGCGCATGACCTGCGCCGGCACAAACTCCATGTTGAGAACCGTCACAGGCCCACCAAACTGGGAGAGCGGGTACATAATCGGCGTCAGGAAGAACCAGGCCAACATCACGACATCCAGAATCATCATAATGTCGCGATAGAAGACGTGCAGGCTGCTCAAAAGCAGACAAAGCCCCATGGCGAAGATGACCAGGGTAATGAGCAGCGGCCCCACCCACACAGCGTGTATGGTCAGGCCCAGCCCCGACAGATAGAGAAAAGCGACCAGCACCGTCAGGGCAATGAAAAAGTTCACCAGATTCGCCAATACAGAAGCGATGGGCAGCAGCTCGCGCGGGAAGTAGACCTTCTTAACCAGCGAACCATTCGCCGTAATCGAATTGGTGCCGCTGATGACCGCGCCGCTGAAGAAGTTCCAGGGCATCAGCCCCACCAGAAAAAAGACCGAGTACTGGCGGATGTCGTTGTTGCTGAGAATGCCGAAGACCAGGCTGAAAACCACCATCATCAGCAACGGGTTCAGCAAGCTCCAGAGCACACCCAAAACCGAATTCTTGTAGCGCACTTTCAGGTCACGGACCACAAGGTTACGCAACAAGTAGCGATAGTTGATCAGCTCTTTGATATCAGGGAGGAAGTAGCGCCAGCCGACATCGGCATCGTAGATGTCAACAAGTTCAACACGGTTTTCAGAAACGAGTTCGTCAGAAACGGGTTCCTGAGAGACCACTACTTCTCGACTGGGGCTTGTCATCTTCGAAATCTCATCGCTCTCTGCTAGGCTACGCGAATGGCGATTATAGCGAAGATGGCAGGCATTGAGTAATCTGTAACACTCTGTTAATCTCGCCTGAGTAGAGCCCGTAGTCTATGCCAGCATGATGATACAATGGCCTCTCTTTGATAACGGCTCAACCAGACAGGAACGTGAATGAAACGCTCTTTGCATATCCTCTCCGCTCTTCTTCTCCTGGCCTTTGTCGCTCTGTTGGCCTGTAATGCTCCGCTGCAACTTCTGCGCGGGCCAGACCCTACGCTGGCGCCAACAGCGCAGGCCGAACCACCCGCTGTCACGGAACCCACAGCATCTGGCGAACAACTCGCGACGCCAGAGCCTGCTACAACAGATACGGCCCCTTCCCAGAGCACACCTTCATCAGGTGGCGCAGCAACGGACGAAAGCTGGTCGCCCCCGCCGGCAACGCCGCTGGGGCGCTTTGAGCCGGCGCCGATCAGTGAAGATGCGCAACGCACCTGGGAGCTGCTGCAGGCCGCCGATCCGCCGGAGCGCGACGACGTCAGCCTGGCACAGGCCTACTCCGGCGCGCCCGATCCGGCGGTGCCCGAATCGTCCAATGACCAGCCGCAAACGGGGCAGGTTGACTCCTTCATCGTTCTGAACATCGACCGTAACGTGAACGTGCCTATTGAAGCAGTAATGGCGGGAGCCAGCGAGTACGCCTACTTCTGGTTTGACACCGGCGTGCGCCAGCCCACAGAACAGGAGATTGAAGTGGTCGGCACGGCGTTCGACAGCATCTACGAAGTCGTCGTGGACGCCTTTGGACAAGCAGAAGCGCCCGGCATCGACGGTAACGCGCGCGTCCACATACTGCACGCCTCTCCCAACACCCTCTGTGACGACGCCACCTTTTGCGGCCTGGCTGGCTATTTCAGCTCCACCGATGCCCTGCCCAGGAGCGTGAACAAGAATTCGAACGAGCGCGACATGTTCGTCATGAATAGTAATATGTTTGCCACCGGCTACTATCTAAACGTGCTGGCCCACGAATTCCGCCACATGATAGAAGATAATTACGACCGCTCCGACGCCGATTGGGAAATTGAGGGGTCGGCGATGTTCGCCGAGGAGCTGGCCGGTTATGGCGGCAACGGCGTGAGCCGCGGCAATGCGTTCCTGGCCAATACGGACCAGCAGCTCAACTTCTGGCCTGAAGATGATACGTATGCCTATTACGGTCAGGGCTATGTCCTCAATCGCTACATCTACGACCGCCTCGGCCCCGAGCTATACAGGGCGTTTGCTACCCACCCTGCCAATGGGCTTGACGCGGTGACAGCGGTGGCTGCAGCCAACGACTTGCCGTTCGACGGCCACCAGTTGTGGATCGACTGGCTTGTGGCTCTGGCCATTCACGATCATCCGCAGACCCCGGAGACGTACCGGATTGGAGATGGCTCGTTGGACACGGCTACCAGCAGTGCGCTGCGGGGCGGAGATAACCTGAACACCACCGTGCACCAGTACGCCGCCGATTACTACCATCTGGAAGGCAACGGCAGCGCCACCATCCGCTTCCAGGGCAGCAGCCGTGTGCCCTTGCTGGACACTACTGCCCCGTCAGGCCAGCACTACTGGTACGCCCATCGCGTCAACTTCAGCCACATGCAGCTCACGCGTCAGGTCGATCTCCGCAATGTCAGCCAGGCCACACTCAATTACGAGGTCTATCACGACATCGAGGTCGGTTACGACTTCGCCTATGTTTCCGTCTCCACCGATGGCGGCGAGACCTGGCAGGGGCTGGTAGCAGAGAATATGCAGGGGCTGGCGGAGGTTGACAACCCGGCAGGGACAGCGCTTACCGACCGCTTCTACACCGGCCGCAGCAACGCCTGGGTGCAGGAAAGCATTGACCTCTCGCCATATGCCGGTCAGAAATTCTTGCTGCGCTTCTCCTATGTCACCGATCCCATTCTGACGCACGGTGGCATCGCCTTCGACAACATCAGCATCCCTGAAATTGGCTTCTACGACGATGCCGAAAGCGAACAAGAGGGATGGCAGGCGCAGGGCTTTACGCGCGCCACACACACCATCCCCCAACAGTGGCGTCTGCTGCTCATTACCTTCCCGCAAGGCGCGCCCGTGGTCACTGAGCTGGAACTGGATGAGGCACAGAGTCTGACGCACGCGGTGAACCTGGATGAGAGCAGCGAAGCGCCGGTGCTGATCGTCGCCGCTTCCGCACCGTTCACCCTGGAAGAGGCGCTATACCGGTTGGAGATGGAATAGCCAGGAGTGGTGCTTGCAATCCCTTTCCTTTTATTGTATGCTCTCATCAGGAGTATTGTTGTATTATCCCGCACCAACACGATTAACCTATGGACAAATCAGCGGCGATGGGGATAAGTGTAAAAGGCATTCGCGAAGGAATCCTGGTAGGGGTGGAGCAGGACAACCTGCCCTACTCAGACCTGTTAGAACAGCTTGGCGCTGAACTGGCACAGAAAAAGGCGTTCCTACAAGGGAGCCGCATTGTCCTCGACGTGAGAAGCCGGCTTCTGCAAGCGGCCGAACTGGCACAGATACAAGAGCTGTTTGCAGAGAACGGAATGGAGCTGTGGACCGTCCTCGCCGAGCCGGAGCAGACGAAGGACGCCGCCCGCGAGCTGGGCCTGGCGACCCGACTTGCAGGCAGTAATACTGATTTGGATGGAAACCGCCTGTTGCACGAAGATGCTCTGCAAGAGACGGTTCCCTCTGTGACATCCCGGGGCAGCGGTGGCGCCCTGCTCTTACGCGAGACGCTCCGTTCGGGACAATCGGTCTTTCATGAGGGAGATGTGGTCATCATTGGCGATGTTAACCCTGGCGCTGAAGTGATTGCTGCTGGCAACGTCGTCGTGTGGGGCCGTCTGCGCGGTCTGGTTCACGCAGGCGCGTTGGGCGACCAGGGAGCGGTCATTTGCGCCCTACAACTGGCCCCAACGCAGTTGCGCATTGCCAACCAGATTGCGATTCCGCCTGACGAGCGCCCGAGCATACCGGTTCCGGAGATGGCGTCCATTCGCGATAATCAGATTGTGGCCGACGAGTGGCGGACCAGAGATTGATTTGAGGAAACAGCTATGAATGCCAAAGTAATTACAATCACCTCAGGTAAAGGTGGTGTGGGCAAAACAACGGTGACGGCCAACCTGGCAGCAGCCCTCGCCATCCTGGGCAAGCGCGTGGTAGCCATCGACGCCGACATTGGCCTGCGCAACCTGGACGTGGTCATGGGTCTGGAAAACCGCATCGTCTATGATCTGGTAGACGTGGTGGAAGGGCGCTGTCGTCTGGCGCAAGCCATGATCCGCGACAAACGTTTTCCCGAGCTATACCTCATACCGGCGGCCCAGACGCGGGACAAGATGGCCATCAGTCCCTCAGACATGGTGCTTGTTTGTGACCAACTGCGGCAGGATATGGACTTCATCATCATCGATTCGCCAGCCGGAATCGAGCGCGGCTTCCGCAACGCTGTGGCTCCTGCCGACCAGGTGATCATCGTCACCAATCCCGAAGTCTCTGCGGTGCGCGACGCCGACCGCATCATCGGCCTCATCGAAGCTGAAGAAAAAGGGCCAGGCCAATTGATTATCAATCGCCTCAAGCCAGAGATGGTCTCCCGAGGTGATATGCTTTCTGTAGCTGACGTACTGGACATTCTGGCCATCGATTTGTTGGGTGTCATTCCCGAAGATGAGGCGATCTTGATCTCGTCAAATCGCGGTCTGCCAGTTGCCATGAGCTCAGCCAATAGCATCAGCGCCAGCCACGCGTTCCGCAACATTGCCCAACGCCTGGACGGCAACGATGTTCCCATTATGGATCTGTCACCACAGGGTGGTCTTTTCCAACGTCTGCGTAGCTGGGTTCGGGGGGATTGACCTGGACAAACAAGAGGGCTTCTAACGGTATGGACAGTCATATGTGCCAAACCAGAGGGGTAGGGATATGAATTGGCTTGATCGCTTATTAGGACGCCAGGAACGGAGCAGCAATGTAGCCAAGACGCGGTTACAGATGGTGCTGACCCACGACCGCAGCGAAATTTCGCCTGGTCTGGTGGAGCAAATCAAGGATGAAATCATCGATGTCATTGCCCGGCATCTGGCCATCGATCCGGAAAACGTGGTCGTGAACCTGACACGAACCGCTAAGGAGAGCCGCCTGGTCGCCGAAGTGCCACTACAAGAGAACGGTCGCAAAAAGTAGTTGGTCACGACACAGCCGGTCGCAAGAGATAAAAGGCTGTAAGATGAGAGGCGGTTGACAGCCGATTGACAATTCGCGAGTAACTGTTTAGAGTCACGCAGGGTGTGCTCGTCATCGAGCAGACAATTACCTGGACAAACTCAAGAAAGTCGAATTCGTAAAGAATCAGTTACCTGACGCACCGTGTTACAACAAGAAACTTCTGTATGGCGGCACTTCGACCTCTGGTTGACAGCCGCCGTAATGCTTCTAACTGCATACGGCATCATGATGATTGAGAGCGCTGTCACCGGCGCTCCGGCCTTCGAACCGCTGCCCGGCCGGCAGTTACTATACGCAATCGTCGGCCTGGTCGTCATGGTCATCATCTCCGCCATCGATTACCGGGTCTTAACCTCCGGCCACTGGTATATTTACGCCTTAATCATCGCTTCCCTCATTCTGGTCGCCATTGTGGGTACGCTGGGCAACCAGTCCCGCCGCTGGTTCGACCTGGGCGTCATCCGTATCCAGCCATCTGAGTTTGGCCGTATGTTTCTGGCAGTTACCTTTGCCCAATTCCTGGCTAAACGGCAAGATCGCACTCGCCAATTCTCCAATACCCTTCTGGCGCTGGCCTACATCGGCCTGCCTGTAGCCCTCATCTTTATTCAGCCCGACCTGGGCATGTCCATTCAGTTCATGGTCATGTGGTTCGTCATGATGTTCATGGCCGGGCTGCCGCTCTCCCACTTTGCTGCTCTGGGCACCATTGCGGTTGTTGGTGCAGTTTTGGTGCTGCCACAGCTTGCCGAATATCAGCAGGTGCGTATTCTGGCCTTTGTCAATCCCGAAGCAGTACCGGAACAGGCCTTTAATATTGAGCAGGCCCTGATTGCCATCGCTTCTGGCGGACTCTTTGGTAAGGGCTATTTGCAGGGCACCCAGAGTCAGTTGGGCTTCTTGCGTGTACAGCACACCGACTTCATCTTCGCCGTCGTCACGGAAGAAATGGGCCTCATCTTCGGCGCACTCGTGGTTATCCTGCTCCTGGGCTTCATTCTCATGCGCATCATCAAAGTCGCCGAAATGACCCCCGATCCGGCCGGCCGCTTCCTCTGCGTAGGCATTGCCGGCGTGCTCTTCTTCCAGACCACCGTCAGCATCGGCATGAACGTCCGCCTCCTCCCCGTCACCGGCCTCACCCTCCCCTTCGTCAGTTACGGCGGCAGCTCCCTCGTAACCCTCTTCATGGCCATCGGCGTCGTACAATCAGTACGCATGCGCCACCGCAAACAAGAATTCGGCTAAAACAGATTTTCAGTTTTCGCCACGAATTACACGAATTAACACGAATTTTTGGTTTGTGTCGTAGCATATTAGCGCCCTACGACACAAATCAATCTCCAATTCTCCAATCTCTAGTCTCCCCCTCCGCGGTTCTCCGTCCCCTCCGCGACTCTCCGTGTTCCGCCGTTCCGCCGTTCAGTTGACAGCTTCCCCATTAGTGATTACTGTTAACGGCACGTAGAAACCTGGAGAGATAAAATGACTGTTCGTGTTCGCTTTGCCCCCAGCCCAACGGGGTATCTGCATATCGGCGGGGCCCGCACGGCCCTCTTCAACTGGATGTTTGCGCGCAAGCACAACGGCCAGTTCATTTTGCGCATTGAGGACACCGACCAGAAGCGGTCGGTCGAAGGAGCCATTGACGCCATTATCGAAGACTTGCGCTGGCTAGGCCTGGATTGGGACGAAGGGCCTGATAAGGACGGTCCCTACGGCCCCTACATCCAGACGGAGCGCGCCGCCCTTTACCAGGAGTGGGCCAACTGGCTGATTGAGCACGACCACGCCTACAAATGCTATTGCACACCGCAAGAGCTGGAACAGCGGCGGCAGGAAGCGCTGGCTGCCAAAGAATCGTTCGTCGGCTACGACCGGCGCTGCCGCTTCCTGACTGCGGAAGAGGCAGCAGCAAGAGAAGCTGAGACGCTGGAACACGTCATCCGCTTCAAAGCGCCGCTAGAGGGGCAGACGGTGCTTGTTGACGCTATCCGCGGTGAAATTACGTTCAATAACGAGCAGATTGCCGACGCCGTCCTGCTCAAATCAGACGGTCTGCCCACCTACCACCTGGCCAACGTCGTCGACGACCATTTCATGGAAATCAGCCACATCCTGCGCGCCGACGAGTGGATCAGCACCGCGCCGCTGCACATCAATCTCTACGAGGCGTTCGGCTGGGAGCTACCCACCTACGCTCACCTGCCCCTGGTGCTGGACCCCAGTGGCAAGGGCAAGCTGAGCAAGCGCACGCAGGCGTTTACGGACGAGGGGCACCAGGTGCTGGTCAAGGTTGAGGAGTTTCGTGAGGCGGGGTTCCTGCCCATTGCCCTGCGCAATTTCCTGGCCAACGTCGGCTGGTCCTTTGGCGGCGACCGCGAAAAGTATACGCTGGAGGAGGCCATCCCCCACTTCCGCCTGGAAGATATTAACCCCGCGCCCTCGCGCCTGCCTTACAGCAAGCTGGAGTGGCTCAACGGCCAGTACATTCAGGAGATGGAGCCGCTGGAGCTGGCCCGCGCCGTGAAGCCGTTCCTGGAAGCGGCGGGGTACGAGGTCAACGTGGAGTCGCTGGTAGCCGTGATGCCCGCCATGAGCGTGCGCCTCAAGCAGCTAACCGACGCCATCGACTTCTTGCACTTCCTGTTCGTGGACGAGGATGAGCTGGCGCCCCTCTCCGCTTCCAATCTGACGCACAAAAAGCTACCGCAACCGGCCGCCCTCAACGCCTTCCGCGAGGCGCTGGAGTTCGTGCAGAACACCGATATCTTCAACCTGGACACCATTGAGGAAGCAATGCTGGCCATCGGCGAGCGACACACGGAAAACGGCAAAGCCGGCCCCTTCCTGGGCTGCATGCGCCAGGCAGTCACCCGCCAGAAGGTATCCCCCCCCGTCTTTGAGTCAATGGTAGCCCTGGGCCGCAACCGCACAGCCCAACGCCTGCAAGAAGCGGTTGATTTGCTGGAGAAAGCACCGGCGACGGAAGGGTCGTAGCGGGCAGGAAGTAGAATTTTTTTCGTTAACCCTACAAGGCATTAACTCACCAGTGAGTCTATCGGTTCGAAAATTACTTCAAAAATCTCACTGCTGATGAAAGTTCGGATTCCCTGCCCGGGAAGCTCAGCGAGCACGCCAGCTTTGATAAGTCTTTCGACATCAGACCTTGCTGTATGGTATGTAACTGAGAACTTGTCGGCGATAGAAGGGATCTGCACAACCGGAGTCACGAAAAGATCTTCGGCAATACGGTTCAAGCGATGGCTCCCACCCGTATTGTGGATTCGTTCCTTAAAATCATCATATATCTTTAGAAGCCTATCACACCTCTTTTCGGTATCCTTCGCTTGACTAATAACGCCATTCAAACAAAATTCGATCCACCCTGTCCAATCTCCCTCAGTACTTACACAAAATAGTCGGTCAATGTACTCGTTCTTATTTGCATCAAAGAATGGGCTCATATAGAGCCAGTTGTGATCAAGCCTGCACTTTTCTGAAATCATTAGTGCCAGCAGTAATCTTCCAATTCTACCATTACCATCTCGAAATGGATGGATGGCTTCTAGTTGATAGTGAACGATAAAGGCGTCGACCAGAGGGTCTTGTAGCCCCTCACTGTGTATAAATGCCTCTAGGTTCCAGAGAAGCGGTGAAACATGATTCGCAGGTGGGGGAACAAACCGGGCAGGTTTATCAATTTGGACCTGAACCCTTCGAAACTCACCGGGGTTACGGCCCTCTCCACGAACGTTTCGAAGAAGTATTTTGTGTAACTGCCGTATTAAACGAAGAGACAATGGCAGCTCATCCTTGTGCTCCGTATAGTAGCTCAAAGCCCTCATGTAGTTGGATACTTCTTTAACGGCGTCGTCAGCTACCTCCGGCGACGGATCCATTTCGAACAACATTAATTGTTGTGGGTGAACAATCGTACCTTCTAGCTTAGAAGACAACTGTGCTTCCCGGTACTGTAAAGGGGTCAGTAAGAGTTGAGGGTTAGGCAGAAGTTTACCTGTGCCGTTTAAGGAACTGATTGCCGCTCTCGCTTCCACAACAAGCGGCCACAATCGAATAGGAATGCTCCAATTCGGTGGTAGTTCATCGGGAACAAACGCGTGAGTGGCGCCTGGATAGCTTATCTCTAGCAACTTCCCTGTACTACTTTCACTAAACAGCGATGGATCCATGTTCGCTCACCTTTGTAGTAAAAGCCTAGAAGAATACACTCGACATCAAATGCATTGTAATTTTTGACTATTAATTACAATGAGTGCAGGGGTATTGTAACAGCGGAGCAATAAACTGCAATCACTTCGTTCGAAAACCGATGGACTTACAGAGGGAGTTGCTGAAAGAAATGCCTGGAAACAACGTCAGGCAACGACCGTCCCGCACAATTGGTCACGGTGACAAAAATACAGAGAACGAGAACGGCAGTGACTCGCAGGCTTCGCCGTCGCCGTCAGAGTCCAGGTTGTGCACGTCGTAGCCAACCTGTGCCCAGCAATAGTCATGGCAGGCCTGGGCCGCGGCTTGCGTTGAGAAATCGCTGCAATTGTAGGCATCATGGGTACAGATGCTGCACCCTCCAGGCGGCGCATTTGTTGCCGTCGGTTGGGGCGTGTTCGTGGGAGCAGGTGGATTAGTGGGAACAGGAGTTTTGGTGGCCTGGGGTGTGTTGGTTGGTGCAGGTGTATTCGTTGGTAAAGGCGTGTTCGTTGGAAGGGGAGTGTTGGTTGGTACCGGCGTCGCTGTTGCGGTTGGCGTGTCGACTGGTCGCATTAGCAAGGGTAAAAAGCTCGATTCCGTAGTACCCGCCCCAACTGGCTGCGTGGCCAGCACCGCGGCGAATCCAGTCAACAACACGAGAGTGACCACTGCATAAAGCCAATTTCTTCTATTCATTTGTAACCCCCTGCGCTCCGGAGTCCCCGCCGGGGCGCGTCATATAATGCGCAATGTGTTTATTCTAGATGAGCGCAGAGAGCGGCGTCAAGGGTGGCCGCAGCAACGAGTGTGCTGCAAATTCACTGACCGGAGAGAATAGAAGGGCTGACGTAAGCTGAACTCGAGTTCTGGGAGGTAACCGTAAGCAAACGGCAAGAAATATGGCGCGACCTGCAGGACTGATATCAACCCTAAAACCACGAAACCACCAACGCCACACCCCCAACACACACCAGCACACTAACAAAGCACCCAACTGCCAGCATCAGGTTCAGCCGCCGGTCGGCCTTGTCGAAGTCGTTTATAAGGGTCTCGAACTCCTTGACGGCCTGTTCGCTGCGGGCGGTTGGAGCCATAAGCTTCAGCTTAGTGGTAATTGCTTTCAGGCGCCAGAGGGCAGCGCGGGGAACCTCTTCCGCTGTGCTGTCCAGCTCGATAAGTGGGATACAGCGCACGCCAGCGTCAATGAGGAGGTCCTCGGCGTCAGGCAAGAAGCCGTTGCGCAGCATCTTGATCTGCACCTCCTCAGACTGGCTCTGCAAAATGTAATGATACTCATCCAAGGCCTCTTTCTGAGTGGCCAGGTCGAACGTACCAGCGGTGGGCGATCCGCAATACTCGCATATCAGGTTCTTGACGGCTGCCCCGCAGCTACGGCAGCGACTATCGGGCATGAATAACCTCCGCTTCCTAAGGGGTAGTCACAAGCTCAAAGCCCTGGCAAGCTTCGAGCAATGGCGCATATCGTAGCACAAAGGGGGTAGAGGTGTGGACGGGAATGTTGGGCTATTGGTGTGCAGGAGAAGGCTCTCGCGTCCGACGTATCCGAATTGTATAAAATTTACACCAGAGAAAGCGCTCCTTTCTTGCAGGGGAGCGCTTTTTTGGTATACTTATTGACTGTAACTTTGAGGGATAGTTTAACGGTAGAACAGCGGACTCTGACTCCGTCAGTCCTGGTTCGAATCCAGGTCCCTCAGCTAGGAGAAGAAGAATAGGGCCGCAGATTTCTCTGCGGCCTTTTTTGTTGCCTGGTCCCTGATTTTACAATGAAGTGGGAAGTGTGGCCTCTTGTTGCACTTTCTGCTGTAAAAGTTTGTTAAAGTTCGAAGATGAATGACTTAGCGCCGAAGGTTGAAAGCGTCAGCGCAAGAAATGATAGCGTATTGCAGGGATTAGGTTACTGATTTCTTATGCAGGGGAGAAAAACATCTTCTTAACATCAGCAGGTAGGGCAAATCCAGTAAGTTCCAGAAACCGGCTCGCATCCAGTATCTCAATGCGCACAGGCTTGTCTGCTGGATCAAAATGCACGATAACCCAGTTGCTTTCCTCAGCGTAGGCAATCGGCTGATCGCTCAGCTTCATAACCAGGATGTCTTCTTCTTCGTAGTACTTAACGTTCATAACGACCTCGCTTGGCAGGCGAGAAGGTGATGACTAAAAAGTACTCACCTAAGTCCCTATAGATTACATCAAGTGAGCGACGATCGCTAATAGCCCTTACAGCTCTAATCCTCTCATCCTTCAAGACTTCCACATAGTCTGGATAGAGGATAGTTTCTTCAATCAGCGGCTTCTGGATAGAGAGACTCACGTAATAGGTCTCTTCAGTAAGCTTATCCTCGGCGTGTCTTGTGTAGCGAATTTCCATCTGGCGGCCCATTAGAGTTTGTATAGCAGGAGGGCATGATATCCTGTCGGAGACAGTTCCGAAATTTGAATAAAGCAGATGCACTGAAGCCCTTCCTTTGGGAAGGGCTTTTCATTTGTTCCCTCAATCCCAAAAAGTACTCAAGCACAATTCACATATCTTGTGTAGAATGAAGCAGACACCATTTCTATATGCCTATGTTACTATATACCTGTGGGAGTAGAAGAGATGTCAAGTCGCCAGATAGTAATTGACGTTCCAGAGAAGATACTATTGTCTGAAAAGACAGATGAAAAG
>CAZRTM010000042.1:0-3642 GCA_964602995.1 uncultured Ardenticatenaceae bacterium
GGGCCTACGTGGCTAACGCCTACGTGTCTGGCTCCCACAAATGCTCCCCAACCGTCCCCGCCTCCGCCTCAATCTCCTGTGCGTACTGGCTGACCAGCTCGCGGCGCAGCACCTTACCGATGAAGCTGCGCGGGAACTCCTTGACGAAAATGACCAGCCGCGGCGCCTGGTCCTCCGGCAGACGGCGGCGGGCGAAGGCGATGATCGTGCGCGCCGACAGCTCAGCCCCTTCCTTTAATTGCACAAAGGCAATGGGCCGGTTGGCAATAGCCACCACCACCACTTCCAGCACCTCCGGCAGCTCGTAAATAACCTCTTCCACATCGCGGGGAAACGCGGGCGCGGCATCCTCGTCCGTCTGCCACATCTCCTGGCGGCGGCTGATAATCTGGAAATAACCATCTTCATCCATGCGTGCCACGTCGCCGGTGCGCAACCAGCCGTCGGCGTCCAGAACCCGGCGCGTGGCCTCCTCATTCTGCCAGTAGCCCAACATCACCTGCGGCCCGCGCACCATCAGCTCCCCAACCTGGCCCGTGGGCACCGTCAGCGGAATATCCGTGCGTAAATCGACAATTTTGGCTTCCGTATTGGGCAGCGGAATGCCAATCGACCCCACTTTGGCCCGTCCAAAGACAGGGTTGGCGTGAGTCACAGGGCCGGCCTCGCTCAGGCCATACCCTTCCACCAGCCGCCCCTTGGTCAGCTTCTCAAACGCTTCCTTAACTTCGATGGGCAAGGGCGCAGCGCCGCTGATACAGGCGCGGATGGACTCCACATCATAGCGGCGCACACTGGGGAACGTGTTAATCGCCATATACATCGAAGGCACTCCCGGAAAGAGCGTCGGCCGGTAACGCCTGATATGCTCCAGCACCTCGCGCGTCTCGAAACGGGGCAACAGCACCATTGTGGCCGCCATCGCTACCGAGGCATTCATGGCCGCCGTCATCCCGTAAACGTGACTGAAGGGCACGGCGCAGAGCACCACTTCTTCCCCATCGCGCGCGGCTGGCAGCCACAGCCGCGTCTGCACTGCATTGGCCATCAGGTTGCGGTGCGAGAGCGTGACCCCCTTGGGCTGGGCCGTCGTGCCGCCTGTATATTGAATGACGGCCAGGTCGTCCATCTGCACCGCTGTCGTGGGCAGCGGCGGCTGCTCCTCAGCCGCTTGCAGCAGCGAGCGCCAGTGAAAATCACCATCGCGCAGGCGTAGCTTCCCATTGTCGCCCCTGCTGAGGCGCTGGCGCAGGCGGGTGAGAAACGGGGCATAATCCATTTCGCGACTATAGATGATGTGGCGCACGTCGCCCTGCGCCCGCGCCGCTTCGGCCGCTTCACTAAAGCGGGTGAGCGTCACCAAAATTTCGGCGCCCGACTGTCGCGCCTGCCTCACAATTTCGGACGAATCGGCCAGCGGGTTGCTCATGACCACAATAGCGCCCTGCCACAGCGCCCCATAATAAGCGATGACAAACTGGGGCACATTAGGCAACAGGAGCATCACCCGCGTTCCTTTCCCCACACCCAACGACGCCAGCGCACCGGCAAAGCGCGCAGCTTCCCGCTGCAGCTCCCGGTAGCGCAAAGTACGACCGCGAAAGAGAATGGCCGGGCTGTTGGGGAAACGGCGTGCGGCTCGAATGAGAAGGCGTGTGAGCGGCAGGCGCGGAATGTCAATGGTGTGCGGCACCCCCGACTCGTAGTGCAACAGCCAGGGCCGTTCCAGCAGAAGGTTGCTCTGCGCGCCGCGGTTGCGGTCGCTGCGCCAGTGCACGCGCCGTTGTCCGGCGTCGTCATCGTCGATAAAACGCTCAATGGCGCGGTTGACGGCGTCACGCCGCTCCATCATCACCATATGCGCTGAAGCGCCCACGTTCACATCTTCGGCGTCGGGAATCAGCTCGCTGACGCGGGTGAAAGCCGCCTGCGGAAAGAGGCGGTCGCGTTCGCCGCGAATCACCATCACAGGTACCTGTAGAGCAGCAAACTTATCCCAGCCGCGCCACGGCTTCAGCGCCTGGTGGAACATTTGCCGCAAAGAGACAACCGAGGCATCGACAAAGCCGCGCACAAACGGCTGCGCCGCCTCTAACAGCGCAGGTGGGAGGCGGAAGGCAAGGCGGTAGGGCCAGATGAGCTGGTACTCCCCGGCCGAGGCGATCAGCACCAGTTTGCGCACCCGCTGCGGGTATTTCAGGGTGAACTCTGTAGCCAATGCCCCACCGAACGAATGGCCCACCAGCACAAACGGCTCATCCACCTGCCGCGCCTCCAGAAGCGCATAGAGGTCTGCCACAAGCCGCTCCATGTCATACCCATCCGAGGGGCGAGCTGACCGGCCATGCCCGCGCAAATCGGGCGCCAGCACGCGATTGCGCTCGGCAAACGACTCAATCTGATATTGCCATTGGGTTGCATTCCCGCCAAAGCCATGCAGAAAGACGAGCGTCTGGGCCGGCTGTTCCGGCGCCACCTCAATCACGCTGAGGCTGACGCCAGGCTCAACCATCACATCTTCGCGATAAAGTTCGGGATCAATCTGCACGTGCCACGTCCCCCTGCTGGCTGATGGCGCTTACGCTTAGGTCAACTGGTTAAATTCAAATTACTGTGCACCACCCTGGCTTCCGGATCAAGCGTTTGGATGTACTGCGACAGAAAGTGAATGGCCTGGTGTGTGCCCCTGGTCGGGCGCGGGAAGCCAATCTCGTGCAATCTCAGAATCACCTTCTGCTCCTCCTTGCCCCGAACAGTGATACCAATGCGTTGTGTCACCGGCTGCTCCTCAATATAGGTATCCACGAGCAGCATATTGTACTCCGCAGCCTGATAAACGCCGACGAAGCGCACGGACAGATCACCCTCTGAGAACGTCTGCGGCCGGAACTGGTTTGCAATCTCCTCCACGGTCAGCGAACTGTGTAGGGTAACATGGGGCATCTCGAACTCCTCAGGAAATGGAAAGTGATTCGGCGCGCTGGTCTCATTGCGTTGCCACTTGAAATAGCGGCAAATTCGCCCCTCCTCCCGCGCAATCTCCTCATATTTGGTCACCAGGCGATCGGGGTCTGCAGTCACAAATGGCTGCTCCAAGCCCAGGCGGCTATCAAAGTATGGCGAGTGGGTCAGATGGTGCTCAATCACCTCAGCATAGTCCGCGTGATCTGTGGCAATATCCAGTCGCGCGCCGGGGAGCGTACGCGTGGCCAGCAGGTGCAAAAACGTGTCGTTGATCAGCCGCCGGCTGTGATGGGCCGCTTTAGGCCAGGGGTCGGGGAAGTTGATGTAGACGGCTGAAAGCGATTCCAATGGCATCAGCGTCCAGAGCGCCTCCACAGCCCCGCTGTGAACCAGCAGCACATTTTCGAACCCTGCCCGCGCCGTCTTCCGCGCCGCCTTGCGCAAAGAGGGGTGCGAAATCTCGACGCCCAGGATGTTGGCCTCCGGATGCCGGGCAGCCAGGTCACGCAAGAATTCGCCGTTGCCAAAGCCGATCTCCATCCACAGCGGCGCCTCACGCCCAAAGCGCTCTGACCACTCCACAGGCCAGGGCAAATCTCTTCCTTCGTAAATTGGTGTTTCCATACGTGGCATAAGCCCATTATAGAAGCCACCAGAGTGGCGGCAAGAAACAGGAGC
>CAZRTM010000042.1:3742-10000 GCA_964602995.1 uncultured Ardenticatenaceae bacterium
TACGTGGCATAAGCCCATTATAGAAGCCACCAGAGTGGCGGCAAGAAACAGGAGCACTAAAAGGTGGTAAGTCGCTGTGGCCGGTCTCCTATGGCCGTATCCTCCCCCGTGCCACCTGCCTTGTGAAGTAACGGTCACGGTCAGGAGACCGGCCCGAGCACTCCTCAAGAAATAGCCTTCACACCTGGTTTGCCGCAACCGTCATAATAAGCCAAAATAGGGAGCCTAGATGCGATTATCTTTATAGAAGACCCAGGAAGCTCAGTGACACGAACGATCCGAATCTTAGGCGTTCCCATGGACCTTGGGCAGAGTCGCCGAGGCGTCGATATGGGGCCAAGCGCCGTACGTTACGCCAACCTCCGAAGCCGGCTGGAGCGATTACAATTCACCGTCCATGACATGGGCAATGTACAGGTGCCCAATCCAGAAGAAGAAGTTGTCGAAGGGCAGGTGCGCCGCCTGCGAGCCGTGGCCGCTGTCTGCGAGGACATCTTCACAATGGCCCAGCGTACCATGCAGGAAGGGGATTTCGGGCTTTACCTTGGCGGCGACCACAGCATAAGCATTGGCACCATTGCCGCTGCAGCCTGCGCCGGGCCGGTCGGTGTTGTCTGGGTCGACGCCCATGCTGATTTCAACACACCCGAGACCTCGCCATCGGGCAACATCCACGGCATGCCTCTGGCAGCCCTGGTTGGCGACGGAGCGCCGGAGCTGGTCAACATCGGCTTTCCCGGCCCCAAACTACAACCAGAAAACATCGTTCTCATCGGCACTCGCGATCTAGACCCCCCCGAGCGCCAACGGCTCCTCCACAGCGGTATCCGTGTCTACACCATGCGCCACGTAGACGAAATGGGCATGGCTGCCGTGGCCCGCGAGGCGCTCCACCACCTATCGCACCTGCCCCGCCTGCACGTCAGTCTGGACATGGACAGCCTGGAGCCTGACAACGTGCGCGGTGTGGGCACGCCTGTTCCCGGTGGCCTGACCTATCGCGAAGGTCATCTGCTGATGGAAATTCTGAGCGACTCGGGACAGGTGCACTCCATGGACGTGGTGGAAGTAAACCCCATCCTCGACGATGGCAATCGCACGGCCGAAATGGCGGTCGGGCTGATCGCATCGTTGTTGGGGCAGCGCATTTTATAATTTGCGGACAAGCTGGAGTTAACGCATGGGAATGTTCATGAGTGGCCTGGAGGCCGAAGCTTATGACCGGCAATATAATGACCGGGAGCTTATCCGTCGCATCGGCCACTACTTTGCAGAACACAAGCGAAAACTGCTGATTGTCGCGCTGGCCACCTCAGTGATGGCAGGGATGGGTGCAGGGCTGCCGATTATCATCTCCAACGGCGTTGAGGCTGTAACCAATCCGTCGGCGCGCAACCTGCTGCCGCTGTTGATCGGCCTTGTCTTTGCCGTGGGCGTCGGCAACTGGATCGCGAACTGGGTGCGCAGGAGCCTCACTGTCGAAATCGTGGCCGATGTGATGCTCGACATGCGCCGCGAGGCCTTTGCCTCCGCCGCTCGCCAGGACCTTTCCTTCTACGACGAATTCAGCTCTGGCCGCGTTGTCAGCCGCATCACCAGCGACACCGAAGAGTTCGGACAGGTCGTCTTGCTCACCAACGACGTCATCAACCAGGTCTTCGCCTCCCTTATCCTGGTCGTCGTCCTGTTCACCATTGAGTGGCGATTAACGCTGGCCGTGCTGGCCATGGCTCCCTTTGTCGCCGCCGTTGCCCTTTCCTTCCGCCGCCTGGCGCGTAATGTGACCCGCCAGGGCTCCCGCGCCATGGGTGAAGTGAACAAGGCCATTCAGGAATCTGTCACCGGCATCAGTGTGGCCAAGAATTTCCGCCAGGAAATGACCATCTACAACGAGTTTGTGGACGTCAACGACCAATCCTATGATATCAACATCCGCCGTGGCTTCGTCCTGTCACTCATCTTCCCCACGCTCAACGCCATGTCCGGCATTGCAACAGCCGCTCTGCTCTACTTTGGCGGCCGCGCTGCCATCACCGGCCTCATCACGGTCAGCGCCTGGTATTTGTTCATGGCCAGCGTCGATCGCTTCTGGTTCCCGATCATCAATATCTCTGCCTTTTGGAGCCAGTTCCAACAGGGACTTTCCGCCGCTGAACGGGTCTTTGCCCTGGTCGACGCCGAATCCTCCGTGTTCCAGACCGACAACCTCAGCGTTTCGCAGCTGCGGGGTGAAATCACCTTCACCAACGTCGACTTCCGCTACTCAGAGCAAGAGCAGGTGCTGAAAAACTTCAACCTCCATATTGAAGCCGGCGAGAGCATTGCCCTGGTCGGCCACACCGGAGCCGGGAAGTCCAGCATCATCAAGCTCATCGCCCGTTTCTACGAATTTCAGAGTGGCCAGATCTGTATCGACGGCATTGACATCCGCCGATTTGACCTGACCGAATATCGCGAGAAGCTGGGCATCGTCTCACAGGTCCCATTCCTCTTCTCAGACACCGTCATCGAGAACATCCGTTACGGCAATCCCGGGGCCACAGATGAGCAGATTGAGAGCATGGCCCGCCGCATCGGTGGCGGAGAGTGGCTGGAGACGCTGCCCGATGGCCTGTACAGCGAAGTGGGCGAGCGCGGCAGTTTGCTCTCCATGGGCCAACGCCAGCTTGTGGCTCTGGTGCGCGTCCTCGTCCAGGAGCCGAGCATTTTTATTCTGGACGAGGCAACCGCCAGCGTGGATCCCTTCACCGAGTCACAGATTCAGGAGGCGCTGGAGTTGATCATGGGCAATACGACGGCCATCATCATCGCCCACCGCCTTTCCACCGTGCGCAACGCCGACCGCATCATTGTCCTGCGCGAAGGCCAGATCATCGAAGAGGGCAGCCACGACGAATTGCTGGAACAGGGCGGGCACTATGCCGACCTCTACGACACCTATTTCCGGCACCAGTCGCTGGAGTACATCGAGCGCGAAGAATCCCACTACCTCAAATCGCTAAAGTAGCTACAAATCCCTTCTAGGCAACTGCCCAAATCAGAAACAGCGCCCCTCGCGCTTTTTTGGGCATACGCCTATTGGCTCATTTCTGCCTGCCCGCTACAGTAGGACACACATTGTGGTGGAGCCGCCCTCAACTGAAGCCACACCCCACCGTAGTACATACAGAACCAATAACCAGTACTTCACCCAGGGAACACCGATGAACCGTCCTGCTATATCAGTGTTAATGCCCACCTACAACCAGAGCGCTTTCATTGTTCGCGCCATTGACAGCCTGTGCCAGCAAAAGTTTAACAACTGGGAGCTGATCATCATCGACGACGGCTCGACCGATGACACCCACGAACGGCTCCAACCCTACCTGCGCGACCCCTACATTTGCTACCAACGCCTGCCGGCTAACCAGGGCATGGGCGCCGCCCTGAACACGGCCCTGCAACTGAGCCAGGCCCCCTACATCGCCTATCTGCCCTCCGACGACGTCTATTACAGCAACCACTTGCAAACCCTCTACGAGGCGCTGCAAGAAAACCCTGACGCTATCCTGGCCTACAGCGGCGTACGCTATCACTATAACCGTTTCACGCCGCGCCTCATCGATGGCTATTGGATGCAGATGGCCCAGGTGTTGCACCGGCGTACGGGCGATTGCTGGACAGAGCGGCAGGAGCTGGTCAGCGATGACCTCAACCGCCTCTTCTGGAATAAACTGCGCCCGCACGGAGAGTTCATCGGCACTGGCCTCATCACCTGCGAGTGGGTAGACCACCCGGCGCAGCGGCATAAACTCATACAGGAGCCAATTGGCGGCATCAACCACTTCCGCAGCCACTTCAACGTACCCTATCCCATGCGCTACCACTCCACTGAGGGGAACTTCATGGACGAGGTGGAGCATTACCGCCGCTTCCGCGAGCGCGAGGACACGCCAGTCGCCGAAGATGGCCTGAAAATCGTGCTGGCCGGCGAGCTGGCCTATAACCCCGAGCGCGTCCTGGCGCTGGAAGAACGGGGCCATAAGCTCTACGGCCTGTGGATGCCCCAGCCCTACTGGTACAACACCGTCGGCCCGCTGCCCTTCGGCCACGTCGAGGATATCCCGCGCCACAATTGGCGTGACGCGCTGCGCGCCATACAGCCAGACATCATCTACGCGCAGCTGAACTGGCAGGCCGTTCCCTTCATCTGGGAGCTGCTCCAGGCCGACACCGGCATTCCGCTGGTCTGGCACTTTAAGGAAGGGCCATTCATCTGCCTGGAAAAAGGCACCTGGGACAAACTGGTCGATGTCCACCGCATGGCGCAAGGCCAGATCTTCTGCAATGCCGAGACGCAGGAATGGTATGAGACCGTCATCCCCGGCCTGACGCCCAACCAACCCTGGATGCTGCTCGACGGCGACCTGCCCAAACGAGAGTGGTTTGAGGGCCAGCCTTCGCCCCGCATCTCGGAGCTGGAGGGAGGCGTGCACACCGTCGTCCCTGGACGGCCCATTGGCCTGCACCCGCACACCGTCGCCGACCTGGCGGCTGAGGGCATTCACCTGCACTTCTACGGCGATTTTACGCAAAAACAGTGGGTGGAGTGGATCCGCAAGACACAATCAATGGCTCCCGACCATCTGCACCTGCACCCGCAAGTTGATCAGTCAGGCTGGCTCTGCGAGTTCTCCCGTTATGACGCCGGATGGCTGCACTGGTTGAAGAGCGAGAACGAAGGAGACCTGCGCCGTGCCACGTGGGATGACCTCAACTATCCGGCCCGCATCACAACGCTGGTTTCGGCCGGCCTGCCCTTGCTGCAATACGACAATCAGGGTGCGCGCGTGGCTACCCAGAGCCTCTGCCAGGAACACGACATCAGCGTGTTCTTCAGCAGCATCGAGGAGCTAGGCCACAAGCTGCGCGACCGGCGACAGATGGAACAGCTCTGGGATAACGTCTGGCGGCAACGGGACTGCTTCACATTTGACTACCATGCCGACCGTCTCATCGATTTCTTTCACCAGGTCATTGACGACCACAAACAAAGGAGAGGACGCATTGCGCGCTGATCAGCACAACGTGTCAAGCTCTTATGACAGCCAGCAACAGCCAGCCATCCTCGTTCTTTCCCATCTCGGCTGGAATTATGTCTGGCAACGGCCACAACAGATATTGTCCCGTCTGGCTCGTCACTACCCGATTCTCTACGTAAACGAGCCTGAAATTCTCCCTGCCTCCGATTCGGCACAGCCTGCCCACCTGCAACCTGTCGCCACCTTAAACCAACTACGCGCCTGGCAACCCGTCGTCCCCGATTGTGATGAGACCTATAAGAAGTGGCGCGCCATCTACACCGAACTGCTCACGTCGTTGTTACTGGACCAGGGGTGGCTGGCGCGGGAAGGCGATACTTTACGGCTACAGAGGCCGCTCATCCTCTGGTTCTACACACCCCTGCCCTACTACGTGCTTGATCATCTGCCGGCGGATTTGATTGTCTATGATGTCATGGATAATCTGGTCAGTTTCAAAGGGGCAGCAGCCGACCTGCCCCAGCGCGAGCAGAAACTGATGCAGCAGGCCGACGTCGTCTTTGCCGGCGGCCAGAGCATGTATGAAGCGAGAAAGGGCCTGCACCACAACCTGCACCTCTTTGCCAGTGGTGTGGAGCAAGAACATTTCGCCCAGGCCACGGATCCATCTACGCCAATTGCCGGGGAACTGGCCGGCCTGAACAGGCCCATCCTGGGCTACTTTGGCGCCATCGACGAACGACTTGACCTCAACCTGCTAGATTTCCTGGCGTGCCACCATCCAGAGTCATCTATCGTCATGATTGGCCCCGTCGTCAAAATCAAGAAATCAGAGCTACCCCGGCGACCCAACATCCACTACCTCGGCCAGCAACCATACGAGCGCTTACCCGGCTTCCTCAAAGGGTTCGACATCTGCCTGATGCCCTTTGCCCTGAACGAAGCCACGCGCTCCATCAGCCCCACCAAAACCCTGGAATATATGGCCGCCCACAAACCGATTGTTAGCACCGCCGTTCCGGATGTGGTCAACGGTTGGTCAGACGTCGTCTTCATCGCCCACGACCATGACCATTTCGCCACACTCATGGAGCAGGCACTGGCCGAAGAGGGCGCAGCCAGAACGTTACGGCAACAGCGCGCGCAGCAGCATCTGGACAACAGCTCCTGGGAGCACATCGTGGCCCAGATGGAACGCGAAATTCAACGCGCGCTTACCCAGGTCACGCCGCTAATG
>CAZRTM010000042.1:10100-31652 GCA_964602995.1 uncultured Ardenticatenaceae bacterium
CGCACGTTGACGTAGCCTGGTCCATCCTTCGTCTGTATAGGAACACCACGCATTCAAAGAAATGCGTAAATGGAGAGACAAAATATGAAAAACAAGGCCTACATCCTTGGTGGCGGCGTCACAGGGCTGGCGGCGGCGCTCAGCTCGGGCCTGCCCCTTTTCGAAGCCCGCAGCGAACCAGGAGGTATCTGCTCCTCCTACTATGTCCGCCCCGGCGACGACGAACGCCTTTCCAGCGCGCCGGCCAATGGCGAAGCCTATCGCTTTGAGATCGGTGGCGGTCACTGGCTATTCGGCTCAGACCCCATCATCCTGCGCTTCATCAAGCAGCTCACACCCGTCAAGAGCTACAACCGGCGCTCGGCCGTCTACTTTAGCGCTGAGGACCGCTATGTGCCCTACCCCCTCCAAAACAACCTGCACTGTCTGGACGACGACATGGCCGTCCGCGCTCTTCAGGAGCTGGCCCAGCCCGTGGACAACTTCACAACGATGAAAGAGTGGCTGGCGGCAAACTTTGGACCGACACTCTGTGAAAAGTTCTTCTACCCTTTCCACGACCTCTATACGGCGGGCCTCTATGAAGAGATTGCGCCACAGGACGCCTACAAATCGCCCATTAAGCTGTCCCAGGTCATTCAGGGAGCATTCAGCAATGCCAGACCCGCAGGCTACAATGTCAGCTTTGTCTATCCTGAGGACGGACTGAACTCACTGGCGCAGCGCATGTCTGCCGACTGTAATATCGAATACGGCAAGGAAGTGGTGGCCATTGACGTCGCAACGAAAAGCCTGGCGTTCAGCGATGGTACCTCCACCACCTACGATGAGTTAATCTCCACCTTGCCCCTCAACCGGGTGATGGAGATGACCGGCCTTGAGACTGAGTCCCGGCCGGACCCCCACACATCGGTGCTCGTCCTCAACATCGGCGCCCTGCGTGGCCCACGCTGTCCCGACGACCACTGGCTCTACAATCCGGATACGCAATCCGGCTTCCACCGCGTCGGCTTCTACAGCAACGTCGATAGCAGCTTCCTGCCGCAATCAATGCGCCGCGATAACAGTGGGGTCAGTATCTATATCGAACGTGCTTTTGTGGGGGGAGACGGACTGGCGCCAGGAGAGCTGGAACCGTACAAAGAGAGCGTCGTGCGCGAGCTACAGGAATGGGGCTTTATTGGGGATGCGGCCGTTGTCGACGACACCTGGATTGACGTGGCTTACACCTGGTCGTGGCCTGGTTCACGTTGGAAAAAGCAGGCAATGAAGGAGCTGGAAAACCACCAGATCTACCAGATTGGTCGCTACGCGCGCTGGAACTTCCAGGGCATCGCCGACTCAATACGGGATGGCTTTTACGCCGGGAACAGCTTCCGGCAATCAGGAACGCTCGCCAGAGGCTAATAGGCGGCGCTCCGTTGCAACCGGTCTCTACAGCCAGCGCACGGCCTAGAGACCGGTTACCATTACTGCTGGTAGGTAATGAAATCGACGGCAACCCAGCCCTCATTACCGCTGGGGGCACGTACACGCTGCCACTCGATATCGTCAACCGTCTCACGCTCCGGCAGCAACAACAACTGGGTTCCGTTGGCCAGTAGCTCAAGCTCCACGGTGCTACCCGGTTCGGGGCGCAGGTAGAGACCAACTTCGCTGTTCACCACCGCGCTTGGCTCTGGCGTCGGCGTGATGGTCGGCGTAGCCTCTGCTGTTGCCGTGGCTGTTGGCGCTGCACCTGTTGCTGTAGCGGTGGGCAGTTCCACCTCAGTCCCGCTCTCGTCATCATCCGAAGCCGGGATATCTGTAGTAGGGGCCGCCCCCGGTTCTGTCGCATCCACATCCGCTTCCACAGTTGCTGTGGCCGAGAGTGTTGCCTCAGGTTCTGGGTCTGCGGAAACCATATCCTCAGGGATCGCTCTTAGCCCATATACGCCAAGTAATATCAGCGCCACAATGCCAAAAACACCGGCGCGCAGAAAGGCAACCTGCATCGAGCGCCGCGACTCTTGCCGGCCAACGCCATAGGGCGCACTGCTTAAGCTACCTCGCTCCTGCAATCCGTTAAGAAGCGAGAGCAGCGCTCCAATCACACAAATCACTACCAGAACCAGAATGGCAATATTCAGCAAAGCCATTAACTCTCTTTCTCCTGATTCAACGACCTTTTGGCCTCCTGCCACAGCGATTCCAGAGTATCCACACTGGCGCCAGGCAGGCCAACTCCCCGCTCGCGGGCAAGTTCTTCTAATAAGCGAAAACGGCGGCTGAAGCGCCAGTTCGCCTCACGCAAAATCGACTCGGCGTCCAGGTCGAGCCAACGCGCCCAGTTTACAATAGAGAAGAGCAAATCGCCCATCTCATTCGCCTGTTGCTCAGGATTGCCCGCCGCCAACAACTCATCAAGCTCCTCACGAACCTTGGCCACAACACCCTCAAGATCCTGCCAATCGAAACCAACCTTCCGCACACGCCCCTGAATCTTCTGCGCATAAGCCAACGCCGGCAGCGCCGCCGGGATGCCATCGACCAGAGAAGTTGGACCGCTGTCTCCTCTTTCCTGGGCCTTGATCGCCTCCCAGTTGGCGACCACTTCGTCGCTGTTTGCAACTTCCCAGTCGCTCCAGACATGGGGATGACGACGGCGAATCTTGGCATAGATACCGGAGATCACATCACTCAGGCGGAACTGCTCTTCCTCACGTGCCATCTGGGTCTGCATCACGATATGGAACAGCACATCCCCCAGCTCCTCTTGCAGCATCACCGGGTCTTCCAGGTCCAGCGCCTCCAGCACTTCACTCACCTCTTCCAACAGGCCCGAACGCAGGCTTTGCGGCGTCTGCTCCTGGTCCCAGGGGCAACCACCCGGCCCGCGCAACGTTGCAGCATCTTCAGCCAGCGCTGCCAACGAAGCAGCAACGGGCAGCGGCGGCACGTACAGAGTCGTCATATGGCTAATCTGCTCGCTGCGGTCAATTTCGTAGAGAGGAAGCGCTTCTACAACCTGGCTCTCAGTCCCCGCTTCGTGAACCAGGGCAACACCATGTTCATCAGGATATACGGCCATCAGCGCCAGCTTCAGCTCATTGGCCAGCAGGCGGCTATACACCTGTCCCAGGAGAAGAGGATAGTCTGGATTCAGCGGCGGGTGATTATAGCCAGCGACTGTAATGGCATCAAAGATCTGTAAGCCATCCAGAGCATCTATGCCAATCGCCGCCAGCGTAGGCTCGATGAAGCTTATGCCCGGCACGACGTGGACCGCAATCCCGGCCTCACGCCCTGCCTGCACAATGGCGGTCGCCGTTGCCTCGCCCACAGTGGCATCGCCAGGCACGGCATAAACGACGCTCACGCCCGCTTCAGCCCGCGCCAGGACCGCTTCCGTGATTTGCTCGTACACCGAGGCAAAATCGGCGGCCTCATCGTAGATGTAGTCGAAGCTTTCCCAACGCACCTCAGGCGGCAGATCGGCCACAGCCGGGTGCCGCTGCGTGCGCAGAAGGACCACATCGGCCGCCTTGAGGAGCTTCCAGGCGCGGCGCGAAACGAGGTCTCCGGCCCCCGGCCCCAATCCCACAATCGTTATGGAGCCTGCTTCAGGTTGATTCATGCTTCGAACGTAAAAGAAAAAGGCGAGTACACTCGTCTCGCCCAACATAAGGCGCATTGCGCAAATGCCGTGTGCTGGCTCTAAAGCCTAACATACGGCATAAATTGCGCAATACGTTCTCTTCAATTTGAGAGCAAAAGTTAACGCTTGGTGTAGGTCGGCGCCTTACGGGCTCGCTTGAGACCTGGCTTCTTGCGTTCCTTCACACGCGGATCGCGCGTCAGGTGACCTTTTTCACGCAGAACGCCGCGCAGGTTCTCATCGTACTCCACCAGCGCGCGGGCGATACCAAGGCGCACAGAATCGCGCTGCCCTGTAATGCCGCCGCCTTCCACCAGAACGGTAACCGACATCTGGTCTTCCAGCTCCGTATCGGCCAGCGGACCTGCCAGAATCATGAAATCGCCAAAGCGAGGGAAGAATTCCTTCACGTCCTTGTCATTGACGATAAAAACGCGTTCGCCGCTCTGGTTGGGGTAGATGCGAACACGGGCAGATGAGCGCTTGCGGCGGCCAATGCCCTCATAATAACGTGCATCCTGCAGTTGTTCAGGTAATTCCATCCTGTCTTCTCCTAGAACTCCAATGGCTCAGGCTGCTGCGCCTGGTGTGGATGTTCTGGCCCAGCGTATACCTTCAATTTACGTAACATTTTCCGGCCCAGCACATTCTTGGGCAACATGCCCTTGACGGCGCGAGTGATGACGCGGTCAGGGTGCTTCTCCAGCTCCTCACGCAGCGTGCGTTCCCGCAGGCCACCAGGGTAGCCAGAATGGCTGTAATATTTCTTCTGGTCCAACCGCTGGCCGGTTGTATGAATTTTCTCGGCATTGATCACAATGACGTAGTCGCCAGTGTCCACCGAGGGATTATAAACCGGTTTATGCTTTCCACGCAGAACGGTAGCGACTTGTGACGCCAGGCGACCCAAAGTCTGCTCCTCGGCGTCAACCACAAACCATTTGCGCTCGACATCCTCTTCTTTCGTCCAATAAGTCTTCATCCTACCATCTCCAATATAGCCTTTCATCGATCATATCTTATCGACACCAGGCAAAGCCCTTGCGGTGGCGCTGTCGTGGCGGCTCTGTCACGATCACAAGCCTCAAGCGCAGCTACAAATTCACCAACTGTCCATTTACCTTCACCAACCACCTTCAGGCTACCCACGATGCTGCGCACCATACGGTAGAGAAAAGCGTTGCCCTCAATGTAGAAAGAGAGCAATTTATTCTCCCGCTGCCACTCAGCTCGAAAAACCTCTCGCACAGTCTCGTGACCCTGCGGCGGCTGCCCAAACGTCGCGAAGTCGTGAACCCCAACCAGATAACTGGCCGCCTCATTCATCTTGCTGACGTCTAACGGCGTCTGAACGTGCCAGCTATACAAGCGGTACAGTGGGCTTCGTTCTGGTGAATTGTAAAGGTTATAACGGTATGCACGCCGTCGCGCATCGTACCTGGGATGGAAGTCCGCTGCGGTCTCTTCCACCTTCAGCAACACAATGTCATCTGGTAAATATGAGTTGATGGCTCGTCTGAGGCTCTCGGCATCATGTCGCCAATCTAACTCAAAACTGATAACCTGGCCGCTGGCATGCACACCACTATCTGTGCGCCCTGCCCCGGTAATTTCCACCGAGCGGGAGCAAACAAGGCTGATAGCGCGCTCAAGCTCGCTCTGGATCGTCGGCTGAGAAGCTACCTGGCGTTGAAACCCATAATAGTGGGTTCCGTCGTACTCGACGACAGCCCGATAGCGACTGGCTGCGACCGCTTCACTCAGCCTTCGTTCTCCTCAACCAACATGATCATTGCCATCTTTGCCGCATCACCGGGCCGCTGACCCATCTTGATGATGCGCGTGTAACCACCGGGACGGTCCTTGAAGCGGGGCGCAACATCGTCAAAGAGCTTCTTGATAGCATCTACTTCGTTGCGTTTGCCATCTTCATCTTCAACAACACGTTTGCGCGCCATACGCTTCGCCGCCAGACGGCGGGCATGGACGGCAGCCACAGGATCATCCTTCGCCAAACCACGCTTGGCCAGGGTGATAACCCGTTCGGCCACCGGACGTAGCATACGCGCCTTGGCCTCTGTGGTAATAAGTCGCTCGTGGCAGATCAGATCGGCAATCATATTCCTGCGCAGTGCTTTGCGGTGTGCCGAATCTCGACCCAGCTTGCGACCACTTACTTTATGTCGCATCGTAATTCCTCACTCATTTCAGTGCTATCTACTATACTGTTCGCTTATGCACCTACGCCTAAGCCCCATCCTCGCCGTTTTCGTCGTCGAGGAAACCCTTCACCTTCAGTTGCCGCTTCAGCTCTTCCAGCGACTTCTCGCCGAAATTGCGGATGGCCAGCATCGTTTCTTCGCCACGCTCCAGCATGTCCAGCATTTCACCCACCTTGGTGATGCCGGTGCGCTTCAGCGAATTGAAGACACGCACGCTAAGGTCCAGTTGCTCGATCGGTGTGTCGTAAATCTCGTTGGGAATCGCTTCTTCTTCTTCCTCTTCCTCAACGGGCATGAACGTCTCTTCGGTGATGCCGCCCAGCGGGCGCAGATATTGCACCATAATCTGAGCTGCCTGCGCCAACGAATCTTCAGGGCGGATCGTTCCGTCCGTCCAGATCTCCATCACCACGCGGTCGTAGTCGGCCACCTGGCCCACGCGCGTCTTCTCAACCTCGTATCCAACGCGGCGAATAGGGCTGTAAATGGCATCAACTGGTAGTTCACCGATTGGTAGACGACCCCGCTCCTCGGCCGGAGAGTAGCCACGGCCAGATTCGACCGTCATCTCAACTTCAAGGAACGCATCGTCACTGTCAACGGTGAACAGGTAAAGATCAGGGTTAATCAATTCAACTTCCGGCGGCAAAATCAAGTCTGCGCCGGTCACCACACCCGCGCCATGAACTTCCAGGCGGATCCGGGCTGAATCGACGTCGTGCAACTTAAAGCGTAGCTGCTTAACGTGTAGAATAAGCTGCATCATGTCCTCGCGGACATGCGGAATCGGCGAGAACTCGTGGGGCACATCGGTGACACGAATAGACGTGACCGCAGCACCAGGCAGCGACGCAAGCAGCACACGGCGCAACGAATTGCCAATTGTTGTGCCATAACCCCGCTCCAGCGGCCCCACGATAAACCGCCCATATTCCTGTGTCATCGCAGTACTTTCAATTTTTGGTAAAACCAGGTTACTGATAGCCAACGCTATAACCTCCCATATTCGTGAAAACTTGAAACTGCCAGATATTAGCGGGAGTAGTACTCGACGATGAGCTGCTCGTTCAGCGTTACGTCAATATCTTCACGCTCAGGCGCTTGCATGACCCTGGCCGACATATCACTGCCGTTCATCGAGAGCCAGCGAGGCACCTGGCGCTCATCCAGATTCTGCCGTCGATCTTTCCAATAGGTTCGCTGAAGGCTTTCACGACGGACAGAAACG
Source organism: uncultured Ardenticatenaceae bacterium (assembly GCA_964602995.1). Lineage (GTDB taxonomy): Bacteria > Chloroflexota > Anaerolineae > Promineifilales > Promineifilaceae > JAAYYY01. Next base: position 17,188 of record CAZRTM010000042.1, read on the forward strand.
ACATCGCCCGGCTTCACAACAGCCGACGGAATGTCAGTCTTGCGCCCGTTCAGCATAATATGCCCGTGGTTCACTAATTGACGTGCCTGAGCGCGTGAGTCCGCCCACCCCAGTCGATAAATAACATTATCCAGCCGGGTTTCAAGCATTCGCAGCAAATTATGGCCCGTCAACCCCGGCTGCTGGTTTGCTTTCTCAAAATAGTTGCTGAACTGACGCTCCAACACGCCATAAATACGGCGTGCCTTCTGCTTTTCACGTAACTGCAGCAGATAGTCAGATGCCCGCCCGCGCCGGAACTGCTTTTCACGTCCGTGCTGTCCTGGCGGATAAGAACGGCGCTCAATAGCGCACTTCGGGGTCATACAACGCGACCCCTTCAAAAACAGCTTCTCACCCTCACGGCGACAAAGCTTACATACTGGTCCTGTGTATCTTGCCAACTTAACCTCCTCGGTTTCCAGATTTCATCAAGAGGTTTACAGGCTTGGCGACCCTTCATCCCTCTCTCTTGCTGATATTATTAAAAATTAGAAAGTTACTTATTACTATTACACTTACACCCGGCGTTTCTTCGGCGGGCGACAACCATTGTGCGGTACCGGTGTGGCATCGGCAATGGAGGTGACCTTTAGCCCCGAGGCCTGCAACGAGCGAATAGCTGCTTCACGGCCTGGTCCCGGCCCTTTCACTACCACATCCAGCTCCTGCATACCATGTTCCTGCGCCTGTCGCGCAGCATTCTGTGCAGCCAGACGAGCAGCATAGGGCGTGCTCTTACGCGATCCCTTGAAGCCAGACGTTCCGGCGCTGGCCCAGCAGACCGTGTTGCCCTGCTTGTCGGTGATGGTCACTATCGTGTTATTGAACGTCGCATGGATAAACGCCATCCCTTCCGGCACCATGCGCGTAATTTTTCTGCGCTGTTGACGTCTCCGTCCCATAGTCTCTCCTAAATACGTATCAGGTGTATATGTATGAGGTGTCAAGTATCAGGTATTGCAGGACTGCTCTCATACCTGACACGTGGCACTTATCAATGTGACACTCTTACTTCTTCGCACCACGGCGGCGGCCACGCCCGGCAACCGTCTTCTTCGGGCCTTTGCGCGTGCGAGCATTCGTGCGCGTCCGCTGGCCACGCACCGGCAAACCACGACGATGGCGCAGACCACGATAGCACCCGATCTCCGTCAGGCGCTTAATGTTCATGGCCACCTCACGACGCAGATCACCCTCGACCGTGTAATCGCGGTCAATGATCTCGCGCAGGCGAGTCACCTCAGCATCGGTCAGATCCCGTACGCGCGTCATGGGATCAATGTCTGCCTGATCCAGAATTTCCTGGCTGCGGCTGCGCCCAATGCCGTAGATGTAAGTGAGTGCCACTTCCACCTGCTTATTACGAGGAATATCAATACCTGCAATACGTGCCATAACTACCTCTCCTATCCCTGGCGCTGCTTGTGATTCGGATTCTCACAAATCACGCGCACAACTCCTTTGCGCCGAACAATTTTGCACTTTGGACAACGCTTCTTGACTGAAGATGATACCTTCATCTCTCACACCTCACACACTAAACAGACGAGTCGCGATCTGCGGCTCAATTTTTGCCGCTCGCGCTCGTCTGCTCTTGTTCACAATAACGTTAAGATTTCCGGACCGCTGTCGGTCACGGCGATGGTATGCTCACAGTGAGCCGTTAGTTTGCCATCTTTTGCCACAACTGTCCAGCCATCCGGAAGGGTTATTACATCCTTCTTACCTTGAAGCACCATAGGCTCAATGGCAAACGTCATGCCGGCGCGCAGCTTAGGCCCGCGGTTGGGTCGCCCATAATTTGGGATGTGCGGATCCTCGTGCATCGTGCGGCCCACACCGTGTCCACCATATCCACGTACCACGTTATACCCTTCGCCTTCCACATACTGCTGGATCGCGGCTGAAATGTCACCGATGCGATTTCCCACAACGGAGGTCTCAATGCCGATTTCCAGCGCTTTGTTGGCCACTTCAATCAACCGTGTTACTTCCTCATCAACGCGCCCGATGCCCATGCTAAAGGCGGCGTCGCCAATGTAACCCTGATAGAGGCTGCCACAATCTACAGTCAAGAGGTCGCCCTCTTCCAAACGGCGCGAGCCTGGAATTCCGTGTACCAGCTCTTCATTGACACAGACGGTGATGGATCCTGGAAAAGGCGGTTCGCCGTTGTGAAACGTATAACCCTTAAAGACAGGTTCAGCGCCATGCTGCTGCAGAATGCGTTCGGCCATCGAATCCAGCTCGGCCGTCGTCACTCCCGGTCTGGCCATTTCGCGAATGGCATCCAGGACCCGGGCTGTGATGCGCCCAGCTTCGCGCATCAGCTCAATTTCCGACCGCGACTTCAGGATAATCATTACGCTTCTGTGATCACCTGTGAGAGATCCCGATAGACTTCTTCGATTGACTGCTCACCGTCAATCTCCACCAGCAATCCCTTGTCGTGGTAATAATCAAGCAATGGCGCCGTCTGCTCAAAGTACACTTCAATGCGCCGGCGCTGGGTTTCTTCCGTGTCGTCGTCGCGCTGGTAAAGTTCACCACCATCGACGTCGCACACGCCCGGTTGCTCAGGCGGATTGAACAGCACGTGATAGACCCGCCCACAGATGGGGCACGTCCAACGGCCAGAAAGACGCTTCAACAGCAGGTCGCGGTCCACGTGAATGTAAGGAACCACATTCACGCGTTCACCACTTTCCGCGAGCAGTTCCTCCAGCGCTTCGGCCTGGGCGATGGTGCGCGGAAAGCCATCAAAGATGGCCCCGTTGGCCGTATCCGGCCGCGAGAGGCGCTCACGCACCATTCCAACCGTCACTTCATCTGGAACCAGCTCGCCCTGGTCCATGTACCGCTTGGCCAACTGGCCCAGCTCAGTCTCGTTCTTAAGGTTCTCGCGGAATAAGTCTCCGGTCGATATCTGCGGTAACCCGAGCTCTTCCTGCAGTTTCTTGGCCTGGGTGCCTTTGCCGGCGCCCGGACCACCCATCAGTACAACGTAGGTTGCCATGCAAACTTGACCTTACCCAATAAATCCTTCGTAATGACGCATCAACAACTGAGCTTCGAGCTGGCGCATGGTGTCGATGACCACACCGACGACAATGATCAGCCCCGCACCATCAACCACCACAGCACTCTGTTGTAGTTCCGGGATCTGCAATAGCGACCCGATCAGCTGCATGATGCCCGGCAAGATAGCCACGATTCCCAGGAAGATAGCGCCGACCAACGTAATCCGGCGCACGACCGACATGATATACGACTCAGTCCGCCGTCCAGGCCGGATACCTGGGATAAAACCACCCTGCCGCTGCAATGTCTGTGCCAGGTTCTGTTGCTGCACCATCACGTCTGTGTAGAAGAAGGTAAAGCCCACAACCAGCAGGAAGTAAAAGAACCAGTAGAAGAATGTGTTTGCTTCGCCGAACGTTGTACTAATCCAGGTGGCGATCCTTGAAACAAAACTGGTGCTTCCAGGGTTCACAAAGAACTGCGCAATCAGCGCCGGGAAAATGAGCAGTGACTGGGCAAAGATAATCGGGATCATGCCTGCCGTATTCACCTTGAGGGGAATATGGGTACTCTGACCCTGATAGACCTTCCGGCCACGCACACGACGCCCATACTGCACCGGCAGCCTGCGCTGCCCTTCCTGCACCACCACAATCACCAGCACAGTGGCCAGAGTCAGGATGAGAAAAGCAATAATCGTAAAGATACGCGCTGTCTCATCGACTCCGGGAGCAAACAACTGCACCAGGTTCTCCGGAATGCCAGCAATGATACCGCTGAAGATAATCAGCGATACACCCTGGCCAATGCCTTCTTCCGTGATCTGCTCACCCAGCCAGATGGCAAACATCGTACCACCCGTCATCGCCAGCAACGTCGTCAGCGTCGGCAGAATATGGGAAGCAGGTGTGAAGCCGAAGAAAGGCATGATCTGTTCCAGCCCACCCAGGCTGAAACCGATCAGACGAATCTGGCCGACAGCCTGCAATAGCGCCAGAGGCACAGTCATATAGTACGTAATCTTATTGAGCCGGTTACGCCCCTGCTCACCTTCAGAAGCCATCTCTTCCAGTTGTGGAATGATGGGCGTCAGCAGCTGGATAATAATGGACGCCGTAATGTATGGATAAACGCCCATCGCCATCACCGAGAAGTTGCGGACAGCGCCTCCCGACAGCAAGTCAAGCATGTCGATGAAGCGGTTACCCGCCCCCGCACCGGTGGTGAAAGCCAGCCACGCCTGAAGATTCACACCGGGAACTGGAATATTGGCCACCAGCCGATAAATCACCAGCATGAAGACCGTAAACAAAATTCGCCGGCGCAGATCGGGCAAAGCGAAGGCGTTGCGTAATGACTCGATCATAAAAGTTCCTCGTTCATTAACTGTCTTTAAGCAGTCCCTGGCGCCAGAACCAGGTTATTTCTCCGGCGCCTGTCGCAGGGCTTACTCCAGCGGCAGAATCTCAACGCTGCCGCCAGCCTTCTCAATTTTCTCCTTGGCGGATTTCGAGAAGCGATGGGCCTTAATGTTCAGCGCTACATCCAGACTGCCGTCGCCCAGAATGACGAGCGGCTTTTCTGCTTCCTTGATCAGACCCACAATAGCCAGCACGACCGGATCAACATCGGTGCCTTCTTCAAAGCCTGCCAGATCGCCAACGTTCACCGGCTGGTAAAAGATCTTCCTCGGGTTAGTAAAACCACGCTTATAGGGTAAGCGCCGCACGAGGGGCAACTGACCACCCTCAAAATAGGGGCCTTTACCGCCACCGCTCCGAGCGCCCTGTCCCTTGGTGCCGCGGCCGGCCGTCTTGCCATGACCAGACCCGGTGCCACGACCCACTCGCTTCCGCTGCTTTTTGGACCCCTGGTCCGGACGCAGATCGTTTAACTTCATCTTATTCTTCCTCTTCGACTTCCACTAAATGAACAACTTTGTTAATCATGCCCCGAATCACGGGCGAATCGTCATGCTCTACCGTCTGATAGAGCTTGTGCAGGCCGAGGGCCTCAATTGTGCCCTTCTGCCGTTTGTTATATCCGATTGCGCTTTTCACGTAAGTAATTCGCAACTTCTTAGCCATAGTTCCGACTCCAGAACGGGGCCACCTCATTGGGGTGCTTGCCCCGGTTGCGCGCTTCTTCTTCCGTATCCTTCAGGCGATGCAAACCATTAATCGTCGCGCCAATTATGTTCAGAACGTTCTGGCTGCCCAACGACTTGGACAGGATGTCACGATACCCGGCTGCTTCCAGAACCTGACGCACGGCGCCACCGGCGATAACACCGGTACCGGGCGCCGCTGGCTTCAGCAAAACGCGAGCTGCGCCATATTCACCCATGATCTCATGGGGAATTGTATTCCCGACCATCGCCACCGGCTCCATAGCCTTGCGTGCATTGTCCAGCGCCTTGCGAATTGCATCTGGCACCGAACGAGCCTTGCCAATGCCAAAGCCCACACTGCCCCGGTTATCGCCGACCACGACGACAACCCGGAAAGCGAAACGGCGACCGCCCTTGATAACTTTTGCGACACGGTTGATGTCGATAATACGCTCATCTAGCTCAGGACGATCAGTGTCCCGATATTGCCGTCTTTGTCCCATTCCGTTCTCCTTCTAAAACTTCAGGCCAGCTTCGCGAGCAGCTTCGGCCACCGCTTTCACGCGGCCATGGTAAGGATAACCACCACGGTCGAAGACCACTTCACGAATCCCGGCGTCCAGCGCGCGCTCTGCAATGGCGCGACCAACAACCGCCGCCTGCTCTTTCTTTGACTTTCCCTCTAATTCAGAAGCCAGTTCTGACTCCAGGGTAGAAGCCGCCGCCATCGTGTGCCCCATCTCATCGTCGATGAGCTGAGCATAGATGTTGTCCAGGCTGCGGAAGACATTGAGACGCGGACGCTCGGCCGTACCTGAAATCTTTGCACGAATACGGCGATGACGGCGCTTACGAGCTTCTCTTGTTTCAGCCGACATAAGTACCTCTCACCTCTTAAACCTTACCCGCCTTACCGGCCTTACGACGCACGTGTTCGCCTTCATAGCGAATTCCCTTGCCCTTATAAGGCTCCGGCGGTCTTGTCTTTCTAATCTTTGCGCTGATCTCACCGACAACTTGCTTATCAATGCCGCTGACAATGACGGTCTTACCACGATCTTCTACAGCGAAAGACACATCTGCTGGCGGTTCAAACTCCACGGGATGCGAGTAACCAACGTTGAGCACAAGCGTATTGCCGCTCATATCGGCACGATAACCAACACCCTCGACCTGCAGCCGTTTCTCAAACCCGCCACTCACGCCCTGAACCATATTGGACAGCAACGAGCGTGTCAGGCCGTGCAGAGAACGATGTTCCTGCGAATCGCTGGGGCGCTCGACGGTCAGCGTGCCATTATCCAGCACAATCTGCATGTCAGGGTGGAACGACTGCTCCAGAGAGCCTTTCGAACCACTTACCGACACGCGGTTGCCGTCAATTGCAACTTTGACGCCATCGGGAACCGGAATCGGTGCCTTACCAATGCGAGACATCAAACACCTCCACTACCAGACCTTGCATAACACTTCACCGCCAACACCCCGGCGACGCGCCTGCTGCCCAGTCATGATGCCGTGGGAAGTGGTCAGGATGGCAATGCCCATACCATTCAGCACCCACGGGATCTCATTACGGCCCACATAAATGCGCCGGCCTGGCTTGCTCACGCGCTCCAAATTGGTGATGACAGCGCGGCGATCACGACGATCGCCAACGTATTTCAGCGTAAGACGCAACACAGAGAACGGCTTTTCGGGCAACACCTCAAAATCTTCGATGTACCCCTCTTCCTTCAAGACACGAGCAATTGCTTCTTTCTCTTTGGAATGGGGCATCGAAACCGCCGGGTGTTGGCGCTGCAGTGCGTTGCGAACCCGCGTTAACATATCTGCAATAGGATCACTCATCGACATGGTTTATTTCCTGTTACCAACTAGATTTGACCACGCCGGGAATATTCCCTTTCAGCGCCTCTTCACGGAAGTGAATGCGGCACAGCCCAAAACGGCGCATATAGCCGCGCGGGCGGCCGCAAACCTTGCCCGAGCGCGGGTCCACATATTGACAACGGTTGCGTACCCGTACGTCAAATTTGCGGTTCTTCTCGCGCGCAGTCATAGACTTTTTAGCCATATTTCGTTCTCACTCCTTAGCTCTCTCGGAACGGCATGCCCAGCAATTGGAGCAGGTGTCGTCCTTCCTCATCAGTCTCCGCGGAAGTCACGATTGACACTTCCATTCCGCGCAGCTTGTCAATCTTGTCATATTCGATTTCCGGGAAGATCAACTGTTCACGAATGCCCAGCGTATAGTTCCCACGCCCATCAAATGAGTCGGGTGACACACCCTGGAAATCGCGGGTACGGGGCAAAGCAACATGTATTAACCGTGTCAGGAAGCTCCACATGCGCTCGCCTCGCAACGTCACCTTCATGCCAATCGCCCGGCCTTCGCGTAACTTGAAGCTGGCAATCGACTTCTTAGCCCGTGTCACCACCGGTCGCTGACCGGTAATAGCCATCAAGTCGTTCATCGCAAACTCAATTGCCTTGGCATTCTCCAGAGCTTCACCCAGCCCCACGTTGATGACGACCTTTTCAACACGCGGCACCTGCATGATGCTACTGTATTCAAATTCTTTCATTAGAGCCGGTACAATATCTTCCTTGTACTGCTCTGGTAACGGTTTAAATTCAGCCATTCTCTATCTCCGCGCTGAGTGGCAGGCCAGCTATACTGGAGCGCCTGGTTGCAAATGGACAGGACACACCACTTACGCTGCCTGGCTCACCACAGGATCACACAATAATAATTCTTAATCGATGGCAGCTCCGCTACGCTTTGCGTAACGGATCTTCCGCCCAGATTCGTCAAATCTGATACCGACGCGGGTGGGCCTGTTGGTCTCAGGGTCAATCAACATCACATTAGAAGCATCAATCGGCGCTTCAAACTCAATGATGCCACCCTGAACCTGTGTCCGGCCACCGGGGCGCGGGCGCTGGTGCTTCTTGACGAGGTTCACACCTTTCACGACCACCCGCCGTTTACGCGGAATAACCCGCGTCACTTCACCACGGATCCCTTTATAGTTGCCCGCGATAACTTCTACTTGATCACCTTTCTTAATACGCATCGTCACTACCTCTTCACAACTTACCGATGGTCGCGGCGCAAACCTCTATAGTACTTCCGGAGCCAGGGAAAGAATCCGGCCAAACCCTTGATCGCGTAGCTCGCGAGCAACCGGGCCGAAAATGCGCGTGCCCACAGGCAACTGTGTGTCACCATTCAGCAACACGGCAGCGTTATCGTCGAAACGAATATAGCTGCCATCGTCGCGCCGGTACTCCTTATTCGTACGCACAATCACCGCACGCACTATAGAGCTTTTCTTCACCTGCGAATTTGGCGCCGCTTTCTTCACTGTGGCGACTACAATGTCACCCACGCTGCCATACTTACGCCGGGAACCGCCGGTCACCTGAATGACCAGAAGCTCACGGGCGCCCGAATTGTCGGCTACTTTCAAACGACTTTCCTGTTGAATCATGACCGTCTCCTCTTATAGCTCTGAGCGTTCCAGCACAGAGACGAGCGCCCACCGCTTGTGGCGGCTGTACGGCTTTGACTCAATAATCTCAACGCGGTCCCCAATCCGGGCTTCATTGTTCTCATCATGCGCCTTATACTTCTTCTTCAGGCGCACAACCTTCTCATAGAGCGGGTGCCGCTTGGCCGTGGTCACCTCGACCACGATCGTCTTGTCCATCTTGTCACTGGTTACGACACCAGTGAGAAGCTTGCGGTGTTCTCTCATTTCACTAACCTGTCACTTCGTAGCTCTTGACCAGCTGTTTCCCGGTCTTGGGCTTCGACTTCTTCTTGCCCTTGGAGCGCTTCTGGTTGAGATCCACCTGAGCCGTCGCGATCTCCTTCCCATTACCATCCTGGAAGGTCACTTCCCAGGCAGAATCCTGGTAGATATAGCGTGCCTGCGCCTGCCATTTCTTGCCGCTAAGGACATCCTGGATCTCAGGCTGTTCAGCCGCCGCTGACACCGCCAGGGCGCGCTTGTGCAGCACTTCCTTCACCTGGGCGATCTCGCGCCGCACATGGCGCAAGCGCGTTGTGTCTTCCAGGCGAGCAGATGCGTTCTGGAAACGAAGATTGAAAATCTCCTCGTGCAGATTCTCCAGGCGCTCCTCCAATTGATCATCAGACATTTCACGTAATTCGACGATATGTGCCATTACAGCTTATCCTCCCGTGAAACGATTTGAGCTTTGATGGGCAGCTTGTAGCTGGCGAGGCGCAGAGCCTCACGGGCTGTGTCTTCCGGCACACCACCAATCTCAAACATGATACGTCCTGGTTTCACAACCGCGACCCAATGGTCAACATTACCCTTACCCTTCCCCATGCGTGTTTCAGCCGGCTTGGCCGTCACAGGCTTGTCGGGGAAGATACGGATCCAATATTTACCACGGCGGCGCATGTGGCGGGTAACCGCACGGCGCATGGCCTCAATCTGACGGCTGGTAACCCAACCGGGTTCAAGGGCCTGCAGCCCAAAGTCACCCTGCTGCAACTCAGTGCCACCCTTAGCCATGCCTCTCATACGGCCGCGGAACTGTTTACGATATTTAACGCGTTTTGGCATTAACATGGTTGCTTACTCCGACTTACGTCACTCACTGATGTAGACGTCGGTTGCTTCCTGTTTCTGCGGCAACACTTCGCCCTTGTAGATCCACACCTTCACGCCAATCTGGCCAAAGGTGGTCTCTGCTTCGGTCTGGCCATAATCAATGTTGGCCCGAATTGTGTTGCGGGGCACCTGTCCGTCCCATACCTTCTCAGTACGCGCCATTTCAGCGCCGGAGAGACGGCCGGAGGCTTCAATACGAATCCCTTCTGCCCCTTGCCGCATAGCCTGACTCACTGCGCGCTTCATCGCCCGGCCGTGTGAAATACGGCGTTCGAGCTGCTGCGCAATGTTCTCTGCTACAAGCCGTGCATCCAGATCAGGATCTGCTATTTCTTCAACTTCTAACTTGACCGATTTCCCGGTCAATTCACGCAACTGGCCCCGCAGTGCCTTCACTGTAGCGCCTTTGCGTCCAATTACGATACCCGGTTTCGACGTCCAGACCGTGACCTGCACCTGGTTGGGAAATCGCTCGATCTCAATTTGAGAGATGCCAGCATGCGGCAGCTCTTCCCGGATCAGGTGGCGAATGGCGAAATCTTCATGCAATAAATCGCGATAACGCTCGCCTTCTGCGTACCAACGCGTGTTCCAGTCACGGATCGCCTTCAGGCGAAAACCGATAGGATGTACTTTACGACCCAACGTCGCGCCTCCTTACTCTCAAGCTAGCTTTACTCATAATCAACAACATCACGCTCTGCGAGGTACACCGTAACGTGAGTCGAGCGTTTGATTATCCGCCGAAAACGACCGCGGCCCGCGAAACGACCACCATACGGCGCCAGGCGATGACGTGGTCCTTCATCAGCATGAATGCGGCTGACAAAAAGTTCGTCAATCTCCAGACCATAGTTCTCTTCAGCATTTGCCACTGCCGACCGGAGCACTTTGTAAACCGGTTCTGCAGCAGCATGAGGCATGAAACGCAGCGTGTCCAACGCCTCGCGCGCGTCCTTGCCTCGCACAGCATCCACCACAAGGCGCACCTTACGGGGGGTCATGGGGATGTACCGTGCGACTGCTTTTACTTCAAATCGCTCAGCCATCGTTATCGTCCTACCCGTGTCTTGCGTTCGGCCCGGGCTTCACGCATATGACCGCGGAATGTGCGGGTCGGCGCGAATTCGCCCAACTTATGGCCTACCATAGTCTCAGTAATATAGATCGGAACGTGGCGCCGGCCGTCATGTATGGCAATCGTATGCCCGACCATCTGCGGGAAGATTGTGCTGTCCCGCGACCAGGTGCGAACCACCTGACGGCGATTGGCCTTGTTCAGATCTTCAATTTTTTCCAAGAGTTTCGGGTCTACATAAGGCCCTTTCTTTAGTGAACGTCCCATACTAAATCCAACTCCTTACCGGCGCTTCTTCGAACGACGACGGAAGATATACTTATCAGTGCTCTTATTGCGGCGGGTACGCTTACCCATTGCCGGCTTACCCCACGGTGTCTTGGGGCTGGGCATACCAATCGGCGAGCGGCCCTCACCACCACCATGAGGATGGTCGCGTGGCGACATTGCCGAGCCGCGAACACCCGGTCGAATGCCCAGATAGCGCTTGCGTCCGGCCTTACCCAGACTGATATTGCCGTGCTCCACATTGCCAACCTGGCCAATTGTGGCACGGCACTCCTGGTGGACCAGCCGTTCCTCGCCCGAAGGCAGGCGTAGCGTCGCATAATTGCCTTCCTTGGCGATAATCTGCGCCGACGTACCTGCCGCACGCACCATCTGGCCACCGCGTCCCGGATATAGCTCCACGTTGTGTACCTGGGTGCCGGTCGGAATGTTTTTCATCGGCATCGTGTTACCAGGGCGAATCTCGGTCCGGTCATCGCTGATAACCCGATCACCGACACGCAGACCGAGCGGAGCAACAATGTATCGCTTCTCGCCATCCACGTAATTCAGCAAAGCAATGCGCGCGGAGCGGTTGGGATCGTACTCAATGGTCGCTACGCGAGCGGGAACACCTTTCTTGTCCCGCTTGAAATCAATCTGACGGTAGCGACGCTTGTGACCGCCGCCCCGGTGGCGGATCGTAATCTTGCCACGGAAGTTGCGGCCACCACGCTTGCGCAGCCCACTTACCAGAGATTTCTCTGGCTTGGTGCGCGTTACTTCTTCAAATGTTGGGCCGCTCATACTGCGGCGGCCAGGCGAAGTGGGTTTGTAAACTTTTACTCCCATTACTTACCTCCAGAGACGGGCGCCAGATTCCTCGGCGGTGGGAACGAGACCCACACCTGCATCAGAATCATCGTCCCTGCTCAATCAAACTCCTATCTAAGCAACACCTTCAAACAAATCAATGCTCGAGCCGGGAGCCAGAGTCACGATGGCCTTTTTCCAGCCAGCCTTACGCGTTGTCATGCGTCGCCAACGACGCGCTCGCTTGGCCGGCATATTTGCTACGCGAACCTTTTCCACGGTAACCTCGGGCCATGCCAGCTCCACAGCCTGCTTTATCTGCACCTTGTTGGCTCGTGGATCAACCACAAATGTGTACTGGTTTTCCTCCGAGGCCAGAATATTGGACTTCTCAGTGATCACTGGTCGTCTGATAACTTCACGCCAATGCATCTTCTTATTCCTCCTCGTCTTCCTCAGCCAGTACGTAAAGCTCTGTCTGCTCGCCCAGGTAACTATCGATAACATCGAGAGCTGCCACAGGAATGACAATCTTGTCATAGCCCAACAGGTCCCGAATGTTCAGATAAAGAGCGTTCAATGTCTTGACATTGGGCAGATTACGCGCCGACCTTTCTACATTCTCATCACTCGCAGCCATCAGCAGCAACGTGCTGTAGTCGCCACCAACCAGGTCTCGCAGCAGTGTAGCGATTTCCTTGGTCTTTGGACGATCCATCGTGATTTCATCGATCACGATGATGTCACCAGCCTCCGCCTTAGCCGACAGTGCCGAGCGCAGAGCAGCGCGCCGCATCTGACGAGGCATCTTCTTGCGATAGCTGCGTGGCTTTGGCCCGTGGGCAATGCCGCCACCCACAAAAATCGGGGCGCGCCGGCTGCCATGACGTGCACGGCCAGTGCCCTTCTGGCGATAAATCTTCGCTGTAGAATAGCGGACGTCGCCGCGCCCTTTCGTCTTGTGCGTGCCGCGGCGAGCATTTGCCAGTTGGCGCACCAACGCCTGGTGCATCAGGCCTCGGTTTACTTTTGCTTTAAAAATAGCAGCAGGAAGCTCAACACGGTTTACTTCCTGGCCTTCTCTATTTATCACCGGTACTTCCATCACGAAATCTCCTCTGTGTTCGTCCTAGCCGCTCTACTCTTTCCTGGCGTCCCGGATCATTACCAGACCGCCCTTCGCACCCGGCACCGAACCTCTGACAGCAATCAGATTTCGCTCAGGGTCCACGCGAACAACTTCCAGGTTCTGGGATGTGCTCGTTTCGTTTCCACTGCGCCCGGCCATGCGCAAACCTTTCATGACACGCGCCATACCGGAAGTAGCGCCAATGGAACCAGGGGCGCGCCAGCGGTCGGACTGACCGTGTGTCTTGGGGCCGCCGCCGAAGCCATGACGCTTGATAACGCCTGTAAAACCGTGGCCTTTGCTCTTACCGGTAACGTCTACACGCTCGCCCTTGGCGAACTGCTCAACCGTAAGCTCCTGGCCCAGCTCGTAATCACCGATCTTCCTGGTGCGAACTTCGCGCAGGTGGCGCACAGGCGGCACACCTATGTTGCCTTTACGCCGGGGATGCTTGTCATCCCGCTTCAGTTGACCCAGGTGGCCCAACTGGCCTCTCGTCAGGCGTCTCTCGGGCACCTCATCGAAACCAATCTGGAGCGCTTCATAACCTTCGCTATCAACTGTCTTAATCTGTGTCACATAGCACGGCCCAGCCTGAATGACGGTAACCGGCACAGCGGTCCCGTCTTCTTCAATGATCTGGGTCATGCCGACCTTGTAGCCTAGTAGTGCTTTCACGGCAACCTCCAAGGACTGTCAACCACCAGGCAAGGGTTGCATCATCCTCTTTCACTTATTAACTTCTAGAAATAATGGCTTGGTGTTGGTCTGTGGGTGCTCAGCTTGTTAGTTTGTTAGTATGCTGGTTCCTGTTATAAGAACCGAACCAGCCGACTAACCAACTAACAAACCAACATCCGACATCGCAACTAACCTGCCAATCGATAGCCTGGATACGTCAGCATCCAATACGTTATATTTGAATTTCAATGTCCACGCCGGCGGGCAGATTTAGCCGCATCAGCGTATCAATCGTCTTAGAATCAGGATTGAGCACGTCGATCATGCGCTTGTGCGTGCGAATCTCGAAATGTTCGTGTGCATCTTTGTCAATAAACGGGCCACGACGCACAGTGAAGCGCTCTATCCGTGTCGGCAACGGCACCGGTCCGACAACCGTTGCGCCGGTCCGCTCTGCGGTCCCTACAATGCGCTGCGCCGACTGGTCAAGAACGCGATGATCGTAAGCCTTCAACCGAATGCGAATTTTTTGTTTAGCCATACGTCCTCAGTAAGAGGGGCGTTGAATTTTGTTTCAACGCCCCTTTCCTATCTTTCGCCTAATCTAAAATCTTAGTAATGACGCCAGCGCCGACGGTGAGCCCACCTTCGCGGATGGCGAAGCGGGAG